>CANIJN010000185.1 GCA_947467625.1 Opitutia bacterium | reverse complement strand
GCGCGCCACGATGGATTAAGAAATTGCTTTACTCGTCCGTGGGCGGCGGCGCATAGCAATCGACTGTGCCCCCGCAAGATCCCGAGACCGCCCGCTGGCTCGCCGAGCAGGTGCAGCCCCACGAACCGATGCTGCGGGCGTGGCTGCACAGCCGCTTTCCCCAGCTCACCGATGCGGACGACATCGTGCAGGACGCCTACGCGCGGCTCATCGCGGCGCGTGGCAAACGCGAGGTGCGCCTGCCCAAGGCGTTTTTCTTTGCGACGGCGCGTAACCTCGCGCTCGATTTTTTCCGTCGCCGGCGCATCACGCACGCGGAATCTTTAGGGGGTTGGGACGAGTTGTGCGTCTTGGAGGCGGGCGAAGACGTCGCGGAGACCGTCGCCCGCAATCAGGAAATCGAACTCATGACCCAGGCCATCCACGCTTTGCCCGACCGTTGCCGTCAGGTGATGACGCTGCGCAATGTCTACGGCCTGCCGCAGAAGGAAATCGCAGCGCAACTCGGAATCTCCGTCCGCACGGTCGAGGCGCAGGTGACCATCGGAATCAGGCGCTGCACGGAATTCGTGCGCCGCCGCTGCTCGGGTTAAATCCGCCGTGGACGTTCGCTCCTCTAGTCCGGGTCAAGTGGCCGAGATCGCACACCGCGCTGCTGCGTGGCTCGCGAAACACGACCGCGGGCTCACGGCGACCGAGCAGGATGAGCTGTTCCGCTGGTTGGCCGAGGACCCGCGCCACGGCGAGTGGTTCGCGCGGCATCAGCAGACCTTCAATGGGCTCAGAATTCTCGCGCAATGGCGGCCCGAGCACGGGGCTTTCCCAAATCCTGATTTGCTGGCGCAGCGGCGGATGAGGCGACCGTGGCGCGGGTGGGTCGCGGGTGGTCTCGCAGCGGCGGCGAGCCTTGCGCTCGCCTTCAGCGTGTGGCGAGGGACCGACGCACCTGGGGGGAGAAAACTCCCGGAGGCGACACCCCTGGCAGCCGAAATCGTGCCGGTGCTCCGGCGGCTGCTGGAAGATGGTTCGACCATCGATTTGAACCGCGGCGCGGAGGTCGAAGTGCGGTTCACCGCCGAGGAGCGGCGGGTGCGCCTGGTGCGGGGCGAGGCGCATTTCACGGTCGCGAAAAATCCTCTGCGGCCCTTCGTCGTCGAGGCGAATCGCGTGAGCGTGCGCGCCGTGGGTACGGCGTTCGATGTCAGGTTACAGTCCGAGGCGGTCGAGGTGGTCGTCACTGAGGGTCGTGTGCGCGTCGATCCGCCGCGGGCGGCGCTGGCAGCGGTGGGGGCCGAGGCGGAGACCGCGCCGGAATCCGCTCTGGTGGCCGTCGGTGAGCGCGCGGTGGTCTCGCTCGTCGCACCGAATGCGGTGGCGTACGTCACGCCGGTCGCGCCCGAGGAATTGGCGCGCCTGCTCGCCTGGCAGCCGCGGCAACTCGAGTTTGCCGATGCGCCGCTCGCGCAGGTCGTGGCGGAATTCAATCGCGACAATCGCGTGAAGCTCGTCGTCGCCGATCCGATTCTCGCCGCGCTGCCCATCGGGGCGACGCTGCGTTCGGACAACGTCGAGGGTTTTGTGCGCCTCTTGGAGACGAGCTTGCATGTGGCGGTCGAGCGCCGCGCCGACGGCGTGATCGTGTTGCGCCGGTCGGCGGCGGCGGGCGCGCCGCGCTGAGGGGCGGACCTCGTCCGACGACGACGCAAAGAATTTCAACGATTTTGTTACGGGGTTCAGCGTGGGAACGCGTCTTGGTAGCAGCTGAACCCCATCCCATGACTCGTCTCTACTCGTTTTCTGCACTCGCCGCCCTCCGCTCAGCCTCCCGCTTTGCGCTGGGCGGTCCGCTCGTGGTTGCGATTTTTTCCCTGTTCCTCGCGCTGCCGGTGCGCGCGGCCGAGGCCAGAAAGACCTTCGACGTCCCGGCCGGCGATGCGAGCGAGACGCTGAAACGTTTCGCGCAGCAGGCGGGCCAGCAGGTTGTCTATCCGGCCAACGAAGTCCGCGGCGTGCGCACGGCGCCGGTGCAGGGCGAGTTCACTGTGCAAGACGGCATCGGCCGCCTGCTCGGGGGCACGGAGCTGCGCGCGACCTTCGACGAGCGGAGCGGAACCTTTGCCGTGGCGAGGGCCGCCGGCCCAAACGCCTCGGTGGCGGCGCCAGCCCCAGCGACCGCCGTGCGCGCTCGTGGCGCAGGTACTCTGGAGGGGCGTGTGCTGAATCTCACGAGCAAAAGCTATCTCACCAACGCGCGGATCACGATCGAGGGGACGACACTCGGCGCGTTCACCGACGAATCTGGCGAGTTTCGCCTCGTCGGCGTGCCGGCTGGCGAGGTGAACGTGCGGGTCTTCTTCACGGGCCTCGCCCCGCAGACCGTGCGCGTCGCGGTGTCCGCCGGCGAGACGGTGCGACGCGACTTCGAACTCGATCGCTCGCCGCGCGCGGGTGACGACAACGTTGTGGCACTGGGAGAATTCGTCGTCGCCGAGGCGCGCGAAACGAACGCTGCGGCCATCGCGATCAACGAGCAGCGTTTCGCGGGTAACATCAAGAGCGTCGTCTCCGGCGATGAATATGGCGACATCGGCGAGGGTAACGTCGGGGCGTTTCTGAAGTTTGTGCCCGGCGTGACCATCGACATGGCGGGCTTTCAGCCGAACACCGTTTCCGTGCGCGGCGTGCCGGCGAACAACACGCCACTCACCGTGGACGGCAATCCCATCGCCTCCGCGGCCACGAGCGGTACCAACCGTAATTTCGAACTCGTCGGCCTCTCGATGAACAACATCGCGCGCGTGGAGGTGAGCAAGACACCTACGCCTGAAATGGCGGCGAATTCGCTCGGCGGAGCGGTTAATGTGATCAGCAAAAGTGCCTTTGAGCTGGCGCGCCCGCAGTTCAATTACCACGTATTCGAATCAGCTAATGGTATGTATCTCTCGCTCGGCGAGAAGTCCGGCCCGGGGAAAGGTTCGAGTGGCTGGCGCATTCGGCCCGGCATGGATTTCTCCTACATCGTGCCTCTGTCCAAGGCGTTTGGATTCACGTTTAACGGCACCTATTTCTCGCGCTTCCAGCAGTCCTACTCGTCGCAGCCCACGTGGTCGCCCATCGCCACGAACAACCCGGCCGGCACCGCGGTGAGTCCCGCGCTGCTCAGCTACCGCCTGCCAAGTGCGCCTGCGATGTTATCCCGCGAATCGTTCAGCGTGACTGCCGATTGGAAGTTCACCCCGCGCGATGTGCTCTCCGTCGGCGCTTCGTATTCGGGCACCGATCAGTTCACCGATATTGTCGATCAGACTTGGACGGTCGGTACGGTTGCGGCCTACGGACCGGATTTCACTCGCGGCAATGCCGGCGCGGGCTCTGTCGCCTACTCGACGCAATCGCGCCGCAAGGCCGGGGCCACGATCTTTTCCAATCTCAAATGGCGCCACGTTGGTCCGGTCTGGAAACTCGATGCGGGCGGGGCGTACTCCACCTCGACTGTGCACTACCGCGATGTGGACGAGGGTTTCTTCGAGCAGGCCGCTTACACGCTGCGGACTGTGACCGTGAACTTTGCTGGGATCAGCGCGATCCGTCCGGCGACCATGACTGCAGCGACCGCCGCCGGCGTGCCGGTAGACGGCACGAATATTAACAACGCCACCATCGGCAGTGCGCGCAGCAACCAGGCCGACGTGCTCGCCGTTGTCGGCAGTTTCCACGTGAACGCGCGCCGCGATTTCGACCTCCGCATCCCGCTCACCCTTAAGACCGGCCTCGATCTGCGCCGTGAAGATCGCGACATGCGCAATCCCCAGTTGTCCCGGAATTTCGTCGGCCCCGACCGAGTCGCCAATACGGCCGACGATGTGGTCGGCCGCTACGACCTCGAGGCCACCGGTTACTCCGGGCAGTACATGGCATGGGGTTTGGAGCCGCGCCGCTGGCAGAGTACCGCGAAACTGTGGTCGCTCCACCAGCAGCATCCGGAATATTTCGTGTTGAACGACACCTCGGCGATCAGCACGAGCGCCAACAATTCGCGCAAGATTACCGAGACGGTTTCCGCCGGCTACCTCCGCGCCGATGCACGGCTGTTCCAAAACCGCCTCTGGCTCGTCGGCGGCGCGCGCTACGAGCGCACCGACGACGATGGCTACGGCGTGCTCAACGATCTCCGGGCGACCTATCAGCAAGACGCGGCGGGCAACCTGATTCTCGTCAACGGCCGGCCCGTGCGCGTGACGACCGACGCCGTCGCGCTCGCGCGGCTGCAATACAAGGACCGTGGTTCCCACTCCAAGCGCCACTACGGCGACTGGTATCCGAGCTTCAATGCGACGATCAACCTCCGCGAAAATCTCATCGCGCGGTTCGCCTACGCGAAGACGCTGGGCCGGCCGAACTTCGTGCAGATTATTCCGGGCACGACGGTGAGTGATCCGACTGCGGCGACGCGCACTGTGACGGTCAACAACACGGGCCTCACGCCGTGGACGGCCGACAACTGGGACGTGACGCTCGAATACTATCCGAACAAGGGCGGGCTGTTCTCGGTCGGTACGTTTCGCAAGGATGTCGCGGATTTCTTCGGCAGTGTGACGACGATCGCCACGGCGGAGCAGCTCGAGCGCTACGGTCTGAGCGACGACTATGTCGGCTACAACCTCGTGTCGCAGTTCAACGTGGGCGATGCACGTGTGACTGGGTTGGAATACGCGTGGCGGCAGCGGTTAGAGTTTCTGCCGAACTGGGCGCGGGGCGTCGGCGTTTTTTTCAATGGCACGGAAATGCAGCTCAGCGGGGCGACGACGGCGGATTTCAGTGGGTTCACGGACCGCACGATCAACTGGGGGGTGAGCCTCGACCGCCCGCGCTTCAGCACGAAGTTCAATTGGAACTACACCGGCCCGCGGCGTCAGACGGCCATCGCGGGAGCGAACGTCCCCGCCGGTACTTACACCTATCTGAAGTCGCGGTTGCAGATCGACGTGAACGTCGAGTGGCGCATCTCGCGCCGCCTTGGCGTTTACGCGACGGTCCGCAATCTCACGAACATGTCGAACGTGACGGAGGCCTACGCGCCCCACACGCCGGCGTATGCGCGCACGCGGCAGATCGATCTCTTCGGAGCGGCCTATACGTTCGGACTCAAGGGGAGTTTTTAACGGAGCCGCCGTTTCCAGCCGCCGATGACCACCATCACCCGCCGCCATTTTCTCACCACGACGGCCGCCGCCGGCGCCGCGCTCGCGCTACCTTCCAGCCGTGGTGTCGCGGCTACGGCGTCAACCAAGCGGCCGCGCATCCTCCTGCGTGAGGCGCTCCAATACGAAAACATCGGCGATGTCGGCCGCGTGCCCGGCACGATCCGGCTCCTTTACCGCCACCTGCCCGGCGCCGAGCTGACGCTCTGGCCGTGGAGCCTCCACGAGCGCGAGCGGCAGATGCTGAGCAAAGCCTTCCCCCAGCTCCGCATCGTCGAGGGTGAAGTCGATGCGAGCGGTCGCGCGTCCACGCCTGCCCTGGCCGAGGCGTGGACGCAGGCCGAATTTTTTCTTTCTCCGACGAAAAATGCCCGCAGCTACACGGAGTGGGCCGCGACCGGCCGGCCTTTCGGGTTGTTTGGCGCGTCGTTTGATCCGATCACGGACCGGCGCGCGCGGCCGGCCGGCCTCACGTTGCGGGAGCTGCGCGCGGAGATCGAGCGGCTGCCGCGGGGCGAGTTTGAGAAGAAGTTTGGCTCGCGGACGTTCTACGAAAAGGCGGCCTTTATCTACCCGCGCGACACGCTCGGGCTGCGGTTTTTGCAACGTGAAGAGCTGAAACCCGGCGTGCTCGAGTTCGGTCCGGAGGGCTGCTTTGCCCTCGATCTGCGCGACGAGACTCGTGCGGCGGATTGGCGCAAGCGGCACGGGCTCGCGGAGGAAGACTACATCTGCGTGGTGCCGCGGCTGCGTTATACGCCGTATTACCGAATGAAGAATCTACCGCGGAGCGCCGGCGACTACGAGATCGACGCCTTGAACGACGCCTCGGCCGCACAGGATCACGCGGCGCTGCGGGACCTGATCGTAAGCTGGGTGCGTGCGACCGGGGCGCGCGTCGTCGCCTGCCCGGAGATGACCTACCAGATGGCCACGGCGAAGGAGCAGTTGATCGATCCGCTGCCGGATGACGTGAGGAAACGCGTCGTGTGGCGCGACACGTTCTGGCTGCCCGACGAGGCGGCGGCGCTCTACGCGAAGGCGCGCGCGGTGATCAGCGCGGAGTGCCACTCGCCGATCATCGCGCTCGCCGCGGGCACGCCCATCCTGCACGTCCGCAATCCGGTCGATACGATCAAGGGGCAGATGTTTGCCGACATCGGATTGGGCGACTGGCTCTTCGAATCGACTGAGGCGACTGGCACGCAGCTCTGGGCAGCGCTCAAGTCGATCCACGATGATCTCCCGCGCGCCCGCGCTCGCGTGCGCGACGTCATGGCAAAGGTGTCCGCGATTCAGCACGGGATGACCGAAGCCATCGGACGCGCCGTGAACGCTCCATGAAACGTCGTCACTTCCTCCACTTCACGGCTGCCGCCACGGGCGCACTGGCCGCGCGCCCGCTCTCCGCCGCAGCCGCGCGCCCGCCGCGCGTGCTCGTGCGCTCAGCGTGGCAGAGCGTGAATATCGGGGACATCGCGCACACGCCCGGCGCGCTCGCGCTGCTCCAGCGCCATTTCCCGGAGGCCGAGCTTACGCTCTGGCCGCGCAATCTTGAATTCGGCGCGCGCGAACTGCTCGTGAAGGCGTTTCCGAAAGTGCGCTTCGTGGACGGCATCATCGAGAAAGACGGAACGCCCTCGACACCAGAACTCGCGCGCGCCTTCGCGGAGTGTGATATCGCAGTGCATGCTTCGGCCGCGCATTTTTCTGCGTCGGCGGATTTCACCGCGTGGAAGAAAATCACGGGCAAACCTTACGGGGTGCTCGGGATCACCTTCGACCCCGTTTCCCGGATCGGCGCCGGCCGTGAATCGGAGGGTGGAACGCTGCGCGAACTGCGTGCGCTGATGGAGAAACGTCCGCTGGGTGGCATTGATCCGGCGATGCGCGCGCTGGTGGAGGGCGCGGCGTTTGTCTTTCTCCGCGACTCCATCTCGCGGGACTATCTGCGCCGCGAAGGAATCAAGACGCCGATCCTCGAGTTCGGCCCGGATACCGTGTTCGGTTTCGATCTACGCAATGATGCGACGGCGGGTGAATTTCTCCGGGCCAGCGTGCTTGAACCCGGCAAGTTCGTCTGCGTCATTCCGCGGCTGCGTTACACGCCCTATCACCTGATGAAGGAAGACCGGCGCTACTCACCGACGGGTGCGCGTAACGACACCGAACGCACGCGCGACACCATCAATGCTCGCACCGCCGAATCCGATCACGCGCGGCTGCGTGACATGATAACGGCGTGGACGAAGGCCACCAAAATGAAGGTGCTCGTTTGCGCGGAGATGACCTATCAGGTGGAGTTGGGCCGCACGCAGATCTTGGAAAAACTTCCCGTTGACGTGCGCCGCTCGGTTGTTTGGCGCGACCGCTATTGGATGCCGGACGAGGCGGCGTCGGTTTACGCGCAGTCGCTCTGCGTCGTCGGCGTCGAGCCCCACTCGCTCATCATGAGCCTCGCCGCGGGCACGCCGGTGATGCACGTGCGGCAGCCGACCGATACGTTTAAGGGCCACATGTTTCGCGACGTCGGGCTCGGCGATTGGCTATTTGAAATCGAAGAGACGAGCGGCGTGCAACTCGCGACCGCGCTCGAAAAAATTACAGTCGATCCAGCGGCCTCCCGCATGCGCGCACGCGAGGCGATGGGGGGCGTGGAAAAAATCCAACAGCGCATGATCGCGGCCGTGCGCGCCTCCGTTCGCACATGAAACGTCCTCTTTTCATGCTCACACTGCTGATGGCGCCGGCGTTTGCCGCCGAGGTGCTCCTCGTGGGCACGGCCGAGGCGGAGTTGGGGTTTGTGCGCGCGACGGCGTTCAAGCCGTTCCACGCGCGGTTCGACATTCCCTTCGACGAGGCGAAGTCGCTTGCGGCCGCCGATCTGGCGGCGCGGAAGGTTGTGATTCTGGCGCGCGGGGCGACGGTGGCCGACGTATCGGCGCTCGACGCGTGGGTGCACGGTGGTGGCACGCTACTGGCGTTTTCCTCGGCGCTACCGGCGGGGCTGGCACCGCGCGAGCGGTTGGTGGATCTCGGGGCCGATCCCACGCGAGTACCAGGCGATCTGCGGCTGGTGAAACTGGCCGAGCGTCTGTCTGCGCTCACCGAGGGCGCGAAGCCCGCGACGGTTTCGACGAAGCGCGAGCCGTGGGGTTACGTACCGCTCGGCGCGGCGGCGAAGCGACCCCAGCGCACAGAGCCGTTGGCGGGGAAGCGGCCGCTGCCGGCATTGCGGCATGAGCGTGTCGCGGCGGGTGCGGCGCTCACGCTCGTGCAGGACGGAAAGGCGCGAAGTGTGATTGTGCTTCCGGCGAAACCTTCGAGCGCGCTGCGCGCCGCAGCGGATGAACTGGTGGACGCGCTGGCGCGTATCACTGGAGCCACGGTGCCGGTCGTGACGGCGGGCGCGCCAGTCGAGTCCGAGATCGTGCGGATCGTGCTGGGCGCGGATGAGGCACTGCCGCCCGCGGTGGCCGCGCGGGTCAAGGCGCTGCCCGCGGAAGGGTTTCTCCAGCTCACGAGCGGACGGACGTTGGCTATCGCCGGCTCGGAGAGCGCGCCGAATGGTCTAGTGCTCACGGGTACAGCGCATGGCGTCTATGACTTTATCGAGCGTCAGCTCGGCGTGCGGTGGTTGTGGCCGGGCGAAGGCGGCACGGTGTTTCCGCAGCGCACGACGGTGACGATTACGCCGCTGGATATCGAAGATGCGCCGGCGTTCGCGGTCCGTAGACTCCGTAATTACGGCGGCGTTTCGGGTGTCATGGAGAAACCTGTCATCAGCTTGGAGGACCGTGTGAACGTGGCGTTGAATGCCCTCGGTCGGCCCGATCTGGGGGTTTATGCGGCGAAGCACGCGGAGGCTAATCCGTGGTTTGCCCGCCAACGCCTTGGGCAGAGTCAGCGAGTGAGTTTCGGGCACGCTTACAATGATTACGCGGAGCGTTTCGCGGGCGAGCATCCGGACTGGTTTGCGCTCCAGCCCGACGGGACGCGCATGGCCACGAAGGTGCGCCCGCGGCTCGACAAGGAAAATCCCGGTCTCATCGCGCAGGCGGCCCGCGACGCACTCCGTGAACTCGACGGCGATCCGCTTCTCAGCATGGCTTCCCTCACGCCGAACGACGGCGGGGCGAGTGCGTGGGATCTCGACGCCAACGCGCGAGCGCTGGATCCGGCGGATGCTCCGTCGATCACGCTCCCCATCCGCCTCGGCGGCCTGAAGGTGACGTTGCCCTACGTTTCGATGACGGACCGTATGGTGACGTATTACAATCGTGTCGCGGAAGACGTGCAGCGCATGCGTCCGGGGACGGTGCTTGGCGCTTCGGCCTACAGCACGTATCGCACTCCGCCCCTAAGCGTGGTGCCGCATCCGCAGCTGGCGTTCACTTTTGTCGGACTCGTCTATTTCGACGAGGGCACGCGCCAACGTGACCGGCGGAGCTGGGACGGTTGGGCGGCGGCGGGCAATGCGCTCATGCTGCGGCCTAACGCACTGCACTCGGGTCACGGCTTGCCCGGCGTGTTTGTGACGAAACTGGGCGAAGATCTTCGGCATTGCTATGAGACGATGATGTTCGGCGCGGATTTCGACTCGATCATCCACCACTGGTCCACGCAGGGGCTCAACTACTACGTGCTCGCGAAGCTCCTGTGGAATCCGGCGGCGGATGTGCCGGCGCTGGTGGACGATTATTGTCGCGCAGGATTCGGAGCTGCGGCGCCTGAGGTGAGAAACTATTTCGCCCAGCTCGAGGCTCTCACGAGCGAGCTCGCGGCGGGCATCGCGGGCGATGTCGCCGGCGAACTCCGCGCCGAGGAAGACGAGCCGGCGCGCGGACTCGATCCCGATTCGATCTACGCTGTGATTCCTAAGTATTACGGGCCCTCCCGCCTCGCTCCGCTGCGGGCGACGCTGGCGCGCGCCGCGGCGGCGGTGACGAGTGGAGCGAGTGGGAGTGAGGCGGCGGTGTTGCGCCGCATTGTGTTTCTTGGACGCGGGCTCGATTACGCCGAGCACCAGGCGAAAGTCTACGCGCTGGTGAATGACCGCAAACGCGACGCTGCGGCCCTCGCGGCGGCCGTGCGCGAGCGGCAGGCGGTGTTTCACGACATCTACGACCGGGATTATTTTGCGATTGGGTTCCCGCGTTTGCTCTTCAAGGAGCAGGGAGTCGGTGTGATCAAGGCGGCTCTGTCGCGGGCGGGTGCGAAGTGAGGGCGCGGGGAGCGGAGCGGGCGGCGGCGAGGGAGAGGAGGATCGGGCGCATGGGAAAATGGGATATCACATTCCGGAATGGGCGATTGAGCGACGGGCGGCGACGAGGCGGCGGGATTCGGTGACGTCGGCTTCGGTGACGCGGTAGCCGGCGATGAGGGCGGCGGCGGCGAGAGCGAAGACGATGGTGCCGGCGCTGAAGGCGATGCGCATGGCGAGAAAGGTCTCGGGGGATTGCGCGGCTTTGAGCGCGGTGTCCCAGCCGGTGAGGCTCAGCGCGACGCCGGCCAGGAAGATGGAGCCGGAGAGGGCGACCTTGAGTGCCCAGCCCAGAACGGCGTTGAACATGCCCTCGCGGCGGGCACCGGTAGTGACTTCGTCGAGGTCGCAGATATCGGCGGTCATCGAGGGGACGAGCACCATCACGGCGACGAGGCCGGGAGCGAGCAGGAGTGACGGAATGACGAGGAGCCAACCGGCGTCGGGCACGTAGCAAAACCATTTTGCGATCCCGGCGACTACGAGCGAAGCGGTGCAGAGGAGAAAAGTATTTTTCTTACCGATACGCTGAGAGAGCCGGACGATAAACGGAATCGCGCACAGACCGCCGAGTTGGAAGCACATCCCGGCGAAACCCTTCAAGAGTGCGCCCTTCGCCAGGTCGCCGCCATTGACGTAGAAAACGTTCAGGTAAAATCCGGTGTTATCGATGACGAGATAGCTCGCGTAGATGAGGCATTGGGCGGAGGCGAGGCGGACGAAATCGCCTCGCTTGATCGTCTCGCGCCAG
>CANIJN010000184.1 GCA_947467625.1 Opitutia bacterium | reverse complement strand
CTCGAAATCGATTTCCTCATCGCCTTCGCCCTCGTGCTCGTGACGGTTTTCCCGCTCGGTTTCCGCGCGTCCCTGCTCGTGCTCGTCTCCATCCCGTTGTCCCTCGCCATGGGCATCCTCGCCCTGCACCTCATGGGCCACAGCCTCAACCAGCTCTCCATCGTGGGCTTCGTCATCGCCCTTGGCCTCCTCGTCGACGACTCCATCGTCGTCGTCGAAAATATCGCCCGCTTCCGCCGCTTGGGTTACGCCCCCGTGGCCGCCGCCCTCGCCGCCACCAACCAGATCGCCGTCGCCGTCGTCGGCACCACCGCCGCCCTCATCTTCGCGTTCTTCCCGCTCCTCAAACTCCCCGGTGGCCCCGGCCAGTTCATCTTCCCGATGCCCCTCGCCGTCGTCGCCACGGTGTTGGCGTCGATGTTCGTTTCCCTGACGATCATCCCGCTCCTCGCCAGCCGCCTGCTCAAGGGCGACGAACCCGAGCACGGCAACGCCGTCCTCCGCTTTCTCGACCACGCCATCCACGTTTCCTACCGCCCGCTGCTCCATTTCTGCATGCAGCACCGCGTGCTCACCCTCGTTCTGGCCGCCGCCCTGACCGCGCTCGCCCCGCTCGTCGTCAAACAAATCGGTTTCAGTCTCTTCCCGAAGGCCGGCATCCCGCAGTTCCTCGTCGAAATCGAGGCCGAAGAAGGCTCCAGCCTCACCGCCACCGACGCCATCGCACGCAAAGTCGAGGCGCTCCTCGCCGCGACCCCCGAAATCGAGAACTACGCGACCAACATCGGCCGCGGTAACCCCCAAGTTTACTACAACTGGAACGGCCAACGCCAAAAATCCAACGTCGCCGCCGTCCTCGTTTCCCTCAAAAAATTCGACCCCAAGACCAGCCCGGCCGTCCTCGAAAAACTCCGCCAGGCCTGCAATGAAATCACCGGTGCCCGCATCGACCTCGTCGAATTCGAAAACGGCCCCGGCTCCGAAGCCCCGATCGCCATCCGCCTCATCGGCGAGGATCTCGCGCAGATGACCGCTATGGCCGCCCAGGTCACCGAAGTCCTCAAGCGCCACCCGGGCACCGAAGGCATTGCCAACCCCCTCGCCGCCCTCCGCATGGACTTTAAGGTCGTGGTCAACGAAGAGGCCGCCGCCCTCCTCGGTGTCACCCGCCTCAACATCGACCGCACCGTTCGCCTCGCCTTCGCCGGCCTCAACGTCGCGCGCTTCCGCGATACCAACGGCGAAGAGTTCAACCTCCAGATCTCCCTGCCCCGCGGCGAACGCGCCACGCTCGAGAACTGGCAGAAGATTTCCGTGCCGGCCGCCAGCGGCGCCTACGTGCCCATCGACCAGGTCGCCCGCCTCGAATTCTCCTCGGTGCCGCCGACCATCGAACGTTTCAACCGCGAGCGCTCCGGCCTCGTACGCTCCCAGGTCCGCGCCGGTTACAACGTCGGCAAGGTCACCGCCGCCCTCGGCGAGGACCTCGCCAAGCTCGACTGGCCCCCCGGCGTCCGCTGGGCGTTCTCCGGCGAAGTCGAAAACCAGGAGGAAAGCTTCGGCGGCATGGGCAAAATTCTCCTCATCGCCGCCTTCGGCATCTTCGCCATCCTAGTCCTCGAATTCGGCAGCTTCCGCGGCACCCTCATCGTCGCCTCCGTCGTCCCCCTAGGCCTCATCGGCGGCGTCACCGCCCTCTGGATCACCGGCTACTCCCTGTCCTTCACCGGCGCCATCGGCTTCATCGCTCTCATCGGCATGGAAATCAAAAACTCCATTCTTCTCGTCGACTTCACCAATCAGCTCCGCGCCCAGGGCGTGCCGCTCAAGGAGGCCATCGAACGCGCCGGCGAAACCCGCTTTTTGCCCATCGTGCTCACCACCGCCACCGCGCTCGGCGCCTTGCTCCCGCTCGCGATGCAGGGCAGCGGCCTCTACTCGCCGCTCGCCATCGTCATCATCGGCGGCCTCACCAGCTCCCTCCTCTTGTCCCGCGTGGTCACCCCCGTCGTGTATTCGCTCCTCCCGCCAGCCATCGCGGTCTCGGAGGAGCCCACGCCGGCCACAACGCCCTGAGCCGCCGTCAGCCCGCAGCGGTTACTTGCCCGCCTTCGCCAGCCCCAGCGCATTCTTAGTGGGTTCTTCGTAGTTTCTTGTGGGGCCTCGAGGGAGGTGATCCAAACGCCGTATGAAGCGGCAAACGGACCGTAATGTGACCGGTTTCTTCCAGAAGTATCCTGCGCAATTTCCCGTCCTGCCGCCACTGCACGGCCCGCCATGCCTCCAGCCCAGCACCTTTCATCAACACCTTATTCCTCAACTGCGGATTTTAGGATAGATCCGTCCTGACTAAACAGGGGACTACATCTTACCTTATTCTCCATAAAAACTTGGTTATCTACACCAAAAGGACTTATCCTCAAAAACGCCCTAAAATCATCAATACTATGAACCCCAAAAGCCTGCGGAGCCGAGGTCTCCCTCAGATCCTTTGCATCAGCCACCACTCTAAGATTAGGAATGTTATCGGGAAGGACGTATTGTTTACCCATCCATGATTGTAATTTTCGCACCACTTTTAATGTTTCCGGCATGTGCTCAACTAGGTCCAAACCCAGTAATTCAGCAATACCTAACACAATGCATAATCCATGCGGAATATCGTCCAGAAAGAATCTCGTCTGGGCATTGGGCTTGATCTTGGTAGGATCGTTGGGGTCACGGTAGGCCGGACTCAATACTGATCCTAATCGCGCATTGCGACTTAAACCAAAATAAAGCATGAATTCGAAGAGTGGCCTGAGGTTGAATTTAGGTCTGCAAATTTTTGTATCGGCGTTTAGACTGTATTGCTTAATGGTGACATAATCTGTTATGCGAGATCGTCGCGCTAGATCTTGAGGTGAGTTACCTGCTGCGTTGAGGAAGAATCTGCCTACCGGTTCACCTCCATGGCAGTATGATATCGGCTGCATCCCATAGGGCGCTAATAATGCATCGAGCGTGTGGATGACAGGGTAGCATTCGACCGCTCCAATTTCGGTGATTAATCTACCAACTTCGAGCGTGGCTCCATCCGCATAGAAACGGGGCAAGGGAGTGCGAGATCCATCGTCAGGCCAGCTTATAGAACCTGTTTTGAATAAATCAGAAATGATCGTTGGATGCAGTAGTTGATTCGTTGAGTTAAGGGTACAGCCCAAAAACCCTAGAGTGCAGTGAGGATCAGCTAGATCCGCTATACTCACGCAAGAGGGCGGTAAACCCCTCGCCTTCTCAGCCGACAAGAAATGCGAAAATGCGGCATCTGCGATCTGACCGCTTCCATCTCCCCCATTGGACTTCGCGGATGAAATACCGACGAACTCAATATGTATTTTAGTCTGAGCACATTGAAGCACCCTACCCAGCAAAGTCCTGACACTATATCTAGTAGAAGGCGTGGAAGGACATACAGCCGTCTGAAGCTGAGGAAACCTCCCATACAACGTAATCTTACCCGCTTCCACACTCTTACACAAATATGGAAATGACCGTAATCCAAACAGCGCAAGCGGTCGCGACCACCGTTTAAATCCAACCGGCCTCTCCACACAAAAGGCAGTTTTGCACATCCAATCGAATCCACCTGCTGCATATAACGTCCCTATCAACAACGGCTTCTCGGAATTCAGCATTCCCTTGACGTTCAACTCATACAATGTCCTGGCAACTTCTCGCAATATCTTTAAGTGAGCATGAACAGGACAGCACAACAAGCATACATCCGCCGCTCCACCTTCATCCGGAGCACCCACACCACTCAACGCGGCCCCCAACTCATTATACCCAAACACACTATCCGGCCTCCCTACATGCGCACTCCAGTTTTTCGGCAGAAATTCAAAGGGAGCTAAATTTGAAAACGCCTTTTGTTCATTACATGTCCAGTTTAATGGTGTTGATTTTGCATCTAAAAATGACTGCGGGGAGCGTGACACAACTCGGATTACATGTCCGTCGTTTACCGGGTCGGATTTATCGCCCAGAATAGATATTAGTGTTTTGGTGCCGTTCGACCCGCCTAGGATTACCGTTGTTTGCCTCGATCTCATTATTTTAATCGTGAATTTTTAGAACTCTTATTTTAAATTACGATTCTTGCTTCAGTTTCAATTCTATTCATTCTGTACAGTACTGTATTTGAAAATTACCCAGTCGAAGATTCGGATTTGTCAAATTTTAAATTTTTGTCCGGGCAGTGGTGCGAAATTCGTCCGGAGCAGTTCCCGAATGTCTTCGATCACTTGCGTGGAGGTATTTAATTGCTGATAGCCGAGCAAAAATGAGCACCTCATCCCTCCTTGCTGGCGTCGCGGGCGAATACTTCGTCGCGGCCGAACTCTTACGCCGTGGCGTCATCGCTTCCATCACGCTCAGAATCACTCGTGGCATCGACATTGTGGTTACAAACAAGGACGCCACAAAAACGGTTACCATTCAGTGCAAAACCTCACGCACGACCAAGCGCCGCGAACTCAATTTTATCCTGCGCGACATCCTCTCGCGGCTCCCGCGCATGAGCAATTGCGACGACCTCGCTCAGCAGCTGCCGTGGGACTGGACGCCGCCGACAACTCCGGTCACCACGGCATAGCCTCCGGTAAGATTGGTCACTACGGTCAGAGTCAGAGTGCATCTCTCGTAATGGTCACCATTACGACCCGACCTACGGTCCCTCGCCAAGCCCCTTCAGGTGGATCCCAACCGGTCGCCTACCGAGATTCTCAACTTCTTCGGTAAGCTGGAGCACGCGAAACGCGGTCTCTTTCCCGTGAAGTCGCACCATCAATGCGAATACGTAGCTCTTCGAGAGCCAGAGCTTCAAACCGCGTGGAGTGTAGAGTGGCATCTTTCTATCGCCGAACGTTTAAGATGAGCCACGGGCGCTCGGGGCCGTTGGCTCTGGCGTCTTAGGTTGGCTCTTTCTTCATCGCGACATTTCTTTCAGCTTTCGCTCGTAAATATCTGGATATCGCTTTTTCACGAAATACCAGAACTTCTGATCTCCCATGTGGGTCGTAGCCACATGACATCGAAGCAGATCATCCGATCGCTGCGGCGTCTGCTCGAATATGCCGGGCACCATGGCAGGTAAATATGGTGCCGCTACATATCGATAGACGAAGGCGGCAGGCCCGTTCGTCGCCTTGATGACATCATTCTGATTCAGCCAGTGAACCGTCCACGCAGCAGCGGGGAGCGCGAGATAGAAGACGTAAGTAGCCAGAAGCGCGCTACAGCGTCACCGATGAGCCCGTCCCCGAAACGGGTGGAGCAAAATCAGGAGGAGGATCGGAATCGCAACCAGCAGGCAGTGTCGCAGGGAGCATCCGCAAATTCTACGAAGAGTTCAGACTCCCCGACTCAGGAGGAGCAGGCGAAATTGCTGGCGCTTCCGCAGGAGGAGATGTTTCGGGCGTTGGTTCAGGACAACCCAGTGCTATCGACCCAACCGATTCCTTGCGCCGTGCCGCGTCCTTAAAACTCGTCGGCCAGATTACCGTAGGGAGGATTATCTGGACCATCCATCCCGCACTTGGTGACCAGTAGTCAGCTACGGCCCCTTGGAGGGTCACTTTCTTGATCGCGTGAGTGTTCGACTCGGCGACCAGTAGGTTGCCGTTCATATCGAAAACAAGCGCGGATGGCAGGTACATGCTGGGAACCAGAGTGGTCACGACGCCCGCGGCCGTGATTTTGCGAGTACCGTTAGCCGCCACGTAGACTGTTCCTGCTGAGTCCACCGCCAGACCACGTGGGCCAGTGAAAGTAGCCACGGTGCCGACTCCGTCTTGGCTCCCGGTTACACCGACTTTTCCGGCGAGGGTTGTCACGATCCCTGCGGGGGTAATTTTTCTGATCACGTTGCTCGGCGGAATGGAAAGACCAGAGCCTCCGCCTTCGGAGACGTAGACATTTCCCGCGGAGTCGACTGCGATTCCCCAAGGCGCGTTAAACTGCGCGGCCTTTCCGGTGCCGTCCACGGTTCCATTCGTGCCCGATCCTGCGAAGATGGAAAAGGTGTAGGTCGCGTTCGTCGATACAGAGAGGCTCGCAGCGGCACTGGTAACGCTGCCGAGGCTGTTGCTGATAACGACTGTGTACGAGCCCAGCTGCTCGGTCTGGACGTTGCTGAAGGAGATCGAGCTGTTGGTGGCGCCGCTGATGGCTGTGCCGTCTTTGCGCCACTGGTACTTCATGGGCTCGGTACCGGTAGCCGCCACCGAGAAAGTAGCGGTTCCTGCAGTGACGGCGCTCTGGCTGACGGGTTGCGTGGTGATCGAGGGGGGCGACGGGGGCGAGACAGTCAGCGTCGCCGCGGCGCTCGTGATGGAGCCGAGATGGTTTGCAATCAGGACGTCGTAACTGCCGGCATTATCCGCTGAAACCGAATCTATGGTGTAAGTCGGGGAGGTTGCGCCAGCTATCAGAAAACCGCTCCTCCTCCACTGATAGGTGTTGGGTGCCGTGCCCGATTGAATCACGACCGAGAACGACACACTTGCCCCTGTTGTCGCCGATTTAGATAGGGGTTGGGTTGTGACCGTTGGAGCAAGATCGCTCGAAGCATCGCGAATTGCGATGGAGCGATAAGCTCCAGAAACGATGCCAACAACATTACCCAACTCCGCCGGAATGTCTGACTGCTCGTTACTGTTATTGCCCCAACCGACTACTGAGCCGTTGGACTTCAAAGCTAGAAAAGAGTCGCTATAGCCTGCAGAGATATCGACGACATCCGCCAGACCGTTCGGGACTGGCGACGGCCCTTCCCACGCGACTACAGTTCCATCGCCTTTTAGGGCCACGCTGTAAGCTGCGCCGGCCGAGATCTTGACCACATTTCGCAATCCGGTCGGGACCGTGGCTTGACCGTAATAGTTGCCCCCCCCCCACGCGAAGACGGTGCCATCTGATAGCCCCAGTTCTCGGCTTCGGCGCGGGCGAGCGCGCTTTCCGCTTCCCGCGCAAAGGCGGACAGCTCCGGGGCGCGGAACAGGATGGGCAGACTTTCGGCGTTCATGCGCTCACCTCCGTCAGCAACGAATCGTAGGTCTTCAGATCGGGCACGAAGGGCGTTAGCGCCGTCGGCGCCGGGCGTTCGATTTTTAGACTGGCCTTGATGAACTCGGGCCGTGGCACTTCGCCGGCGCGCAAGCAGGCGCCGAGCAAGTCGGCGACTTCGCTTTCGCCGTGATTGGCGGCCAGCTCCAGCAGGAGCAGGTACTGCGCATCGGCGGAGCGATCCTCGGCCGCACACAGCCGGTCGTAAGTCTGACGGAAGACGACCGTGGGGAACATCTCCTCCCGGTAGAGGTAGCCTCGAAAGGCGCCAGGTTTACGCACCAGCCAGGTGATGACGTGGCGATAATCGATCTGCGGCTTGGTCCCCTGCATCCTCGGCAACTGGCAGACCTCGTGCCCCTCGTAGGTGAAACGGACTTGGTGCTCACTGACCTGCGCATCGAGTTTGAGGCCGATCAGCTTGGACGGCACGGAGTAGGTTTGTTGTTTCAGCCGCACCGTGGAGCCGTTGGTGACGTTCACCCCGATCTGTTCACTCTCCGGATAACGCTGGGCTGGCAGCGGTCGCAGGCGCGCGATCTCCTCGGCAACTTTGGCCGTACGCAGACTATTGGCTCCGGCGCACACTTGATCGAGGAACTCCTGATACGCGGCTTGATCCGGGAAGTCGTGCGAGCCGCGGATCGCGAGGTGGGCCTTGATGCGGCGGATCAGATGCCGGTGGGCCGACTCCACGTCGCCCTGCTCGTTGGGACGCTCCACATTGATGGTGCGCGGCTGGATCTTCAAATGGCGGCAGAACGCCTTGTAGGCGTCGTTGAAGGTGCGCTCCTCTTCGTCGCGTTTGATCCGGTGGGTCGCCGTCGAAGAGTTATCGGTCAACAGCTCCGCGGTCACTGCGCCCAAACCCCAAAATCCGGCCTGCACTCCGGTTTTGAGCGAGACCAACGACTCGGAAAAACAGATGCTCGCCCGCTGCCAATTGCTGTACGGCAGCACGAAGTGACCGAGCAGATGATCGAACGGCGCGCCCGCGATCGTGATCTCCAGTTCTGATATAGATCAGTTTCTGACTTTTTCATGCGGAGACCGATCCTTTGAGGCTGTCGGGCGTCAGACGGAAATACTCCGTCGCCTGACGCTTCGTGACCGCCGAATTCTGGTAGCGCTTCACGAACATCCGCGCGGAGTTCCCCATCTCTGCGACCGTCCAGTCGGCCCCGTGGAGCTTGCAGGCATAAGAGCCAAACGAGTGCCGCTTTGCGGTTGAATGAGTCGCGCGCCAGTTCTCGAACTTTGCGGCCGTATGCAGGGCCGTGATGCAGGACCGAAAGCGAGGCGGAGCGATAGGACCCTCACGCTGCGGAGCCAGTTGCAGGAACTCGACCGCGCCTTTGGGGATCACCGGGTAACGCCAGTCGGTGGCGCGGCGGTTCTTACCGACCTCAGGGGAAATCGTGATCTTGCGGCGCTTGAGGTCGACGTGCTCCCACCGCAGTCGGGCCAGCTCTTCGGACCTCAGCCCGCAGAACAGGCCCAGCCCCACAGCCGGCATCACGGACAGATGATCTGGCCGGAGCGCGGACGTCAGGAGTCGTCGAACCTCAGGCAGCGTCAGGATCGAGGGCGGCTTGCCGTCGACGTGGGGGGGGGCTTCCAGCTGGCTGGCGGGGTTGTCGCCGACGAACCGCTGGGCCACGGCGTAGCTGAAGAACTGTTTGGCATAGTTGACGTAGTTCCGGACGTGTCGCGGGCTTGCTCCCCCCGCCTGCAGCCCGTCGATCCACTCCCTCAAGGCTTCGGCCGTGGCGCTCTTGACCAAAGTCTCGTCGCCAAATTGCCGGACCAGAGCCCCCACGTAGAACTTCAGGCTGCTCAAACTGGCCGGGCGGCGATTCCTGCGCTCTTTCTCGGCCAGTAGGCGATCTCGGAGCGTTGTGAAGGTGATATCGCCCCCGGCGGGGCGGAGGTGGCGAATCGCGCAGTCGACCGCCTCCTTGAGCGAGATTCCGTGGGGCAGGAGCCTCTTCAGGGCCGACTCTGCCTCAACCTGCTGGTCCACCGTGAGGGAAAAGGCCGTCTGCCCCAGCTCCTTGGCCTTATTCGCGGCTCCCTCTGCAAAGTTGATCGCCTCCTTGTTCTCGACCGCCTTGAATTGCTTTCTAAGGCGATGGCCGCCCGTGACCCGTGCAGGCACCACGACCAGCCAGCCGAAGCCATAGTCTGCCCCTCCTTGGGAGTTTCGGACACGCCGAACGGTGATCCCAAGCCGCGTTGCACGGGCGCTGAGTTTGAGCCGTTTCGGTGGGTGGCCTGATTTGGGCATGGAGGCGACTGACGGAAAACCCTGCAGATCCTGAAAGGAACCTGTCAGGAGAAAATCCATTTCCCCTATGGGGGAGATGGAGCCGAGCATCGGAATTGAACCGATGACCCACGCTTTACGAAAGCGTTGCTCTACCAACTGAGCTAGCTCGGCGAATAACTGATTATCAAGGTGCTTACGTAGGCTTTTTGTTAAACCAATCTCCTTCAGGATCATTTTTTTAAGCTGAGTCTTCAACCACGAAAAACGCGGCGAAGACCAGAAATAAAAAAGTGAATGGGACGTCGACGGGAAGAATCCAAACCTGCTAAAGAACCACGAGAGCCCTTACTTCTACGGAAGGTTCAAGGTCGCCGGCAAGCAGAAATAGATTAACTTAGAAACGACCACTCGATTGATGGCTGGGTTAAAGATATAACGACGGGCGCACGAAGGTCGTGAAGATCGACTGAACGGCGTCAGCATCCCAACCGCGACCGCACCCATAGCTCTCTTGATCGACGCCTTGCTCGAGAGGGGACGAACCCAAGGAAGATCACCGGTTCCGCCGTAGATAATTGACGGGGCTGCCTTGCCGTTGCCGAAAGGAGAAGCGATCCCCCCGGCATAAAGCATTCCGCGCGCGTCTTCGGAAACGCGCCCGTACTTATCGATCGCGGTGAGGAAATCCCGATACAGCCGCAGCAGCCAGCGAGCGCTCCAGCGAGAGGTCGCCACCGAAACCCACCACGTCAGCTCGCCACCGCCACCACCGGCGCAGGGAAGATTCTCCGGCGTTTCGGTGCAGCGTCGGGTGCCACAGGCGGGCGCTCCTTTGGTGCGCTCGGTCCTATTCGGCGATCACGACCACGCGGGTTGCCGGCCGTGCACCGGAGCTGAAACTCCTGCATGCGCTGAAACAGCCCGAGCAGTTGCTCCGGTTGGGCGTAGCGATCGAGACTGGACCGATCAAGCGCGAGGAGAAGTTCGTGCGTGGCTTCGAGCGTTGAAAGGCAGCCAGGCTCCGGCTGCCGCTTGATGACGTAGCGGCTCGGCGCCGCATTCGAAAACATGATACGCGGTAACCGTTGCAGGCTGAGGCTCGTGCGGAACATCGGACGCACCAGCCGCCACGTGGCATCCAGCAAAAATACGACCAGCCGCCGGCCCGCGAAGTCGGTAGCGTGGAGTTCCCCTTGCGAAAGATCCCTCGCGCCCCGGCCCGGATACAGCAGGACGGGATAATTTTGCGGATCGTTGATCAACGCCTGCACGGCCTCGTGTTCGTCAAAGCTGATGCCGAGGTGAAGCTCGCTGTCGCTTAGGCAGAGATGCGTGAGCCGGCCGGTGTTCGCCTTCACCCGTTTGAATTCGTAGGGGTGCATGAGAAACACAAATTTCGTACGCGTCGGCATCGGCGTGATCGAACCACACCAGCAATGAAGCAACGGCCAATAACACCGGTAACACATTTCTCGACTCATGGAGGACGAAAGGTTGTCGGCCGCGCCGTCCATGACCAGAGGGAATATTTGGCGTGCGAGCGGCCCGTGAGTGCCGGTCCGAAACGTGCGTCCCCTACTCCGGGCAATCATGAAATTCCCGCGCGCCATGCGTGCGTTGCTTCACCCGAGTTCCGCAGTTCAGAAAACACTTTCATTCTATTGCAGGTACTTGCATGGTTTAGGGGCTGATTTTCGGCACTACATTACGGATTTCACGGGTGCTCTTGGGCCGGCGTAGCCCCAATACTGTTCACTTATAAGAGGGCGCAGCGATGACGGGCGGATAGAACTGAACCTGAGTGGGGGCTCGGGCGTGACGCAGTGGATAGCCGGACATTTTTCGTTTGAGTCCGCGGGGAATCCGGCGGCCCCGGCTGCTGACGG
>CANIJN010000183.1 GCA_947467625.1 Opitutia bacterium | reverse complement strand
GCTGGGCTTGTTCAGCCTATCGCAAGCCCATGCCTCGGCCTGTCGGTCTTCTTGCTAAGTTAATCACCAACTGGAGAGCCGGATGCGGGAGACCCGCCTGTCCGGTTCGGAGGGAGGGGCGGGTTCTATCCCCGTCCCTACCCCTATCGCGGAGTTTTGCACGGCCAATTGTCGTGGGCTCCGCCGCTCAACCTCGATGCGTTTTCGTGAAGCCACCTACTTTGCACTCGGCTGATCTTTTTTCGCCTCCCCCCCCCATCCCCTATGAAAATGAAACCAGCGTTGTCATCCCCGTATTCCCGGTCCCGGCGCGGCCGTGTCAGTCGTCGTTTGTTGGTAGGATTGTGCTTGGTCACGGTCTTTGGTGGCGTGGCTTTTTGGCGCGGGTATGCGCCGGTCTCACCCGGATTGCCTGAGTCGCAGCGTGTGATCTCGGCCGTGGAGCCCGTGACGGAGCGCCGGGATTCCGGTGTGGATCGCGCGGTGTCGCAGATCGACGCGGCGTCGGACAATCCGCGCGCCGCGCAGATTGTTTTCGCGGGTGTGCGCCGGGTGGTGGTGCCGAATGCGCGCGGTGAGTTTTCGCGCGTCGGGGTTCCCGCCTCGGCGGTGATCGTCGCCACCGTGCCGTTTCCCGACAGCGCGCCGGGATCGACGATTTTTCTGCAGGCGGAAGACGGTGGCCTGCTGAGCGGCGCGGCGTCCGCGGGGGCGCTGGTCGTCGGTGAAGATCGCCGCGTGACGCTCGAATTTCGCGCGGCCGCCAGCGATGGCATTCAGCGCGTGACGCTGCGCGATGGCGCCGAAACTCGCCTGCTCGAATTCTGGGTCGGTCCCGAGGCACCGGTCCTTGTCCGCAACACTGAATAGTTCCCACCACCCCGACGTATCATCTTTCGCACAACGGGTCCGCTCTCTTCGCCCACACACTTTCTTCCCCATGAACCCCCTCTCCCTTCGTCTCGCCTCCGGTCTCTTCGTTGCATTATTCGCCCACGCCGGTTTTGCCGCCGTACCCTATCCGGGTAACGATGCCGACAGCGGGGTCACCCGTGTCGCCGGTTTCCTTGATCCCTACACCGGTAACGTGGCGTTCTCCACCCACGATCTCAGTGTAGCGGGAGCCGTGGGCCAACGCGGCCTCTTCTGGGCGCGGTGCACGACGAGTCGCACCTCGCAGAAGGAAAATCTTTTCGGCCTCGGCCACAATTGGGCGCACAATTGGCAGTGGGAGATGGTGGATGCGGGCAAGGATAGCCAGGGGCGCGCCGTGCTCTCCGTGCGTTTGCCGGGCGGCTGGGTGCATCGTTTTACAGAAACAACTCCGGGCCAATGGTGGCCGGCGCCGTCGGTAAAACATCGGCTGGCATCGACGGGGAATGTGTTCGTCGTCCAGCATCACGACGGGGGTGAGGTCAGTTTCACCCGTAGCCGGACGCCCCTCGGCGATACCTTCATTCCGAGCGTGCTGACGGACGTTTGGGGCAATGTCTCGAAGTTGACGTGGGCGAGTGGCCGCCTCGCGCAGGTGACGGAGCCCGGCGGCCGTTGGTTGAAGATTTCCTACGTGGACTTGAAGGCGCCGAACGCGGCGGCCAGCGTCAAACCGTATACGCTCATTGCAAAAGTCGCCGCGAGTGATGGTCAGACGGTCGCCTACACCTATGGTTTTCTGTCGGGTGCCGACTATCCGGTATTGTCCGGGGTGGCCTATCCCGACGGCACGACGGCGAGCTACACGTATGCCGTGCCCCGGGCTGGGACGCGGGTGTTGCTGACTCAGATTGATGATCCGCGGGCCGATGCGGCGGTGCGCGGGCGCTCCTTCCGCTACTCTGGCGACCCGGCAGCGGCCACCGGACAGACCGTTGAAGTGCGGACTGCCGACGGCGCGGCGGTGATTGAAGCGTTGGGCGGAGATGCGCGCGGCTCTCGCAGCTACGCGGTTAAACAGTCCAACGGCTCGACGGTTTACCCGACCTTCAATCCCGGCGGCAATCGCGCCGAGCATATCGATGCGTTGGGCCATGCCACGACCTCCACCTTTGACGCAGGCGGCCGGGGCTTCCGGATCGCGACGACTGACCGACTCGGAAAAACCACCCGTTTTGTGAACGATGCCAACGGCGACATGATCAAGCAGACGGCGCCTGACGGCACGAGCAAGGCGTGGCGGCGTGACGCCCGTGGCCGCGTGCTCGCGGAGACCGACGAGCTGGGGCAGACCCGCTCCTACACGCGCGATGCCAAGGGCCGCGTGACCCAGGTGCAACACCCCGATCAGTCAGTCGAAGAGGTCACGTTTAACGCACTCGGGCAGCCGCAGACCGTGAAGGTGCGGAGTGGTGCGGTGACCGTTTATGCCTACGATGCCAAAGGGCTGCGCACGAAGGCGACCAATGCGCTCGGCCACTCGTCGAGTGTGGCCTACGACGCACAGGACCGCATCGCCGCCGTGACCGACCCGCGCGGCAACACGACCCGCATCGAGCGCGATGCTGCCGGACGGGTAACGAAGATCGTGAACGCCGATGGGAGCAGTTCCGGCGTGGCCTATGATCGCTTCGGCCAGGTCACGAAAAAGACGGACGCCACCGGCGTCGCCACCACGGCGGTTTTCGATGCGCTCGGGCGCACCACTTCTGTCTTCAATTCGGCCGGCGGTGAGACCCAGATGATATACGCCCCGGTCGGCACGGCGGGTGCACCTCTGACGAAACCCGTTAAGGTCGTCTCGCCCGGCGGGCGCGCGGTAGCAGCAAGCTTCGACGCCAACGGCCGGCAGATTACCCACACCGTCGCTGCAGGAACCCGCGAGGCGGCGACCACCCGCTCGGCCTACGACGCCGCCGGGCGCCAGACGAGTGTGACGGATGCGCGCAACCGCACGACACAGCTTTTTTACGATGATCGCGGGCAACGCACTAAGGTCATGAACGCGTTGAATAACACGACGACCACCACGTATGACGCCGCCGGGAGAAAACTCAGCCAGACCGATGCCAAGGGGCACACGACGCGATGGAGCTACGACGCGGCGGGCCGGGTGCTCACGACGACGGATGCGAAGAATCAAGTGACCCGCTTCGAGTACGATGCCGCCGGGCAACGAGTCGCGCTGATCGACGCCAAGGCAAACACCTACCGATTCGAATATGATCTGCTCGGGCGGAAGACGGCGATGGTTTACCCTGACGGCTCACGCGAGACGACGAGCTATGACCAGGCGGGAAACAAGCGGAGCTTTACGAACCGCGCCGGCACGGTGCAGACTTTCACGTATGAAAGCCGTAACCGCGAAATCAGCTCCGAGTGGAGCGACGGCACCCAGAAAGTCGTGAAGGCCTACGATACCGCCGGTCGGTTGACGCTCGAGGACAACGGTGTGAGCCGGCTCCTCTTCGCCTTCGATGCTGCCGGGCGCCTCGCGGCGGAGACGCAGGACTTGTCTGCCTTCGCGACCGACGGTGCGGCCGATCCTGCGTCGCGCACGATCCGCTCCACTTATTCGGCGGACGGCCAGCGAGAGACGCTGACCTATCCCGACGCGAGCTTCGTGAAATTTTCCTACAACGCGCGCGGGCAGTTGTCGGCGATCTTGGGCGAGGGGTTGACGCCCGCCATCGCGAGCTACGATTACGACAGCGCGGGCAACGCCACGCTGATGCCCCGCGAAAATGAAACCGAGACGCAGCTCGACTACGATGCGCTCAACCGCGTGACGGACATCACTGAGCGTGGCGGGCAGCGCGGGCCGCTGAGCGAACTGGAGTATGCCTACGACGCGGTGGGCAACCGGACGAGCTCGACGCAGACCTTCAATGCCGACGGCCGGGGCCGCGACGAGATCAAGCGCGACACCTACACCTACGACGCGACCGACCAGGTGACCGGTGCCGACTACGGCGCGGAAATCAAAGGCCGAACTATGGGCGAGCCTGAAGGCCGGGTGCGCTTTACTTACGATGCCGTGGGCAACCGCGTCGCGGTCGCCGAGGACGGCAAAATCACCCGCTACACCGTCAACAATCTGAACCAATACACGCAGGTGGGCGAATTTGCGCCTGCGCACGACCGCAACGGCAACCTTGCCGCGATGGGCCGGTGGCTCTACCGCTACGATGCGCTCAACCGACTGGTGGGTGCGAGCAACGGCCAGATGACGGCGAAATTCTTCTACGATGCACGCAACCGCTGCGTGGCCCGAAGCTATAACGGCACGACAACGCTGAATTATTACGACAATTGGAATCTCATCGAAGAGCGCGATACCGCCGGCAAGCAGGTTGCCCGTTACGTGCATGGCCGCAAGATCGATGAGATTGTGGTGATGACCAACAGGCACGGTGTGTTCTATCCGCATCGCGATGTGCTGGGGAATGTGACCATGCTCACCAACACGGCGGGCAAGCTTGTCGAGCGCTACACCTACAGCGTCGAAGGCAAGGTGATGATCGCCGACGCCGGCGGTCGGGCGCTGGATCGGAGTGCGGTGGGCAATCGCTGGATGTTTACTGGGCGTGAGTGGCTGGGGGAGGTTGGTCTCTACGATTATCGAAACCGCGTCTACTCCGGCTTCTTCGCTCGCTTCCTACAAACCGACCCCATTCGTTTCGCAGCAAATGACGTCAATATTTACCGATACGTTGGCAACAACTACACAGGTTGGACCGATCCCAGTGGACTCAACGGTGCGCTGTTCGGCCCGGGGCCTGGAGAGCCGTCGGGCGTCGTCGGAAGAGAAGACACATTCGTTGAGCCGGGCGAAGCAATTGGACTCTTCATCGAAAATGTTGTGCCGGGCGGATACACGTTTGGTCAGATTCACGATCAATTCAACGGAGATTTGGTGAATGCGGGTGTTCCTGATTTGTTGGCCAACGTTCCAACGATGCCAATATGCTACGCTTGGGCACTCGGCTATGAATTAGTGGGATTCGTCGGCGACATTATCGGTGGCGTGGTTGATCTGTGGAATTGGTTAACCGAATAAATTTCCCTCGCGAACCATCTCTTGCGTTCATAGAACTCCATCGAAATGAAAGCTTATCAAGGAGGTTTTCTGTCACTACGGTTTCTTCGGAAAAAACACCTGTTCACTATTGGTGCGGTAGTATTCTGCTTTATTCATTGCGGGTGTGTCCAGTTGAAGGAGATCGATTCCACGCGGTCCCCCCTTTTTGGACGGATGCTGGGAAACGAATTTGAATTATTGGAAGAGTTTATAGCCATAGGTGTAAAAGGAGAGTATCCTTCCGCTGAACTTACCTCTGTTTTGATTATGCCGCGACCGGGTCTGGCCATTACACGCTTTCTCGTAGAGTTGGGGCGCGTGCCGGCCGGCAGTCGGTTCAAGATTGTTGGTGTGGTGACACGCACGTCGAAGTTGTTCCCTTCCATCGAATATGCGATCTCCTTCAAGGACCATAGTATTCCACGATCAGGAAACCTGCTAGTTAGAATTCCAGACGGTAAGGTATATTTCCCTGCCTATGTGAAACCGATCTCACCGAGCGAAGCGCCAACGCTTAACGAGCGATACTTTCGGCCGATTGGGGGGACATCAAAATGATCATGAAGCGAAATGGACCGATGCCTGGATTTTACGCGTCGAGGAACCAGTGGAGATCGTTCTGAATAGGTGGCACGTCCAAGCCTGCTTCACGGCGTGAATGTCATCGGGCGATTTACGTCGTCCAATGGTCGGCTGTGATTTTCGAAGGCGATTTTTTATTTCGCGGTGTGGCACGCTGGAATCTCGGCTGGCCAACGCCGAACTATGCCGGGGCGTTTCTCGCTACGGTGTTGGTCTTGGTGTGGGTTTTCTCGGCGTCGCGCGGGCGGTGGATTGTTTTCGCGGCGGAGGTCGGGGGGCTTTTTCTGCTGGCGAAGACCTATTCGCGCGGGGCGGTGGTGGCTTGGGTGGCGGCGTGGATTTTCGGGTTTTTCGCGGCGCGGGCGTTGACGAAACAGACCGAACCGATTGAGCGCCGGCTCTGGATCGCGCGGCCCCTGATGTTGATTGTGATGTTGGCCGTCGCGGGATTTGGGTGGAGCCGGGCGGGGAACACGGGAAGCACAATGCCCCGGAATGGCACGTCGGCGAGCGACGGCGGTAAGTTCGGCAATGCAACAGGCGAGACGCCCGTGCCACTTTCGGAGGATGGCTCGGTCGTGAACCGGTTGGCGCTGTGGCGGGGCGGATTGAAGATGATTGCCGCCGCGCCGGGGAGCGGCTGGGGCGCGGGCGAATCAGGGCGCGGCTACATGAATTGGTTTCAAGCCGTGGATCGCACGGAGGGGTTTTCCACGATGGTCAATAGCTTCCTCCATGTGGGCGTGGAGTACGGGCTCGGTGCGCTGGCGGGGGTGCTCGCGGTGCTGGGGTGGCTGTTGAGGGTGGCGGGGACGGCGGCGCGACCGGAAGACGTGTCTTTTAAGAAATCGCCCGCAAGCAGGCTCCTACCTCTGACTGCGGGAGCGGTGCTTGTGGCGTGGGCGGTCGCCAATGTGTTTACGACGCTGTGGATCGACTGGCGGCTCTGGATCGTGCCGGGCGGGGCGGCGCTGATCTTACTGTGGATGGGCGTGCGGCAGGGATGGCGGGCGAGTGTGCGCCGGGCTGCGCTGAGTGCGGTGGCGAGCGGGCTGGCGGTGGGTGCAATGTATGGGGCCGGGATTTGGCTGAGTCGCGCAGGGACGGAGCGGGTGGTGCCCGGCCCGTTTGGCACCGTGGTGGTGCAGCGCAGCGCGACGTCTGCCGGAGGAGTGGGCGAGACTTGGCACGTTTGGCCGGATGCGACGGTGCTCGGGGCTTCTCCAGGTAAGGAGCTGCGCCGTTGGCTGGCGACGCGAACAGGCGATGCGCGGTTGGTGGTGCATCGGGCGGCGGCGGCGCAGGCGGGTGAAGCGCCGAGTCGCGGTGAGGGCGTGATGCTGTTTGGTCGGCAAGCGGAGCGGGTGGCGAGCGAGGGGATGGGTGAGGCCGGCGCGGTTTGGTTGATTCATCCGCTGGTGCCCGCGCCGGCGGCGGCGATGAGTGGGAAGATGGCAGGCGCCGTGGAGCGGGTTGGCAGCGGCGGAGCGAATGTCACGGTGGTGTTGCCGGAAATCGACGAGGCGGGCAACGGGGTGGGTTGGCGGGCGTGGGCGGCACGGGAGGGCGCGCGGGTCGTGGTTTCGCCGGGATGCGGGCTGGATATTCGGGCGGTCTGGCCGGAGATGGCGAGGGCGTGGGTGGTGGATCGGGGAGAAAAAGGGGGAGGAAATTAAAATGAGACCACGGATGAACACGGATGGGCCGGTGGGAGAAGCGGAGAACTGGGGTAGGAAAATCTTGTTGGTAGAAAAATTTTTCGGAGGCAAGCGCGGGCACGGAAGGTTGAGCGGGTCGTTTAGCGTCAACGGCGGTGCCGCGATTCGGGGTGGGCAGAACGCGAATCGAGCAACCAGGGCCGGTATTGTTTCTGTGGATTGGAAAATTTTCCTACCAACAGAATCTTCCTGCCTTTGCTCCGACGATTTTCTACTGGGGGGAACAACGTGCCGGTTCCAAGCGGTGCGTGGAGAAAATGGGGCCGAAAATTGAAATGAGACCACGGATTTCACGGATGAACACGGATCGGCAATTCTTCGGGAGGCGGTGGGCCGAGCGCGCGGATGGTCGTCTCGCGGCAATTCGTCGGTTGGGAAACCTCCGCTCCGTCGAGGCAGTCGGTCGCTGGCTGTTGGCGGTTGTGCTGGTGACGGGCTTGGTGGCTCGGGCAGACGAAAAGAAACCGGAACCGGCGCCTGCGCCGTCGCGTTGGGGGCAGATCGAGGCGGCGATGGGAGCGATGAGCCCGGATGGGACGCTGCGCCGGCGATTTTCGCTGGGCGAGAGCGCTGAGCTCAAGGCGCTGGGGGTGAGATTGGAAATGGAGCATCGGGTGGAAACGGATGCGTGGGGCCGGGCGCGCAGCGCGTGGCGTGTGCGTGGGCTGCAAACCTCGCTCGCGCCGACCGGACGCGAGCACCTGCTGTGGCAACCGCCCGCGGGCGCGGCGGTGAAATTCGAGCGAGCCCAAATCGGGCGGGCGTTGTCCGCGGCGGGTGCGTCACGCTGGCGCATCCGCGAAGCGGCACCGGGAGAATTTGAGGTGCGCTCGCTCGACGGGCAGGGCTGGGGCTATGCGCAGGGGAATTTGGTGAGCGCCTTCCACCCTGCGCTGGGCGAGTTGCGCTGCACGACGCAAGGAGGCTGGATCACGACGATCCGGCGGGCCGAGAACGGATCGGACGAGCCGCCGTTGCTCGCGGCGCGCTATGATGACAACGGTCAGTTCATCGGCTTCGTGATCGGCGGGCAAAGACCGCAGAGTTTCATAATGAACGAAAACTCCCAGCTGCAAAGCTGGCTGCGCGCAGACGGAGCCGAGGTCCGCTTCGCGTATCGCGACGGATTGCTAAGTGAAATCGCGGAGCCCGGCCAGCCGGTGCGGACTTATGCGTGGAAGGAAAATCCCGGCTACGAGCGCGGAGACGCGCGCTGGGCCGCGCCCGTGCATCTCGCGGCAGACGAGGCGAACACCTACAATTATGACGTCGCGCAGCAGGGTTTTGTGATGCGCCGCCGGGAAAATGTGACCGGGCGCGAGACGGTGACGATCTACAATCCGCGTCGCCGCCGGATCGAACAGCAGTCGGGCGGCGAGACGCTGCTAGCGACGTTTCGCGGGGGCACCCTCGGGCGCGGGGCGCTGGAGCGGATCGTGGACGGGCGGGGCGAGCTGCTGGAGGATTATCGCTATGATGGGCGCGGGCAGTTGGTGAAGGTCGTGCGAAAGGGCGAGCCCGAGCGCGCGATCAGCTATGACGAAGCGGGACGGGTTTTCAGTTTCGAGGAAGTCCACCCATGAAAACGACCCTCGCTGCACGGTGGATCAGCCTGTATTTCGTCATGACGATTCACCTCGTAGGATTCGCGTTTTCAGCGACGGTGCGGGATGTGCCGCAGCTGACGCTGACGAATGAGGGAGTCGTGCCAAAGCAGTGGCTGTTCCTTGGACCATTTACTGCGGAATCCGGTCAGGCGGCCATGGAGGTTGATTTTTTGAAATCGGCAACTGCGGCGGAATCGCAGCTGACGATCGAAGGACTCGGGGCCGATGCGGCGAAAATCCCCGCGCCCGATCATCTGGTGCGAGTTTCAGACTGTAGTGAAATCGTGGATTTCCTGGATCTATTTGGGCTGCCCAGACCAACGGCGGATTTGGAAACGGCGGTCTACGCCCTTTGTGAAATCCGCGCAGCTGGGGCGAGGGATGTCTGGCTTTTGCTCGGGAGTGATGATGGCGCCAAAGTTTGGCTCAACGGCGAATTGCTGCATGCGTTTCTGGGTGGGCGCGCGCTTCGGCAGTATAGTGACGTCGTAAAGCTCCCGCTGAGAGCGGGGCGCAACCTGTTGGTGCTGAAAATTGGAAATCGTCGGAGCGGATGGGCGATGACTGCGCGGCTAGAACCGTCCGCCCAAGCTGCAGCCCGCTCCCTCTTGGCGACCCATACCGATGTGGTGCGAAATCGCGTGGTGGGGCCTGGTCAGCCGCTCGAACTGATCCTGTCTCCCTGGCCCAAAGAACTTGAAATAGCTGTGCGGATCGAGCCCTGGATTGCCGATTCCCCGCGGAGCAAGCCCGTTGTGACGACCGTCGCAGCGAATTTGTCGCAGGTCGATCTGCCGAAGGGGCTCAATCGTTTGGTGATGGAAGTGGACGGAGCCCGATTGAACGCCGGCTTTTTTGTCGGCTCGTTTTCCGAACTGCGGATGGCCGCTGAGACCGATCTCGCGAGTTTGCAGGTGGACGATCGGATCGCGCTCAATTTGGGAACGCTGGTGCGGCGGTTGGAAATCTTGGAACGAGCCAGTCGTGACGAGAAATTTGCGGATGAAAAAGCGCGGGAGGTGTTTCTGGCGGCCAATGCCTACAAAGCGGTGTGGGCGGCCGGACGTTTTCGCGACGCGGAAGCCGAGGTGCGGCGGGGCGTGGAGCCATTCCGGCACCGCTCTGGGCTGCACCTGCGCGGTTTCCGTTCGCGGATCGACGATCAGCCGATGCACTACCGGATTTTTGTGCCGGCATCGTATCGGTCCGAGGGTGAAGCCCTGCCCATGATCGTGATTCCGGCCACGGTGGTGACGGCGAACCGGCCGTTCATCGCGAGTGCGTTTGTCGCCCAGCACGTCGAGGCCGAGCTCTTGGCAGCGGTGGCGGACAAGCTGAACGTTGGGTTGTTGTGGCCCGGCTATCGCATGCAGCCTTACGGCAACCCGGCGGATTTTGCGTACTTGGACGAAGTTCTGGCCGAGGTGGGGCAGGACTACCACATCGATCATGAGCGGATCTCCGTTTGGGGTTCGTGTAGTTCGGGAATGATTGCGGCGATGGACTGTATCCGCCTGCCCGAGCGGTATTCTGCTCTCGCGCTTATGAATCCGGTGATCCATCGGCTGAAACACCGCTTCGACGATCAAGGGGCATTTTCAATACTTCCGGAATATCAGGCGTGGCTCAAGAAGACCGATCCCCTGGAACCGCTCGCGGCGCTCGCCGGGTTGCCGATTTGGATCATCCACAATGGAGTCGATCCCGATCATGGTCCGCTCGCTCACTCGGTAGATTTCGGAGTGTTGGCGCGGGCTCTCGGTCAACGCCCACGGTTGGACCTGAAGTCGGCGGGCAAGGCGCCGCACGCCCAACTCATTGCCGAGCAGTTCGCGTGGTTGGCGCAGCAGCGGCGTAGGACCATCGACGATGCGTCGCGTGCTCGGCCGCAGCCAACGTTAGCTGGATCAATCGCGGCGGTGGTCGCTGAGAGGTTTTTAGTGGTGCGCGGAACCGGTGGCAGCGAACGCCAGCGAGCGTCGTCCGCGGCGTGGTGCGAGCGTTGGTCGGAAGCGTGGAGAAAAACCTGTTTCGTGCCGTGCCGGCTGGTCGATGACGTCAACCTCACGAGGGAAGATTCGGAGATGAGCAATCTCGTCTTGATCGGAAACGCGGCCACGAACGCGGTGTGGGCTCGAATCGGGCCGCTGATGCCGCTGCGAGCCAACGTAGACGGCGTCGTGATCGGCAACCAACGTTGGATGGGCCGCTCGCTTGCGATGCAGGCGTGGTGGCCGCACCCGGAAGTGCCGGGCCGGAAGGTCGCGTTTATCGGGGCGGGAGATTTGGTCGCCGCAAACGTGGGCGCGATGGAACTGGCGCTCGACGGATGGTTCGATTGGGCCGTGTGGAAGCAGGAAAACGGACACACGGAGTTGGTGGCGGCGGGGCACCACGCGAAATAGGACCGGTGGCGCTATGGGGCGCGTTGGGTTTTTGGGCGTGAAGGGCGATGG
>CANIJN010000182.1 GCA_947467625.1 Opitutia bacterium | reverse complement strand
GCACAGCTCGGTCACGGTAAAGCGCCCGCTACGGGCGAGTATAACGAATCGATTGATCTCTTCCATATAGGTTACGTTGGTCCAGGGCATCGCCCTATGTGTAACCTATCTCCCCGGATTAAGTGTCACCTATCTCGCCGGATCGAACCCCCGTTTGCGCTTCTTTCAGAAACGAAGAGTGGTCATGGGGGTTGGGGTCAAAGATGAGGTGGAAGTCGCTGACGAATCGCGAACCTGCACAGGGCGAGCGGGGCTGAACAGACTAATTTCCAGCGAGGGCACCCCAGGGCACGGGCGCGCCTCACTGGCTTGCCCACGGCGTGGTCGTGGCACGCCTGCCGCCGCCACAGAGACCCGGCCTACCCCCACGCAGCGCGCAGGAACGTGAGCTGCGCCGCGCCCGGCGGCAGCGGGAATGCACCGCACCGCAATAATCGCCTTCACGACGGGCACCTTCTCGCCCCCCCGTAAATTGTCGGTTCAGTCCGGGGAATCTTGGGCGAATCGATTCAGGGGCCGCGCAGCATCGGCGCAGACGCGGTCTCATGAGGGAGGCAAATCCACCCAGGAAACCGGAGGTTGTGCGAACGTTACATCTACGTGAACTCGGTCGGGAGTGTTCGCGCCGCCCCGAAAAAACCCCTCATCTCGTCGCCGGAATCAGGCCCGTGCCTGCTTCCACGGTTCTCAACCCGCCCTCGGTTTCATCAGCCACTCGTCAATTATCTATCAACCCGTGAACACCTATCTCGAAGCTCTCCGCATTCAACGTTGGGACGACCATCGTTACTACCATCACAGCCGCATCAACCAGTCGCTGCACTTCGTCAGCGCATGCTGCTTCCTCGTCGCCTACGTGTGCCTGTTCACCGATCCGGCGCTCGCCGGTTTGATCGCGTGGGGTATCTCGATGACCAGCCGTCAAGCCGGGCATTTCTTCTTCGAGCCCCGCGGCTTTGACCACGTCAACCACGCCACCCACGACCACAAAGAGGACATCAAAATCGGCTACAATTTGCGCCGTAAAGTAGTCCTGATGTCCCTCTGGGCCGTTTCCCCCGTCGTCTTTCTACTCTCCCCTACTCTCTTTGGTCTGATCGAACCCGCGACCGGCTGGGACGGTTACCTGAACCACGTCGGACTCGCTTGGCTCTGCCTCGGCCTCGGCGGCCTGCTGTTCCGCACGATTCATCTTTTTTTCATCAAAGACGTGATCACCGGCCTCGTGTGGATGTTCAAAATCATGACCGATCCTTTCCACGACTTCATGCTCTATTGGAAATCACCCCTCGCCCTGCTGCGGGGCGAGCTGATCGATCCGATGAATCACGTGCACGGTCACGGAGAAGACGTCACGCCTGAGAACGCGACCGCGGCCAAAACGCTTCCTTGAGCATGCCACGACGGATAGCGCGGTTGGTCAGGCCGGGACACTCCCACCACCCGTCCGCCTGCATCGCCTGCGCCGCTTGAACGAATCGCACCGCGACCGCCTCAAAATCGGCCTCGGTGTAATTCAGGCTGAAAATCAAACGCCCCGTGCCGATCCAACTCAACGCCAGTCCTTCCGCCCGCAGATAAAACTGGAACATCCAGTTGTAGTGGGACGGCAACGTGTAGAAAACGGTCCACACCGAAGTGAGGTTGGCCACCTGCACCGGCACCTGCGCCGCGCGCAAGCGCTCGTTGAGCCGGGCCGCGCGGCCGTCCCAACGCTCGTCCATCCCGCGATACCGCGCTTGGACTTCCTCCGATTCGAGCCGCTCGAGGAAAACCTGCATCGCCCCCATCACGTGCGGATGAGAGTTGAAGGTACCGCGGGCGAAACAGATGTCGGCCGGGCGCTCTTCGCGAAACCGCCGCATCAAATGCTTCCGGCCGCAGATCGCGCCGACCGGGAATCCTCCACCGAGCGTTTTGCCGTAGGTGACCAAATCCGCCCGCACGCCGAAATACTCCTGCGCCCCGCCCGGAGCCAGCCGGAAGCCGAGAAACACTTCGTCGAAGATCAGCACGATGCCCCGCGCCGTGCAGACTTCACGCAACTGTTGCAGCCACTGCGTATAGGCCGCGCGGTCAAATTTCGCCCGGCGACTGCTGTCCACGAGCGACGTATCGCCGGGGGCCGCGACGTTCGGATGCAGGGCCTGGATCGGATTGATGAGAACGCACGCGATATCGTGCCGGGTGCGCAACACCCGCAGCGTCGCTTCGTCCATTTCTTTCAACGTGTAGACTTTTCCCGGCGGCTGGGGATTGCCCGGACCCGGCTGCACGTCGTCCCACCAACCGTGATACGCGCCGCAGAACCGCACGATGTAGTTCCGGCGGGTGTGGTAGCGCGCCAGTCGCACCGCCTGCATCACGGCCTCCGTGCCCGACATGTGGAAGGACACTTCGTCCAATCCGGAAATCCGGCAGAGCCGCTCCGCGTTCCACGCTGCGCAGGGGTGAAAACTCCCGAGCACCGCTCCGAGATCCTTCACCCGCTCACTGCCTTCAGCCATGCACGTCTTGTAGAAATCGTAGCCCATCAGGTTCACCCCATACGAGCCGGCGAGATCGTAGAAACGCCGGCCGTCGAGGTCGGTCAGCATCACGCCGTCGCTCGACGCCAAGAATCCGCCCAGCTTCAGATGATCGCAAAAGTAGCGGCTGAAAGGAAACGGCACGCGGTAGGTGCGCGTGAACCCGATATCGGAGATCCGTTCGCCTGCCGCCATGGATTGGGCGATGGACTGGGGATGCCGTTCCGCGAATTGCTGCGCGAGTCGCCGGAAACCCGCACGGCGCCGGCCCTCCACCTCGGCGGGCGCGTCGTCCACCGCAAAAAAGCGATCCTCGGCGTAGGAGAAGCCGGGCAGCAGCCCCGCCACCCGCTTCGCCATGCGCGAATGCCCCGCGAGCGAGCGGTGCTTCGCGAGCGACAATTGCAGCCGACGCCGGGCTCGGTGCAGAAGGAACCCGGCGACGGCCGCCGCGGCCAAATATTTTAGCACGAGAACGATCATGGAAACTAAACCTATGCCGACCAAATCTGCCGTTGCCAAACCGGCAGCGCATTCCCGATTGAAACAATTGCGCGACAAACTGCTCCTGCAGGAGGATCTGAACTTTCTCGTGACCAACCGGCTCCCGCGCGTGTTTCTCACCCGGCTCATGGGGCGCTTCAGCCAAATCCAAAACCGCCATGTCGCCCGACTCTCCATCGCCACGTGGCGCATGTTCACCGACTTGGATCTCAGCGAGGCCAAGCACACCACGTTCGGCAGCCTGCACGAATGCTTCACCCGCGAGCTGCGCCCCGGCGCTCGCCCGATCAATCAGGAGGCTGATGTCATGGTGAGCCCGTGCGACGCCATCGTGGGCGCCTGCGGGACGGTCGAGGGCACCCGGATTTTTCAGGCCAAGGGCTTTCCCTACACCCTCGCCGACCTCTTCGGCCGCGAGGCCGCCGGCGAGGCGTTCCGCGATGGCTGCTACGTGACGCTGCGGCTGACTTCGACGATGTATCACCGCTTCCACGCGCCGGCCGACGCGGTCATCGAGCATGTGACCTACATCAGCGGCGACACCTGGAACGTGAATCCGATCGCCCTGAAGCGCGTCGAAAAATTATTCTGCCGCAACGAACGCGCCGTCGTCCACCTGCGCCGCAACGACGGCCGGCCCGTCGCCCTCGTCGCCGTCGCGGCGATCTTGGTCGCAGCCATCCGGCTGCATTTTCTCAACGTACTCCTGCACCTGCGCTGGCCCGGCCCCAACGAAATCCCCTGTCGCACGCCGGTGGCGCGGGGCGAGGAACTCGGCTGGTTCGAGCACGGCTCGACGATCATTATGTTCGCGCCCAAAGGATTCACCCTGTGTCCGGAGATCCGCTCCGGCGATCGTGTCCGGATGGGGCAACGCCTGATGCAGGTGCCGCCCATCCAGACCGAGCGCCCCACCGTGCTCTGAGTTCGAGCGGAGAAATCATCCTCCGTTCCCACCCCGCCACGAGGCGATCCCGCGGAGCGTCAGGCGAGAATCGCCTTCACGACGTGCGCTTCCTCGACCCCGGTGAGGCGGGTGTTGAGGCCGCGGAATTTGTGCGTGAACTTCGCGTGGTCGATGCCGAGGCAGTGCAAAATCGTCGCGTGGAGGTCGCGGAGGTGCACCGGATTTTCCGTGATGTTGTAACAGAAATCGTCGGTCGCGCCGTATTCAATGCCACCCTTAATTCCGCCACCGGCGAGCCAGACCGTGAACGCCCGCCCGTGGTGATCGCGGCCGGCCGCGGGATCGCCGAGCTTGCCCTGACTGAACACCGTGCGCCCAAACTCCGTCGCAAACACCACGAGCGTGTCCTCGAGCAGGCCGCGCGCTTTCAGATCTTTGATCAACGCCGCCGTGGGCTGATCGATATCGTGACACTGATTCGGTAACTGCCGCGCGATCGCGATGTGCTGATCCCAGCCGCGGTGAAACAACTGCACGAAGCGCACGTCGCGCTCGAGGAGCCGACGCGCGAGCAAACAATTCGCCGCGTAGGTGCCGGGCTTGCGCACCTCGGGGCCGTAGGCATCGAGCGTGGCCGGCGACTCCTTACTAATATCCGTGAGCTCCGGCACGGAGGTCTGCATGCGAAACGCCATCTCGTAGGCATCAATGCGGGCGAGCGTTTCGGGATCGCCGAGTTCGTCGGCGCGCTGGTGATTCAGCTTCGCGAGATCATCGAGCTGCGCGCGGCGCTGGGTGCGTTCGACGCCCGGCGGATTGTCTAAATAGAGCACGGGATTCGCACCGGGCCGTAGTCCGACGCCCTGATGCGAGGCCGGCAGAAATCCGCTGCCCCACAGTCGCGAAAACACCGGCTGCCCGGGATTCTTCCCCGTGCCCTGCGAGACCATCGCAATGAACGCCGGGAGATTTTCGTTTTCGGTCCCCAGCCCGTAGCTCGCCCACGCGCCCATACTGGCGTAACCAGGAAGCTGATTCCCGGTGTTCATGTAGGTGATGGCGGGGTCGTGGTTGATCGCCTCCGTGTGCAGGCTCTTAATGATGCAAATGTCGTCCGCGATCGTCTGAATATTCGGCAACAGGTCGCTGATCCACGTGCCGTGTTTACCGCACAGTTTACCCGACTTCAGCGGCGGCACCACGGGATACGCGCTCTGTCCGCTCGTCATCCCGGTGAGGCGTTGCGTGCCCTTGACGGAGGCGGGAATCTCCTGACCGGCGAACTTCTGAAGCGTGGCTTTGTTATCGAAGAGATCGACGTGCGAGAGGCCGCCGCTCTGAAACAGACACAGCACGCGCTTCGCCTTCGGCGCGAAATGCGGCAAGCCCGGCCGACCCTTGCTCTTAGCTTCGACCGCGCGCGCGATACTCGACGAGAGCAGCGAGCCGAGGGCGACGCCGCCGATGCCGCGGGCGGCCTGACCGATGAAGGTGCGACGCGTGAGATGGCGAAGATAGTCGTGGGCGGGTTGCATGGGCGGAGCTGAAGAGGGAGAGACGGAGGGAAAGAGAGAGGGGGAGAATGGGCTAGAGCGTCCAGTCGTCGGGGTGAGTGATCATGTGGACCAGCATCGCAATGATCTCGTCGCATTCGGAATAAAGCGGCCGGCCGACCTCCGCTTCAAGGTAGCCACAGTTCACCGCGAATTGGATCCACGTCTGCGCTTCCGCGGCCTCACCCTCGGCGTCGCTCAACTTCGAGACGAACGCCGCCGGGTAGCGACGCTTGCGCCATGCCTCGGACACATTGGCGCTCACGGAGCGAGAGGAACGCCGCACCTGATCCGTCAGCGAGTATCGTTCCTTGACTGGAAATTTCCGACTCAACTCAAACAGCTTCATCGCCGCCGCAAATGACCGCTGATAAACCTCGAGATCGGTGTGCCGACGCACCATCCGCCGCCGCGGTTTTTTCTCCCCCTCTCCCCCTCTCTCGTGCTCTCCTTCTTTCATAGTCGTCAGTTCCTCGTGATGGTTTCGCTGAGGTTGAACAACGTGGATGCGACTTGCGTCCACGCCGCGTGCTCGACGGTAAGGAGTTTCTCGTTACGCGGCGATTCGCCGACGGAGAGCAGCGCGCGCGCGGCCGGTTCATTCTTCGCGTAGTTGATCCGCTCGCGTTTCAGGGCGGCGGTGATCACCGCGAGTTCGCTCTCACGTGGGAGCCGCGAAAGACACTCCGAAAAACCCCACACGAGCCGGGCTCGATCTTTCTGCCCCTCTCCCCCTCTCTCCTTCTCTCCCTCTTGCGCGCTCGCGCCCCGCGCGAGCATACGCTCGGCAAAAGCCCGCGCCGCCTCCACGAATTGCGGATCGTTCAACGTCACGAGCGCCTGGAGCGGCGTCGTGGTATTGCCGCGCGCGACAGTGCAGACTTCGCGGTTCGGCGCGTCGAAGGCCATCATGCTCGGCGGCGGCGCCGTCCGTTTCCAATACGTGTAGAACGAGCGTCGGTAGAGTTTCTCCCCGTGGTCCTGCACGAAGGTCTGCGCCGTCGCGGGCGAGCTCCCGTAGTGGCTGACTTCGCGCCACAGATCGCCCGGCGTGTAGGGATTCACACTCGGCCCACCAATGCGCGGCACCAGCAGGCCGCTGACCGCGAGCGCGTTGTCGCGCACGAACTCCGCCGGCAACCGGAAGCGCGGACCACGGGCGAGCAGGCGATTTTCCGGATCGCGTTCGAGGAGTTCAGCACTTGCCGCCGAACTCTGCCGATACGTCGCACTGCTCACGATCAGTCGCACGAGGTGTTTTACGTCCCAACCGTGCTCGACGAATTCCACCGCGAGCCAGTCGAGCAACTCCGGGTGACTCGGCCATTCGCCCTGCGAACCGAAATCCGCCGGGGTGCCGACGATGCCGGTACCGAAAAATAATTTCCACAGTCGGTTCACCGCGACACGCGCCGTGAGCGGATTCTCTTTCATCACCGCCCACTGGGCGAGACCGAGGCGATCCGCCGGCGCTCCGGTCGGCAAGGGCGGCAACGCGGACGGCGTGCCGGCCGACACCTTTTCCGTCGGCTGGGCGTAGTCGCCGCGGTTCAAGATGAACGTGTCGCGCGGCTTGGCCGCGACTTCCATGACCATCGCTGTAAACGGTTCCGTCAGCGCAGCGAGACGCTCGCGCAAATTCCCAAGGGCGACGCGGTCGCGGCGCAACTCAGGGCCATGGGCGGCACACTCGCGCCACAGACTCTCCCGCTGTTCACCCGTGCGCTGCGCTGGGGGCGTTTTCAGCGCGGCGACGACGTCGGCCGGCAAATCCGTGCCATCATCGGTGCCCCTAATCGCGCACACTTCAATCAGGCCAGCGATGTAGGCTTTGCCCGCTCCGAAATTTAGCTGAACCGTGAGGTGCGGCGTCGCGGCGGGATCAATCGGGCGCACCAGCGTGGCGGTCAAATGCACCGGCCCGTCGGTGGCGAGATCCGGCGACCAACCGGAGTCGTTGCGCGGATCGAGCACGCCGACCGCGGGGTTTTGCGGCTCCCACGAACTGGCCGTGACGCGGGAGATTTTTTCAAACTTATGCAAATTCACCTGATCGCCCGGCACGGCATCGACGGACGCGGCGATGGCCGTGAGTTTGAACGACCCCTTCTGCGTGGGCTCAGGCGGCGGAGCCATTTTCTCCGCGGCCTTCTTTTTCGTAGCGGGCGCGCGGGCCGGCGCGCCCTTGGACGGACCGTAGCCCCAGCCGCCCAACGCGGCGTCTGCGACCGGATGCATCACGAAACGCAGTCCCGTGATCGGCCCCGCGTCTTTCGGCAGCTCCGCAAGAATATCGAAGGCGCCCATGTCGCCGGGATTCTTCAAGCTCACGCGTCCTTCGGGCGTAATATCGAAGCCCACCGCGCGGTTCGGTGTCGAAATTTTAACAGCCTTGAGCGGAAGCACGCGCAGATTCTTCCCCCGCTCGGCCTGCCGCGCCTGTTCGCGCTGTTCCCACGCGGCGAGCACCGCGTCGTCGCGACGGGCGAGTTTCGCCTCGAGCGCGGCAATCTCGTCGCGCAGGGCCGCCTCTTCACCGGTCTTTAAAACGGTGCGCGCTTTCACGCTCGGGCCGGGATTCACACCTGCATTGCCGTCGAGTCCTTTGTCCGGGAGCGTATTGAAGAACGCGAAGGTCTGAAAATAATCCTTCTGGGTGATCGGATCGAACTTGTGATCGTGACACTGCGCGCAGCCGAGCGTGAGACCGAGCACGGCCTCACCGAGCGTCTTCACGCGGTCCGCGTTGTAGTTGGTGAGATTCTCCTCGGGGATCGTGCCGCCCTCGTGCGTCACCATATTGTTGCGCTGGAAACCCGAGGCGATCAGATCGGCGTCGGTGCGATTGGGCAAAAGGTCTCCCGCCAACTGCTCCACGAGAAAGCGGTCGTAAGGTTTATTGTCGTTGAAGGCTTGGATGACCCAGTCGCGCCAGAGCCACATGTGCCGACCACCGTCGATGGAGAAACCGTTCGTGTCCGCGTAGCGCGCGGCGTCGAGCCAATCGAGAGCCATGCGCTCGCCGAAGTGCGGACTCGCGAGGAGGCGGGTGATGAGTTTCGCATACGCGTGCGGATCGCGGTCCGACGCAAACGCCTCCACCTCGGCTCCCTTCGGCGGCAGGCCCGTCAAATCAAGCGCGAGACGGCGGATGAGTGTGCGACGGTCCGCCTCCGGAGCGGGGCTGATTTTTTCCTGAGCGAGTCGCGCGCGGACGAAGGCGTCGATGGCCTGCGCACCGAGAGGGAGAGAACCCGCAAGCCCACCTGATTGCTTTCGCTCCTGCTCCGCCTCTCCCCCTCTCTCCTTCTCTCTTTCTCCAGAAATCGGCAATGCCGCTTTCCGCGGCGCCACAAACGACCAGTGCTCCGAATACTTCGCGCCCTCCTCGATCCACGTTTTGATTTTCTGCTTTTGCGCGGCGGTGAGCGGCGCGTGCTCCTTCGGCGGCGGCATGACCTCCTCCGGATCGGTGCTGATGATGCGCGCCCACACCTCGCTGTTGGCGAGGTCACCCGGCTTGATGCGGAATAGACCGTTGCGCTCCGCGTAGGCGGACGCCGCCACATCGAGGCGCAGCTTTCCCTTGCGGCCCTTCTCATCGAAACCGTGGCACGAGAAACAGTTCTCCGAAAGGATCGGCTTGATGTCGCGGCTGTAGTCCACGGCCCACGCTCCCGGCAAGGCGCTGAGACCCGCGACCAGAATCGAAGCACGCAGCAAGCCGGGAGATTTTTTCGGGAAGTTCATGGGAGGGGGTAAAGCGAAGAAAGGGAATGCGAGCGCCGGCACAAATCAAACTCCGTGCACGAGGAGGTCCCGAATTATTTCAGGCTATTCAGAGGGATCGGACAACCGTTGGGTTTTCATGCGGAAACTGGCGACGTCAGTGAATAACTCCGATGGCGCACGCAATCTGACGGAATTTTCTTGAACCCAGCCGTTGTCGAGCAGGAGCAGGTCTTCGCCATGGGCGGCGATATTCTTCTTCTTCGCCGCCGCACTGCCGGCGAGCGCCAACGCGATTAGCACGAAGCGTGAGGCGCCGCGAATTATGCGACGATCACTTCGCAGCGACAGGCGGCGTCCACCAGGCGTCCAATTTCTTCGCCAGCTCGCGCACGCGTTCGGGCTGCTGCGCGGCAAGATCGGTTTTCTCCCACGGATCGGACTGCAGGTCGTAGAGCTCGGTCGCGGCGCCGGGGCGGTTGCGCGGATCGGGCATGATGAGCTTGAACCAGCCGTCGATGATCCAGCGGTGTTCGAGGCTGCGCGTGGGCGCCGCGATATCGGCGATGTTGTGCGCGTATTGCTCGCCGTAGGTGGCTGTGCGGCGGGCGACGGACTTGGCGTCGGTGAGATCTAGGCCGGGGAGATTTTCCGGGATGGGAGTTTTCAGCAGCGCGGCCAGGGTGGGCCAGAGGTCGACGTTGTTGGCGAGGTGCTCGCGGTCGAGGCGCGGCGTGACGCGGCCCGGCCACGAGATCATGATGGGCGTGCGGTGGCCGCCTTCGTAGGGCGTGAGCTTGGAGCGCGCGGCGAAGCGATTGACGACGTCCGGGTTTTGGAGCCAGCCGTTGTCGGTCGTGTAGATCACGATGGTGTTTTCGCGGAGGCTATTTTTGTCGAGGAAGCCGAGGAGCTCGCCGCAGGTGCGGTCGAACCATTCGACACTGGCCCAGTAGCGCGCGATGGGTTCGGTCGGGGCGAGTTTTTGGTATTTCGCGAGGAGATCGGCAGGCGGGGTGTGCGGGCTGTGCGGCAGCATCGGTGCATACCACACGAGCCACGGTTGCGCGCCGCTGCGGGTGATGAAATCCGTGATGGGTGCGAGGCCCTGCCGGCCAATCTCGAGGCCGATGCCGCCGTGGCGATCGCCCTTGGCGGTGCCGACGGTCATGGCCTCGCTGAAGCCGGCGGCCTTCACTGGATCGCCTTCCCACCACTTGCCAGTTTCAAGGCTGCGGTAGCCGCGCGACGTGAGGTCGCGCACGAAATTCGGGCGCGAGCGGAAGTTCTCGATGATGGACTCGTAGAAGCGCGCGTATTCGGGATTTTGGCGGCCGGTTTGCGGATTCACGCCAGCATCGGGGAGCGCGGGATCGTTGCCCGTGACGCCGTGCTGGTGCGGGTAGAGTCCGGTTACGATGCTCGCGAGGGATGGACGACACAGGGGGACGGGCGTGTAGCCGCGCGTGAACGTGAGCGACTTCGCCGAGAGCTGGTCGAGCGCAGGCGTCGCGATGTGCGGATGGCCCATGAAGCCGTAGTCGGCCCAGCTTTGATCATCGGAGATGATGACGAGGACGTTGGGCTGGGTGGCGGGGGAGGCGGCCGGCAGCGTCGCGACCGCGAGGAAGCCAAGCGCGGTGAGGAGGAGAGAAGCGCGGGGAATAGTCATGGGGGCAAGGCGGGTGAAATGAAGTTGGGGCGCGAGCGATTGCGATCCAGGCGAAGGGAAGCTGTGGTCGCGCAGGAAACGATTCCGCATTTCCAATTGTGCTCACGGAGAAGTCCGTTGGTTTGCATCGCTTTGGGGATTGTCGCTGCGTTCGGATTAAAATCCGAACGAACTCGTAAACGTGTAGGTGCGGGGCTCGCTCAGTCGGTAAAACACGTTGGTGCCAGCCCCGGTGCCGTCGCGACGGTCCACTGCCCGCAGCGGAAACACCGTATAGGCGTCGAAGAGATTCCGCACGTTGAGCTGCAGCCGCCAGCCGACGCGATCTCGAAACAGTTTTCGCTGATACGTTCTAACCGGCGAGCGTGAAGTCGTCTAATTCTGGCGGTTAGGAATGCGCCTGTGGTTTCGGCGGATATTCTTCTCCGGAAAAAGCGAAAAGCACTTCTTCCGTGGGTGGTTTTTCTTCCTTTTAACTGAGGTGATTGCAGGGTGAGT
>CANIJN010000181.1 GCA_947467625.1 Opitutia bacterium | reverse complement strand
CGCTCCTCTTTGAAGCCGGCACGGGCGTCGGCAAATCGCTCGCCTACCTCGTGCCTGGCCTCATTCACGCGATCGACACCTCGCGCCAGCTGATCGTCTCCACGCACACGATTTCCCTGCAAGAACAGCTCGAGGCGAGCGACCTCCCCAAGTGCCGCCGACTTTTCAAATCGACGCCCACGCTCGCTCGATACGCGGAGTTCAAGTCGGCCGTGCTCGTCGGGAAATCAAACTACCTGTGCACGACGCGCCTGGGCCACGCCCTCGCTGATCGCGCGACCCTTTTTGGCGATGCCGATTACGACGAACTCAAGCGGATCGCCGAGTGGGCCGAAGCTACCGCTACCGGGCTGCGCCACGATCTCCGGCCGCCGCCGCGTGCCGAGGTGTGGGACGCCGTCAACGCCGACTCCTCGTCGTGTTCGCGCAAGCACTGCGACTGCGGAAAATGTTTTTACCAACGCGCCCGGGCCCGCATGCGCTCCGCCAATCTCGTCATCGTCAACCACGCACTCCTCTTTGCCCTCATCGGCTCAGGCGGCGCGACAGCGAACGGCGCGACCGCGGATGCGCGCGGCGTCCTCTTCGCCGATGATTTTCTGGTGCTCGACGAGGCCCACACCGTGGCGGAAGTCGCCACGGCTAATTTCGGCCTCTCGCTTTCCAGCTACGGCCTAGACCGTGCGCTGAAATACCTCTTCAACCCGCGCACCAAACGCGGCGTCTTCCGCAAGCTCGGCGGCCCCGAGGCCCAGCAACTCGTCATCGACGCTCTCGATGCCTCGAAACAATTTTTCGATTTTCTCGCCGCCACCCTGCTCGCCCAGCGCTCCGTCGTGCGCGTCCGCGAGGAAGGCGTAGCCGAGCCCACCCTCGACGGACCACTCGGAGCGATCCACCGCATCCTCGGCAAAGTCGGCGACACCCTCGCGGACGGCCGCGAACGCGACGAGTTCCTCGATCACAAACAGCGCATCAGGAGCCTCCAGTCCGGCCTCACCGCGTGGCTCACGCTCGGCGATAAAAATCACGTCTACTGGGCCGAACGCGGCGGCCGCAAACAAACCATCGTCACCCTGCGCAGTGCGCCCATCGACGTCGCGCCCGCGCTGCGGAAACATCTCTTCGGCTGCGGCACGAGCGTCACTTGCACCAGCGCCACCCTCGCGATGGGTGGGCAAATCGAGCCGTTTGCCGCCCGCATCGGCGCCGACACCGCCCGCACCATCGTCGTGAAATCGCCCTTCGATTTCGAGCGCAACATGCGCGTCTTCGTCGCCTCCGACGTTCCCCTGCCCTCCCCGCAAGAAGCCAAACTCGCGCTCGATGTACTCGCCGATTACGTTGGGTTCTGCGTGGCCCAAGTGCGCGGCGGGACGCTCGTGCTCTTCACCAGCTACAACGATATGCGCGCGATCGCGACGACCCTCGAGCCGGTTTTCCGCGCCGCCGGGCGGCCATTTCTCATCCAAGGCGCGGAGCTCTCTCGCACCGAGTTGACCAACCAAATGCGCGATCTCGGTAACGCCGTGCTCTTTGGCACCGATAGTTTTTGGACCGGCGTCGATGTGCCCGGCGACTCGCTCGCGCAAGTGATCATCACGCGTCTCCCCTTCGATCCCCCCACTCACCCCATTACCGAAGCCAAGTGCGAACACATCCGCGACGCGGGCGGCAATCCGTTCAACGAACTCACCTTGCCCGACGCCCTCATCAAGTTTCGGCAAGGTATCGGCCGGCTGATTCGCACCCAAACCGATCGCGGCCTCGTCACGCTGCTCGATTCGCGCTTGCTCGCCAAAAGCTATGGACGACTGTTTCTCGACTGCCTGCCGCAAACCGAATTCACCACACTCACGCGGGAAACGCGTAGCCAAAAATTCCATCCTTTCGCCTGATCGTTGCCGAGAATAGCTTTCCACTAAAACTCATGCCCTTGCTCCGCTCCGCAGCGCTCACCGATATCGGCCGAGTCCGCCGAAACAACGAAGACCGGTTTTTTTGCGATAAAGGTGCACGCATTTTCGGTATCGCCGACGGTGTCGGCGGCCTTCCCGGTGGAGCCGAAGCTGCTCAACACACGGTGGATGAAATCACGCGGGCGATTCATTCGCTCCCGCCCGGTGAAGAGCCTAATCTCACCGCCATCGTGCATCATTCGAACGCGAGCGTGGATGCTCTGGGTCGACGGCTCAGTCCCGAACGAGGTATTGCCACCACGCTCACGGTCGGGATTGTGCGCGGCCATTCGTTTCATCTCGCGCACGTCGGCGACTCTCGGGCCTATGTCCTCAGGAACGGAGAATTCATGCGGATTACCGAGGATCATTCCGTTGAAAACGAAGCCCGTCTGCGCCGCGCTAAGGGCGAGGTTGTCTACTACCAAGAGGCCAACCGCAACGCCCTCACCCGCTGCATCGGCCAGCCAACCCCGCCCGAGGTCGACCTCATCACGCGGCCCCTCCTGGTGGGTGACCGCTATCTATTTTGCACCGATGGGGTCACCCGAATGATTCCCGACTCGGAGCTCGGTGAGCTGCTCGGACAGCCCGATGATCCCGAGACCGCCATCCGCGCGATCGTATCCCTTGCCGTGCGCCGCGGAGGTCCTGACAACGCCACGGGCGTCATCGTCTTTGTCGACGAGGTCTGAAGCGATGCCCTCGCGCACCGAAAATTTTGCCGCCCTCGTCGCCCGCCAACCGGACAACGAGCTTTTTCGTTTCAGCCTCGCGCAAGCACTCGCCGGCGACGGACGCGGCGCGGAGGCCGTCGGTCATTTCGAATACTGTGTCGCGAAAAAATCCGACTGGATGATGCCGCGCATTCTCCTCGGCAAACTCCTCGTGCAACTCGGGCGACGCACCGACGCGAAGCCCCTGCTCACCGATGCGTTAAACCTCGCCGTGTCCCAGCAACACGAGGACCCCGAGCGCGAGCTCCGCGCACTGCTGGCGGAACTCTAAAACGGGCAAGGGAAAGACAACTGCGACGTTGCCTCATCCCCTCGCGCCACGCAATGTGACCCTTTATGTCCGTTGAGCCCATCGACACCAGCGCCACTGCCGCCACACCATCACTCAGCGATTTTATCCGCTCCATCGTCGCGCACGATGTGGCCGAAAAACGCTATGCGAAAATCGTAACGCGATTTCCACCCGAGCCCAACGGCTACCTCCACATAGGCCACGCAAAATCCATCTGTCTCAACTTCGGCATCGCCCGCGAAAACGACGGCCGCTGCAACCTTCGCTTTGACGACACCAACCCGGCCAAAGAAGACCTCGAATACGTCGATGCGATCACCACCGACGTGAATTGGCTCATCGCCGGTTGGGCTGACCAATGCCTAGGCCTTAAAGCTCCCGGCTCCACCCCCGCAGCTCTCACCACGAACGGCAAAACGGATTTTCACCTCGATGCGGTCCAGCCCGCCGCCGGCAACGTGCTCCTTTCAACTGAATCCGCCCGGCGCGCCGAGCCGTTCTCGGCGAGCAGTTACTTCGACCAACTCTATCTCTACGCCGTCGAGCTGATCAAACGGGGCAAGGCGTTCGTGTGCGATCTGAGCCCCGCCGACACCGAGGCCTACCGGGGTGCGCCGGATCGGCCGGGGAAGGACAGCCCATTCCGCGAGCGCTCCATCGCCGAGAATCTCGACCTCTTCGAGCGCATGAAAGGCCGTGAGTTTCCCGATGGGGCGCGCAGTCTTCGCGCCAAAATCGACAACACGTCGTCAAATATGTGGCTGCGGGATCCGCTCCTCTATCGCATCCGCCACACCGCGCACCACCACACCGGTGACACGTGGTGCATCTACCCGCTCTACGACTTCGCCCACTGCCTCAGCGATTACCTCGAAGGTATCACGCACAGCATCTGCACGCTTGAATTCGACGCCCACCGCGCTCTCTACGACTGGACGCTGGCGTCGCTCGACCTGCCCCGCGCCGTCCCGCACCAATACGAATTCGCCAAACTCAACCTCGGCTACACCATCGTCAGCAAACGCAAACTCCTGCAGCTCGTGCAGGATAAATTCGTCACGGGCTGGGACGATCCCCGGATGCCCACTATTTCCGGTCTGCGCCGCCGCGGAATTCCCGCCAGCGCTCTGCGTCGTTTTGTCATCGGCGTGGGTGTCACTAAGTTCGACAGCGTCACCGACGTCGCCGTCTTCGATCACGCAGTTCGCGAGGAACTCAACCCCACCGCACTCCGCCGCCTTGCCGTCCTCAAACCGATCAAACTCACGCTCACGAACATTGCTCCGGGCGAAGTCCTCGAGTGCGACGCCACCAACAACCCGCAAGACGAGGCCCCCACCACGCGCAAGGTCGCCCTCACCCGCGAGGTTTACATCGACCACGACGATTTTGCCGAGGTCCCGCCGCCGAAATACTTCCGCCTCAAACCCGGCGGGGAAGTTCGCCTCAAATATGCCTGCATCATCACGTGCGACGAAGTCGTGAAAGACGCCGCCGGGCTCATCAGCGAGCTCCGCTGCACCGCCGACCTCACCACCCGCAGCGGCGGCCCCAACGTCGACCGCAAGGTGAAGGGCACAGTTCACTGGGTCAGTGCCTCGCACTGCATCGAGGCCGAGGTACGTCTTTACGATCGCCTCTTCACCATCCCCGAGCCGGACGCCGATGGCGAATTCAAGAAGCACGTCAACCCGCACTCCCTCGAAGTCGTCACCGCCAAACTGGAAGCTTCGCTCGCCGGTGCTACTGCCGACCAGCGCTATCAATTCGAACGACTCGGCTACTTCGCGCTCGATTCGAAAGACAGCGCCGCCGGGCGCCTCATCTTCAATCGCACGATCACCCTCAAGGATGCGTGGGTGCCCAAGAAATAGGCGGAGCGGCCCGCGCTGACCTTTGGCTTCAGCCCTTCCCCGCCTCGCCTCCAGACTCTCGCCCTTAACAAAACCCCGTCGTGTTCCGCCAAGTCCGTTTTATCTTAGTATTGCTCCTGATCACGGGGCTCGCTGCCCCGTGGTTGTTTTGGACCTACGAGCACGGCATCAACCCCAGCGTCAAAACCTACGACGACGCGCTGTGGTGGTGGTTCGTCAGCTCGACGACGGTCGGCTACGGCGATGTCTCCCCGATCACCGCGATGGGCCGTGCCACCGCCGTCCTGACCATTCTCGTGGGCATTTACTGCTACACCCACTTCATCGCGCTGAGCGCCCAATCGCTGCACAGCCTGACAAACCGTCATCGGCTCGGCACCGCCCAAGTGGAGGCCACCGATCACATTGTCATTTGCGACTACACCGCCTTCGCCGATGAACTCCTCCAAGTCCTCGACCGCCACCCCGCACTCGCCGGCAGAAAAGTGGCCCTAGTGACTGACCTCGTCCAGGTGAGACCCTACCCGCAGCATTATTTCGTGAGCGGCGTGCCCATCAACCCCGCCGCCCTCAAGCAGGCGAACATCAGCGCGGCCGCTTTCATCTTCGTTTTCTCCAACATTCGCTTTCAAAACGCCGACCTCAAATCACTCCATACCGTGTCGCGTATCCGGAAACTCAATGCGCACGCGCGAATTTTCATCGAACTGAGCGATGCGAACCCCGAACTGCTCGCCCACCTCGGCGACGGGATCACCGTGCTGTCCAGTCACGACCTCCTCGCATCGGTCCTGAGGGATCGCGGCCTCGATCTCAGCGTCCACTTCCCCGCAATTCCCACGGCCAACACCCTGCGTCCCTCGTGAGTTTACTATTATCCATGGAAGAACCCGTCCCTGCACTCACCGCCCACGAAATCCGAATTCTCGGATGCCTCGTAGAAAAAGCCGTCACGACCCCCGACTACTATCCGCTCACGCTCAACGCGCTCACGCTCGCGTGCAACCAGCAGTCCAACCGCGATCCCGTGGTCGCCTTCGATGAGACCACCGTCGTCCGCGCCCTCGACGGCCTCCGCACGAAGCGCCTCGCCTCCGTCTTCACCGGAGCCGAGAGCCGCGTCTCGAAATACAAACACTCGCTCACCGACGCCATTCTGCTCACCCCCGCCGAAGTCGGCCTGCTCTGCGTGTTGATGCTCCGCGGCCCGCAAACCCTCGCCGAGCTCCGCACCCGCACGGAGCGTTTCCAGCCGTTTGAGTCGCTGGCTGAAGTCGAGGAGGCCCTGCAAATCATGGCCTCGCGCCAACCGCAGCCACTCGTCGTTAAACTGCCGCGCCTCCCGGGCACCAAAGAGCCGCGCTATTCCCATCTACTGTCCGGCCCCATCGATGTGGCCGCACTCGCCTCGGCCCCCAGTGCTGCGCTCGCCGAGCCCGCCACCCTCGCCGTTCGCGCTGAAAACGAACGCATCACCCAGCTCGAGTCCGACAGCGTCGCCCTGCGCAGCGAGCTCGCTGAACTCCGGCAACAGTTTGCCGAGTTTCGAAAACAATTCGAGTGAACCCAGCCTCGGCTTGCCACGCTGTAAAACCCTCTGGTTCAATCCGACCACTTGTGAAGCAAAGTATCGTCACCCTCGACATGGAAGGCGTCCTCACGCCGGAAATCTGGATCGCCGTCGCCGAGCGCACCGGCATCCCCGAATTGCGCCGCACGACGCGCGACGAACCAGACTACGACAAACTGATGCTCGACCGCATCGCCATCCTCGATCGTCACGGGATCACTCTCACGAAAATCCAAGACGTCATCGGCGGCCTCTCGCCTCTTCCCGGCGCCAGCGAATTCCTCGACGAACTCCGCCGCCGTGTGCAGGTAATCATCCTCTCCGACACGTTTGAACAGTTTGCCGACCCCTTCATGCGGCAATTCGGACGTCCGGCCCTCTTTTGTCATCGTCTCGTCGTAGAAAATGACCGCATCGCGGGCTACCAACTTCGGATGGCGGACCAAAAGCGTCAGGCCGTCGCCGCGCTCCAATCACTCAACTATAACGTCGTTGCCGCCGGTGATTCGTTCAACGACACGACGATGCTCGCGCAGGCCAACCACGGTTTCCTTTTCCATGCGCCCGAGAATATCGTGCGCCAGTTCCCGCAGTTCCCCGCCCTCGACGACTACAGCGAATTGCTCAGGCAGATCTTGGCGCGTTGCTGACGAAGCGGCGGTTTCCCCACCGCCGCTGGGTCGTTACACCGCCGCCAGCAATTTCTGGAGCCGCTGACTCACGCGCTCGCGACCGAGCACACGGAACATCGCGGTAATACTAGGCCCCACATTCGTGCCCGATACCGCCAGCCGCGCAACCGACTGGTAGTCGCCAAAGCCAAGTCCCCTTTGCGTTGCGAGCGCCTTCAGGGCTTCTTCGATGGCCAGGTCGCTGGAGAAATCGGCAGTGGCGACGAACGCGATGAGCTCGGCCAACCGTGCCTTGGGATCACCCTTGCCCATCACTTTGTCGCGGACTTTGGCGTCGGTTGAAAACGCGTCGATGAAGAAATATCCGGTGTAGGCCGGCAGTTCCTCCACCCCCTTCACCTTCGGATGGGCGAGCATCATCACTTCACGGAAATACGCCGCATCGGCCGAGAGGGCACTCTGGGCCGCCACGTTTTCGGTTTGTTTTGAGAGAAAATTGCGGGCCAACGCCACGAACGTGTCCGCCGGTTGCTCCAGCAGATAGAGCATGTTCATGTGCGCGAGTTTCTTGTCGTCGAACCGCGCATTGCTCTGGTTAATGCCGGGTAAATCGTAGAGGCGGATGATATCCTCAATGAACATTTTCTCGCGATCGTCCCCGGGATTCCAGCCGAGCAGGCAGAGGAAATTCACCAACGCCTCCGGCAAATAGCCGCGGTTCTGGTACTCAGCGATCAGCGCCCCTTGGTCCCGCTTCGACATCTTGCCGGGACCATTCTGCTTCAAAATCAGCGGGATGTGCGCAAACGCCGGCGGCTTCACGCCGAAGCCGTCGTAGAGCGCCACGTGCTTGCTCGTATTGGACAGGTGATCTTCGCCGCGGATGATGTGGGTGACGTTCATCGCAATATCGTCGACGACATTTACGAGGTGAAACACCGGATTTCCGTCCGATCGCACGATCACAAAATCTTCGTCCTCGACGCGCTCCACGCGCCCGCGGATCTGATCCTCAATCACCACCGGCGGCACTTTTACCTTCGTAACAGTTTTCTTCCGATGCTCGTCAAATACCTCGTAGCGCTCACCGAGCAGCTTGAACCAAATCGCACCGTCCTTCTCGTAAGCACGCCCCGCTGCCATCAGTTTAGCCACATAGTCTTTGTAGATCTCACCGCGCTCGCTTTGCCGGTAGGGCCCATACGCGCCACCACCGCTCGTCCCATATTTCGGACCCTCATCCCAATTCATGCCCAGCCAGGTCAGACTTTCGTAGATCAGCGTGAGGAACTGCTCGCTGTTGCGCTCCTTGTCGGTGTCCTCGATGCGCAGGATAAATACGCCACCCGTGTGTCGCGCGTAGAGCCAATTGAAGAGCGCCGTGCGGGCGCTGCCGATATGGAAGAAACCGGTGGGACTGGGTGCAAAACGAACGCGAACGGGTGACATAGTTATTTTGTTAAAGACAGAATCCCCCGATTCGACAGCATGGATTTTCCTCGCGCAACCAATTCATGCCGTGCCCAACGTCCCTCCGGTGAAAAAAACGGCCTTCGACCCGCCCACCCTCGTCACCCGCTTCGCGTCGGCCGGTCGCGCCGCGGGCTTCCGCCTCGACCGTTTTGGTGAACACGCCGGCACGCCCCTCCTCGCTCTCACCAAACGCACGCACGGCCCCCGACCGCGGATTTATCTCTCGGCCGGTATCCACGGAGACGAACCCGCGCCGCCTTTCGCCCTCTTGGCGTTGCTCGAAGCGGGGATCTTCGACGACCGCGCCGGGTGGTTCATCTGCCCACTCCTGAACCCGACCGGTTTCATCGCCGCAACCCGGGAGAATGGCGACGGCTTCGATCTGAATCGTGATTATAAGGATCGCCGGACGGCCGAAATTCGCGACCACGTCTCGTGGCTCCGCTGTCAGCCAAATTTTGATCTTACCCTTTGCTTACACGAAGACTGGGAATCGACGGGCTTTTACCTCTACGAGCAGAATCCCTCGCAGCGCCCGTCGCTTGCCGAGCCGATGCTCGCTGCCGTCGCCACCGTGTGCCCCATCGAAACCGCCACGGTCATCGACGGCCGATCCATTGCCGCACCGGGCATTATCCGACCCGAGACCGATCCGAGCTTGCGCGAGAACTGGCCCGAAGCGGTTTACCTCCGCGCCCACCACACCACGTTGGCCTATACCATCGAGAGCCCATCGGCGTTTCCCCTCCCCCAACGCATCGCTGCCCTCCGCGTCGCGATCGAAGCGGCCATCACGGGGTTAATCCACGGCTGACGCAAAACTCCCGCATGTCCGTGGGCATCGGTGCGGTGAATACGTGGTCCAGCCCCGCCGGCCGCAGATCGATCTCCGCACAATGCAACGCTTGACGAGACAGCAACAGTTTCGCTGCCAAGGCGTCGGTCCACCCGTGGTCGATAAAATCCAAATAGCACCGCGCATCTGGCCCGTAGATCTTATCTCCCACCATCATGTGCCCGAGCCATTGCGCGTGCGCTCGAATCTGATGTTTCCGGCCCGTCTCCGTCACCACTCGCGCTAGCGTAAACCCACCGGCCGTCGCGAGTGGTGTAAAATGGGATACCGACGCCTGGCCGTCGGGCCGCACACACGACTTCACAAACACCGGGCTCGCCGTGTCATCGCCCAACGGCTGGTTCACTGTCACCGGCCCGGCCAGTTCTCCGGTCAGCACCGCCACATACGCTTTCGCTACTTTCCGCTCCTGCACCGCCGTCTGCAACCGGCTCGCCATCTTGCCGTCCTTCGCCAGCACGACAATCCCACTCGTCTCCCGATCCAAGCGAAACACGAGATGCACGAGCTCGAGCTGCGCATACTCCCGCAACGCCCCGACGAGACTCGACCACGGACCCGCTTTTGAGGGATGGCAAACGATGTCACCCGGCTTGTTCACCACGAGCAACCGCGCGTCCTCGTAAACCACCCAACCCGGCACTTCCTCCGGAGAGATCATCCGCACCGGCCCCTGTTTGGTTCGCCGCGGCCACCCGCAGGCCCGCCCGGAATTAGCCATGAAATCCTCCGGCCCACTCGCCGCCGGCACGCCCCCTCCTTCGCTCCCGCCGCTCACCGCCCCACCCCTTTCCGTTGAGCGCTGCCCGCCCAACCGCGCTCGTTGAAGTCGAGCATTTTCCGTCGGCTGATCAGAGTGCACTGAGAAAAACGATTCGATGCGTCGACCGCGTGATCGTGGATGCACCGCTTGCGCCCCGGAGGCATCTTCCCATGAAAAAACCTCAGCTCTCCGCCGACGCGGTCGGGCGAGTGCGCCGCCCGCCAATAGTCAAACGACAGGAGGTTCAATTTTTTCATGAATTTTCTTGGCAGGATTCTGCTGAGAGAAGTTGCCATACCTCAACTCCACACTCACGTTCCTCATCAGATTGATGAACGATTTTCCATCTCCGGAAGATTCGCCCGTAACGAGGACGCTGGGCTTTCATTGTAAATCTTCGCTTAGCGAGGACCTGACGGCCCCTCCCATCATTTCCCCTTTCACCGGTCCGGTTTCATCGCCGGCTTCGGTTCAAACCAAACCATACTAAGGATTATGAACAGCCCAAATACCCACGAGCTCATCGTCTCCGGCATTCATCTCGAGCTGACTCCGTCGCTCAAAACCTTTGTCCGCGAAAAAACCGAGCGATTGTTTCGCCACGAGGAACGCATCGTACGCGTACGCGTTGAACTGGAGTGCGACCCGAAGGAGGCCGTCAGCACGCGCTTCAAAGCCAAGGGCCATATCGCCATCCACGGACCCGATATGAACGCCACCGTCGAATCCGACGAATGCCACAAGGCCGTCGCGCTGCTCGTCGACAAGCTCGACCGGATGCTCGCCCGCCGTCACCAGCTGAAACGCGCCAAGCGCCATCATCCGCACACCGTCGCCATCGACGCCGCTGTCGCTGAGGCGATCTGACCGCAACTGCTGGCCGTCCTTCCTTCGACCCGCCCCCACCCGGCGGGTTTTTTACTGCCCCAAACCTGACCATTTCCTGGAAGCGAGCCGACGGCCGATTCCGCTCACTCCGCTTCCTCCGCAGCCATTATTTGGTCGGCGCAGGCGCAATGACCGGAAGCGTCTTCAAGAGAAAGTTGCGATACTCAACTTTCATCGGTGGTCCGACATGGACCTGCACACCGATCAAGCCAGAGGCCATGCGCGCGGCAGGATCTTCGTCCACAACCACGCTCATCGGTTCGATCCGGTGATAGGTGACACTCTGTCCGGGGTGATAGGTGACACTTTGATACAGGGTTTTTCTCGGCTATAGCGAGAGGTTTGAGGATTGGGCTGAAAGTATATTAAGGGAGGGGATCAGGGGAGGG
>CANIJN010000180.1 GCA_947467625.1 Opitutia bacterium | reverse complement strand
TGACCACTCGCTGGCGCTTGCGGCTACGGGGGACGCGGAGGTCGGCTCGCTGGCGCTCGCTGCTTCGGGGAGATAGGGTGCGATTTCGGCGGCGTGGCGGGCTTCGTCGGCGAGGAATTCCTCGACGAGTTTACGGGAGGGCCAGTCGGCGAGGTGGTGCGTCGCGGTGAGGTAGCGGCGGTAGGCGTCGTGTAGGGCTGGCTTGATGACGCGGTAAAAACCGACGAGCGCGACGGTGGCATCGGCGGGCATGACGGCTTCGTTGAAAAGTTGGCGAAGCGACGGGCGGACCTCGTCGGTGGTGCCAAAGCCACTGAGCTCGCGTCCGCGCTCGCGGAGAAAGCGGGCGTGGTTGGCGGCTTCCCACACGTGCTGGCAAAGGAGATACTTCAGCTCGGGCTCACCGACGCGGTAGATCAGCGTGGTGGCGGTGCGGACGAACTCGCGCTCGGTTTCGAAGAGGAGGCGCAACCAGCGGGCCATTTCCTGCACGGCGGCGAGGCGGCCGGTGGGGGCGGGGGTGGACGGCGGTTGGAAACGGCCGCTCCGTTCAGGAAGAGGCGAGGTCGGCTCGCTGGCGCTCGCCGCTACGGCGGAGGCGGCGCTCATCCTAGCAGATGCGGCCTTTTTTTCCGGCGGTGGTGTGGCCGGGGGGATTCAGGCCGATCCAGCGTTCGTCGATGGGTTCGCTGGCACGCTGGTACCGGGCGTCGCTGGAAATGCGGAGGCGATTTTCGGTGCGGTTGTCGAGCGAGGCGTGGACGAGGAACATGCCGAAGGTGATGAAATCGCCGGGTTGGAACTCGGTGGTGAGCCAGCGACCGTTGAATTTATTGCGGAGGACGGGCGGGTTGTGGGAAAGGGTGCCGCTGAAGGTCCAGCCGAAGCCTTTGGCGCCGGTTGTGGCATTTTTGACCTGCTCGGGTTTGTTGGCGCAGTAGGAGTCGACGTCGCGGTAGATGTAGTTTTCGAGGAGGTCCATGCGTTTGTGCGAACCTTCGAGGACCATGAGGCCGCCGAGTTCGAAGGAGATGTCGCCGTAGGGGAGCCAGCACGTCATGTGGCCGTGGGTGCCGCGGCCCATGTAGGGCAGGTCGCAATGGGGGTTGGTGCCTTTGCCGGGGCCGATGGCGCGGAGCCAGGTGAAATCGTAGTGGCGGATTTCTTCGCCGTAGAACTGGCGGTAGAACTCGGGGAGGCGGCCGGAGTAGAGGAGGTTTTGGACGGCGGGGTTGTTGTTGGTGAGTTCTGGTTTGAAGACGTAACCGGCACCGGGTTGGCAAACGCCGTCGATGGTCGGATGCGCGGGGTCGAGGACGCCGGCGGCGGCGAGGCCGTCGGTGAGCGTGGCGCGGGCGGCGAGGACTTCGTCGCGGTCGAGGTAGCCCTTCATGTAGAGATAGCCGTCGTCGGCAAAGCGGCGGCGGAGTTCGGGGACGTTTTCCGCGGCGTCGGAGGAGTCGCGCAAGAGGCCGATTTTATCGTCGTCCATGTCGAGGGCGTGGCCGAAGGAGTAGATTTGCGGGAGGGCGGTGGCGGTGCTCATGGACGAAGAAGGACGGAGAGGGAGAGACGGAGAGGGAGAGATGGAGAGAATGAGAGACGGGGAGAGGGGGAATGACTAATGACCAATGTCTAATGACTAATGACTAATGACTAATGACTAATGACTGATGGCTCTGGGGAGATGGGATGGTTGGGGTTTGGGAGGGTTGAGGGTCGGCGGTGGGGAAACCGCCACTCCGTTCGGAGGTTAGGTCGCGGACCAACCTTCGGGCCAGACGGTGCCGGGGGCGGGGCGCCACATAATGTGGCGGTCGATGCGGGGCTGGTGGTGCCGATATTTTTCCGTAAGACGGATTTTGGTGCGAAGGTGATCAGCGAGATTTTCGCCGTAGAAGAACGTGTTTTCGGCGACGGAGGAGACGACCATGAACTCGGTGGTGGTGGTCTCCATGAGTTCGAGGAGTCCGCGGGTGTTGGCGAGCTCGAGGTCGATCGCGGCTTGGAGTTTTTGCGAACAGGTGGTGCGTATGGCGTCGTCGGCGGAGGGGTCGAGGTAGCCGTAGACGTTTTCACACCAGGCGCAGACATTGCGGAGGGTGGTGCTCCAGTGGAGGTAGGCGCGGACGCGGTCGCGGAGGTCGGTGAAGACGGCGACGGCGGCGGAGTGGGCTGGCGCAGCGGCGAGTTGGGTTTCGAGGAAGGCGATCACGGCGCGCACGCGCGGGAGGAGCTCGCGGTCCATGTCGGCGGCCATTTTCGCGCCGGACTCGCGCGTAATGAGATCGAAGAGGACGTCTTTGCCGAGGTCGGTGAGGCTGGGATTATTGAACTGGAAGCAGCCGTGGCGCTCGTAGTAGTCGCGTTCGGCGGCGGGCACGGCTTCGAGGTCGGGGACGAATGGACGGTCCCACGTGCGTTGCCAGCAGAAGCCGAAAACGCAGAAGAGCGGGACGAGAGGTTGCCAGACGAGGGCGTCTTCGAAATCGCACCACGCGCGGGTCAGGGCGGGGGCGGCGGAAGGGCCGACGAGGTGGGTGGCGTAGTCGCGGAGGACGTCGTCGATGGGGCGGTCGGTGACGAATTGGGCGGCGGAGATTGCGGCGATATTGGGCCAGTAGGGGGTGGCGGTGGGGTGAGCGAGGCCACCGAGGGCGGACAGGCGCGTGAGGCCGGTCGCCGCAGCGGAAGTGAGTTTGGCGTGGAGGAGGCGCGGGAATGGGAGGCCGATGAGTGGCTCGTGATTCATCACGCCGCAGGCGGAGTAGTGGAGGACGGGCTCGATGCCCTGGGCGCGCGCCTCGGCGAGGGCCGGCTTTTCGGCGGGGTCCATCCAGCTCTGGAAGATGCTGCCGGCGACGCCGAAGTTTTCCGGGTATTTGGGATGGGGATACGGGAGGGAATAGCCGCGAACGAGGAGCGAAGGGGTTTCGTAACCGACGTGGCGGCCCATGCCAGACTTGATGTGGTCGTGCTCTACTTTGAAGGGTTCGATGCGGAGGATGACGTCGAAGTGAGGGTTAATCTCGGCGGCGCCGGCTTGGAGATTGCGGAGGACCCGGGCGATGCCTTGGCCGGCGGCCTCGGCGACTTTGTCGTGGTTGCGCCACTCGCGGATCATGTAAGGGCCGCCGTTGCGTCCGACGTAGAGGGAGGCGGTGTGTTCGAAGCCAGCGCCGCTGTCGTTCGTCCAGAGCGACATGTAACCGAGATCGGGGACGGCGCGGATGAGTTTCTGGAGGGCTTCGCGGTAATGGCGACGGACGATGGGGTGATCTTGCGCCATCGTGAAACGCGGGAGCCGCGAGCGGAACGGGTGATCGACGCGGGCGCCGCGCAGCGTGGGATATTTTTGGAAGAACCGCTCCGGCATCGTGCGAGGTTCGAACATGCACACCCCGGGTTTCAGGCCGTAGCGGCGGCCGAGGTCGGCGAGTTTGCGGAGATGGTTGAGATTGGCGTCGAGGTAGAGGGCGGGCCAGAGACCGCGGGTGAGTTCGGTGTCGACGAAGTGGTTGAAGCCGGGCGCGTAGGTGTAGAACTGCGAGTAATACTCGTGGGCGACGAGATCCTCGTGCGGCATGTGGGCTTGGAGACTATTGACCTCGCAGTGGGTAAAACCGGCTTCGGCGAGGGCGGCGACGTAGCGCTCGGGATCGAAGCCGCGGGCGGAGCGCCAGTATTGGGTGTAGCAGGCGTCCCAATGGGGACGGTGCCAGCCGAACGACGCGGGGAGGAGAATGCCGGCGGCGAGTTTCTCGCGGGTGAAGGCGCCGACGCCGTTGGCGAGCAGGCGAACGGCGGCGAAGAGGAAGGCGCCGTGGGTGGCGATGATTTCGCCGGTGGCTCCGGCGGACTCGGCATCGGATGCGGCGATGCGAATCCAGGTCCAAGCGGGCTCGGAGGAAGCGTAAACGGAGGGCGAGGCCGGGGCGGCGGGGATGCGGGCGACGAGATTGCGCGAGGCGAGGGCGACGAGGATACCGCGAGGGGGTGCGCTCGCGGTCGGGGCGACGGAGGCCCCGGTGAGGCGGGCGAGCTCGGTGGCCGCAGTGATTTCACCAGGGGTGGCGGCGGCGGGATGGAAAATGGAGGTGAGGAAGGGGAGGGACGAGGCAGTCATGGGACGGGCATGGTGCGGTGCGACGGTGCTCTGGATACAGATTCCGGAACCCTCGCCACGAGTGGGCTGGAGTCAAAATGAACATTCCTGAATGTTTCACGGCCAGTGAGACACCCAGGAATGGAACCTGCTAAAAATCGGCACCGGGGAAAGCGCCGCTCCGTGCGGACTGGAATCAACGACCCAAATACAGGTCGCGGCCGCGGACGAGGGCTTCCATTTTGCGGTCGGCGATGGAGCGTTTGAGCATCCAAAAACCGCAGTCGGGGTGCACCCAACGTACCCGGCCGGGGCCCACTTTTTTCTCCACGGCTTCAATGCGCGCGGCGACTTCATCGGCGGTCTCGATATGGTTCACCTTGATGTCGATCACGCCGACGCCGAGGGTGATTTTTTTATCGATGTGCTTGAGTGCATCGAGATCGGCTTTGGGGCGGTGGGCGAGTTCGAGGACGAGGTGATCGGTGTGGAGGGCGTTGAGGAACGACAGGAGTTTTTGCCAGTTGCCCTTTTGGATCGTCTGGCCGCCGTAGTTGCCGAAACAGAAATGCACGGCGCGCTCGGTGTTTTTGTCGATAGCGTCGAGGACGAGATTCATCGAGGCGGCGGCGAGGGGGCCGTCGGCGGGATTGCCGGGGACATTGGCTTCGTCGACTTGGACGCACGCGGCGGGCAGGCCGGGCATTTGTGCGGCGAGGACTTCGCCGAGTGCCATGGTGAGGGCAGCGAAGTCGCGGTAGTGGTGATCGAGGAGGGTGCGCGCGAGCATGTAGGGGCTCGTGACGGTAAATTTGAACTGGCCGCCGGCGACGGAGGCGGCGCGTTGGCAATCGGCGAGGAGATTCAGCGAGCCTTCGCCGAGGGGGCCGGAGACGACGCCGGCGGGTTTGCGGCGGAAGCCCATGGGGTGGTGGCGGGAGAATTCATCGGTGACGGAACGACCGACGACGGAGGAGACCCCGGCCATGGGGCGGATGAAATATTCGATCATGCCGTTGGTGTCGGGGTGATTGACGTCGAAGCGGTAGAGCTCGCCATCGGTGGGGAGGTCGATACCCGCCTGACGTTGGATATCGAATACGACCCGGGTGGCGTCGATCACGGCTTGCTCGCTGGGGAGGGCGGCGAGCCACTCGGGCACGGGATAAGAGCCGACGGTGGTCGTGAGGATGCGCGGAGATTTCGGAAGTTTGGTGTTGGGCATGAGAGAAGGTGGATGAAGGAGAGGGAGAGTGAGAGGGAGAGAGGGAGAGGAGGGAGAAAGAGAACGAGAACGATTAAGAGAACGAGAACGACTAAGAGAACGAGAACGATTAAGAGAACGAGAACGATTAAGAGAACGAGAACGATTATCAGTGAATTGGAGACTATACGGGGGGCGTGGGGGCTTGGCGGTGGTGGCGGATTGGGCGGTGGAGGCGGGCAGACGGACGGATCTTCTGGAGCGTTAATGGAATTTCCCTATCGGACGGATTTTTTGGAGGTGGCTTTGGCTGATCACCCAAGGGCGGTGGTGGAGCGGCGGATCGCTGCTGGGGAAAAAGACGGCTTGCTGGCGCTCGCCGCTACGGGGGCGGAGGGGGGCAGCTCGCCGGAATCGGGGAAAAAGACGGCTTGCTGGCGCTCGCCGCTACGGGGGCGGCGGCGGCTTGCTGGCGGCGCGGCTCGCCAGAATCGGCGAGGCTGATCTGGCGCATGAAAGGAACCGCAGTGCTGAATCGCCTGCCGGCAGGCCTCCACTTCGGGAAACTCCGCTAGAGTGGGACGCGGCTGAGAATCACGTGCCCGGGGGATTCGTTGGCGCGGGGGCGGACGGCTGCTCGGGTTGGCCAGCGGTGCCATTTCTTTGCTTTTCTTCGTAGGCCTTGCGTTGGGCCATACCGATTTCGAGGAGGTCGCTCACGAGCATGCGGGCCTCTTCTTCTTGGCGTGAGACCGTCAAGGGCTTGGCCGGTTGCTCTGGCGGGGGAATGCTGGCGATGGGCAATGGGGTGGCCTCAGCGGGCACCGGACTAGGCGGGACGGGAGACGGGGCCGCGACGGAGAACCCAGCGGCGGTCGGCATGATCGCGACCGGCTGGGGAGTGGGGCCGAAGGTGGTCGTAGATTTACGAAGGGTGAGGGTTTTTTGTTGGTCGCCCACTTTCACGACGATTTGTTCACGCTGCGGGTCGTAAGTGAGGACGTTGATACCGGCATCGCTGGAGCCGACGACGATCCAGCGACCTTTCTTGGCCTGCTTGTCGAAAACATTCACGAAGGTCTTCGTGCTCATGATATTCACGCCGGCGAACTCGAGCGTCTCACCGGCCGCCTGGGGCACGGCCGCGGCGGTGGCGGGCATGAACGGGGAGCTGCTTGAGCCGGACTGGGCGACGGCGCTGCCGACCAAGCCAAACGCCAAGGCGGCGAGAGCGGGACGGAGGAGGCGGAGAATCGCAGTCATGATGGTTGAGACCATGGTTTGTCCGGAAGGATACGTCAAACGTGGCGTGAGTGCGGGGGGACGGTGGGGGGAGAGCCGAGCCGAGGCCGAGGGAGGCGTTTGGGTTGCTCGGATAGCGTGCTGTTGCCTCTCTCTATTAATATTTATCGTTCTTTTCCGCAGGCAAACCCTGACGAACGAGAGCGCGAACGAGAACGAGAACGAGAACGAGAACGAGAACGACAACGATTTCCGGAGGGGGGGGCGCTACTTGCGGGCGACGAGCATCAGGGCGCTACCGTGGACGTTGGGGTGCTGTTCGGTGCGAAAATCTTTGAAGCCGAAGTGCTCGAGCGCGCCGATGATTTCCTGTTTTTCCATCCAATAGCTGTAGATGTCGCCGCCGCCGCAGAAGCCCTTCCAATCGAGGGAGGGGCCGTAGTTGAAGCGGTGGACGGTGTGTTTGAACCCCGCGTGCTCCATCGGAAGTTGTTCGGAAAACTTGGCGCCGGGGACGGGGTTTTGGGCGACAAACTCGGCGTCGTGGAAAACGGTCCACAAGAAAATCGCGTTGCTCCGAAGGGCGAGGAGTTCGAGGAGTTCGACGGGATTGGTGAGGTGATACAGGAGGCCAGAGGCGACCGCGATGTCGTGGACCTTATCGACCGCGCGCAAGTGGGCGAGGCAATCGCCGAGGAGGAAACGAACCTTCGCGCTCATGCGAAAGGTTTCCTTCGCGATGAGGCACTTGAGGTAGGCGCGACCGTTGGCTTCGACGGCGGTGACGGCGGTGGGGTTGAGGCGGTCGATGAGGTAGGTGTGGCCGCCTTCGAGGGGGCCGAGCTCGAGCACGTCGCGGCCTGTGAAGCCGCCGGCGACGCCCATTTCCATTAAGCGATGGTGGGCCCACGCGATGCGCGGATCGTCGAAGAGGGGGGTGGCGCCCGCTTTGAGTTCAGGACGATCGGCGGGTGGCGACGAGGACCATTCGCCGGCGAAAAGATCGAGCGCGTTTTGGTCGGAAGGGACGCTGCCGAAGAAATGTTTAAAGTCAGGCGTGGCGGACATGAGAGAACACGAAAGACACGAAGGGCACGGAAGGGAACGCGGATTTTTGAGGAAAACTTCGCCGATCAGGGAGCCTCCGTGAATCACGGCACTTCGTAGATTTCGATGAGTGCGTTGCCGGTGGGGTTGGTGCTGCCGTCGTTCGTGAGGCCGGTGGCTTGGGCGGTGTAACTGCCGGGCCGCAGGGTGACGAGCATGGCGGGCTCTTGGCGGTCGGAAAAGACGAAGGCGCCGACGGAGGTGAAGGCAGCGCGAAGGGCGGGCTGGAACGATACCGGGGAATCCCAGTCGTCTTTTTCGCGGATGAGCGTGCTGCCGGTGAAAAGCTTGAGGAAGGGGTCGTCGAGGGTGGCGGTTACCCCGAGGCTGCGGAGGGTGTCGCCGGCGATGCGGACGAGGTAGGTGCGCGGGCCGGGGCCGGAGACGACGAAGCCAGCGATGAGGGTGTCGCTGCCGGTGCTGACGTAGCCGCGCGTCGAGAGATTGGTGATACGGCTCGCGGAATCGCGGGTGGCGTCGGCGTCGTAGACCTCGATTAGGATGATGCCGGTGGCGTTGCTCGGGCTGGTGGTGGTCGCCGTATAGTTGCCGGGGGCGAGCGTCGTGAAAATGACGGCGTCGCGTGAACCGGCGGGGAGGGTGAAGGCGCCGACTCGGGAGGTGGCGGTGCGGATGTCGGGGGCGTTGGGGCTTTGGTCCCAGAGGGCGGTGCTGGTGGCGACGGTGGTGCCTACGGAATTTTTCAGGATGAGTTGCGGATCGGCGAGGGTGCCGGTGACGCCGAAGGTGGCGAGGGTGGGGCCGGCGGCGCGGAGGAGGACGGTTTTGGGACGGGTGCCGGTGACGACGAAACCCACGATCATCGAACGGGGGCCGGAACCGCCGATGCCGCGGGTGGAGAGGTTGGCGAGCTGCGTCGCGGGGGCGAGGGTAGCGGGCGTGGTGGTGAGCGTGACGGTCGGGCTGGTGAGCGTGTGGTCCGGCGTGATGGCTTGGAAATAGTAGCTGCCAGCGTCTTCGAGTTGAACGGAGCCGAAGGTGAGGGAGCCGGGTTTGATGAGCGTGAAGAGGGCCTCGAAGGTGGTCGCGCCGGCGGCTTTGAAATACCAGTGGTAGCTGTGGAAATCGTCGGGGACGGGCGGGTCTTGGTTATTAACCGCGATGGTCAGTTGCGCCGTGCTGCCGATGGAGGCGGTTTGCGGGGACGGTTGAGTGGTGAGGACCGGAGGGACGATGGGAGTTGTATAAAGATACGTGATACCGGCGATGTCGTCGGGCTGGAGTGTCTCGATGTCGGTGATGAAACTATTGAGGGCGGAGGCGACGTTTTGGCGGGGCGTGGCGAGGTCGGGATGGGTTAATCCGAGGACGTGGCCGAATTCGTGGAGCAGGACGCGGCGGAGATCGGTGGAGATGGGCTCGGTGGCGGGACGCCGGGCGGGGCCCCGAAAGGAATTCCAGACGACGGATTTGTTGACGATGACGTCGGCTTCACGCGAACGGACGGTGTCGCCGAGGCCGTCGGAATTGTCGAGGAGGGTGGCGGCGAGTTCGAAGGGGCTGAAGGCGAGGCCGTAGGTGTTGGTCGAAAAGGAGACCTGATTGAGCCCGTCGAATTCTTGTCGGGCGGAAAAAGTCGTGGTGCTAATGGTGCTGGTGAAACGGCAGCGCCCGAGGTGGAGATTCCAGTCTTCGAGGGCGGCTTGAGCGACGACGTTCCATGACATCGCGCCATCGATGAGGGGGAAGATGCGAGTGGCGGCGGTGGCATCTAATTGCAGGCGCAGAGGGATATCGCCGGAGGGCCACGTGGAGCGGAAGGGGACGTAAGCGTGGACGCAGGGCGCGGCGGCGAGGGCGAGGAGCGTGAGGAAGAAGGTCGGGGAGAAGGGAGGGAAGAAGGAGAGAGAGAGAGAGGGGGAGAAGGAGAGGCGGAGAGAGGGGGAGAAAGAGAGACGGTGGGGAATGGTGGACATGGTCACGGGAGGCGGGCGGCGGGCGCAGGGGAGTCGAGGGCGGCAGTGATCTGCGTTTCGAAGGCGGCGAGGGTGAGGGCGTCGGCGGGCGCGGTGAGGCGGGCGGTGAGCGTAGCGACGGCGGGAGCAGCGAGTGGGAGTGCGATTTCGTCGGTGGAGGCAAGGGGCGCGAGGTTGTCGCGGGTGACGTAGTCACGCTGGGTCGTGGGGTCGGTGAGGACATGGTAACGACCGTGGCCGGCAGCGACGAGGGGACAGAGGACGGACCCGTTGTTGGCGAAGAAAACAACTTGGCGTTGGCCGACGGTGAAGGCGGGCAGGCCAACGACGCGGAGGGTGCGCTTGCCGACGGTGCCCCCGAGGAGCGTGAGGGTGACGGTTTCGGCGGGAGTGCCCTTCAGGGTGCGCTCGAGGTGGAGCGTGACGAGGGTGCGGACGCCACGGCCCTGGGGAGAATCGAATTCTTCGCTGCGGATGGCGGTGACGGTGCCGCGGGCGATGGTGTCGGCCGCGGCGACGAGTTGGGGGAACGTTGGGGCGATGACGGACAGCGCGTGGGCGGCCGGGGTGAGGAGCAGGGTGAAGGTAAAGAAGAGGGGGAGACGGAGAGTGAAAGGGAAAGTGAAAGTGAAAGTGAAAGGGAAAGTGGGAGTGAACAGGGCGGACGGTGCGCGGCGGGGAGAGCGGGGCACGCGGAGAGGTGGCGCGAGGAGCGGCATGGTAGGGTGAGGGGGTTCTACGCCGGGTGGTGGTGGTGTTTGTTTCAGGTGAGGGGCGGCGATAAGCGGCGATCGGCGAAACCCCGGGCTGGAAAGCCCGTGGCACTTAGGAGACGTGGCGTTTTTTCCAGGACTCGACGATTTGGCGGATGGTCTCTTCGAGCGACTGCGTGAGGTCCCACGACGGGTAGTGGGCGCGCATTTTGCGGAGATCGCTGTAGTAACAGATGTGGTCGCCGGCGCGGTTTTCGTTCACGTAGGTGTAGACTTGCGGTTGGCCGGTGAATTTTTCCGTGAGCGCGAACGCTTCGAGGATGGAGGTGCTGTTGGCCTTGCCGCCGCCGAGATTGTAGACTTCTCCCGCGCGCGGGGCGGCGACGAAGGCGGCCATGAAGCGGGCGACGTCGAGGGAGTGGATGTTGTCGCGGACCTGTTTCCCCTTGTAGCCGAAAACGCGATACTCGCGGCCCTCGAGGTTGCATTTCACGAGGTAGCTGAGAAAGCCGTGGAGCTCGACGCCGGTGTGGTTGGGGCCGGTGAGGCAGCCGCCGCGCAGGGCGCAGGTCGGGAGATTGAAGTAGCGGCCGTATTCTTGGACCATGACGTCGGCGGCGACTTTGCTCGCGCCAAAGAGGGAGTGCTTCGATTGGTCGATGGTGAATGTTTCGGCGATGCCGTCGGCGTAGGCGGGATCGGCGTAGTCCCAGCGCGTGGGGAGTTCGGTGAGCGCGATGCGGTTGGGGGCGTCGCCGTAAACTTTATTCGTGCTCATGTGCACGAACGGAGATTCGGGGGCGGCTTGGCGGGCGGCTTCGAGGAAGTTGAGGGTGCCGACGGCGTTGGTGTCGAAGTCGTCGAAAGGAATGGCGGCGGCGCGGTCGTGGGACGGCTGCGCGGCGGTGTGGACGATGACGGAGGGGCGGACGGATTTGACGAGGGCGAGGACGCCCTGGCGGTCGCGGATGTCGAGCTCGTGGTGGACAAAGCCGGGGAGCTCGGCGGCGAGGCGGGATTGGTTCCAGCGGGTGTCGCCGGACGGGCCGAAGAAGACGGCGCGCTGGTTGTTGTCCACGCCGTGGACGGTGTAGCCGAGTTCGCGGGCGAAATAGATACAGACTTCGGA
>CANIJN010000179.1 GCA_947467625.1 Opitutia bacterium | reverse complement strand
CGAGGAAGTCACACGCCATCGCGGCGAGCAAGCTTGGGCGCCAAACCCGCGCGCGGCAACGTGGTCGCCCTCGACCTCGCGATCCTCCGGCTGATAGCGCTGGCGGCGCGTGATCCTGAGCTGTTGCCGAGCGACCTCATTGGAGCCGGAATGATCGGCTTGGAGTGCGTTCTTGACCCGGACCAGAAAAAGAAGGCAGCAGGTTGGAATCGGACGCATGAGTGGAATGAAAAGTGAATCAAATTGGGTATTATTACCAATAATAAATTATTAACTAATCGCCACTAATGACGAAACAAATCACTTAATGATTTTAAATCGCCTGATATGGCGATAAATAATATTTTAAGTAATCCTCATAAAAGACGAATAAATTTGAAATTGATCAACATATCGTGATATCAGATGGGGTATGAGAATCGGTGAAGAAACCACGGATGAGGCCGTTTTGGGTGAACTCGGCCGACGGCTGGCGCAAGTGCGATTGGGGAAGAATCTGACGCAGGCTCAGCTTGCGGCGAAGGCTGGGGTGTCGAAACGCACGGTCGAGCGCCTGGAAGTGGGGGGAGTGGCACCACAGTTGTCGGGTTTTCTGAGGATCTGTCGGGGGTTGGATTTGCTGGAGCGCTTCGAGCACCTCGTGCCCGAACCGGTGCCGAGCCCGATGGCACAGCTCAAACTCGGCGGCAAGCAACGGCGCCGGGCCTCGTCGGTGGCGCGCGCGCTCATGCCAACCCCCGCAACGTACCCTGCCGCCGGCAGTGGTCGCGTCGCGGACGATGCCCCCACGGCGTGGCGGTGGGGGGATGAGCCCTGAGCACGCTCGCTGAAGTGAAGTTGTGGGGCCGGACCATCGGGGCGGTGTCGCTGCAGGCTGGCAACGGGCATGCGGCGTTTGAATACGAGCCGGCCTTTGCGCAGAGCGGCATCGAGGTTGCGCCGCTGATGATGCCGCTCGGAGAAGGGGTGTACGTGTTTCCCGAACTACCACGCGCGACGTTTCACGGCTTGCCGGGGATGCTGGCGGATTCATTGCCCGATCGATTTGGCAATGCGCTGATCGATGCCTGGCTCGCGACACAAGGCCGCACGCCGGGGAGCTTCAACGCCGTGGAGCGTCTGGGCTACACGGGGACGCGCGGGATGGGTGCGTTGGAGTTTTTGCCCTCGATCGGGCCGCGGCCACAACGGTCCACGGCCGTGGAGATTGATGCGCTCGTGCGGTTGGCGGCGGAGGTGCTCAGTGAACGGACGGAGTTGAAATCGTCGTTGGCGGATGCAGACCGCGCGGCGGCGCTGGGGGATATTTTACGGGTCGGTACCTCGGCGGGCGGGTCGCAGGCAAAGGCGGTGATTGCCTGGAACCGGGTGACGAACGAAGTGCGCTCGGGGCAGATTGAGGCGGGGTCGGGCTTCGACGATTGGTTGCTAAAATTTGACGGCGTATCAGGAAATAATGACAAAGAGAGGGCGGATTCGAAAGACTACGGCGTGATCGAGTATGCCTATTCGCTGATGGCGCGGGCTGCGGGAATCACGATGAGCGAGTGCCGGCTGCTGGAGGAAAACGGGCGGCGGCATTTCATGACGCGGCGCTTTGATCGACTTGATGGCGGTGCGAAGTTGCACCTGCAGTCGCTCGGGGCGATGGCGCATTTGGATTTCAACCATGCCGGGGCGCAGGCTTACGAGCAGGCACTGCTGGTGATCCGCCGGCTCGGGCTGCCGATGGCGGCGACGGAGGAGCAATTTCGCCGCATGGCTTTCAACATCGTGGCGCGCAACCAGGACGACCACGTGAAGAACATCGCCTTTCTGATGAACAAAGCGGGACGTTGGTCGCTCGCGCCGGCGTTTGACATGACCTTCAGTGATAACCCGGCCGGCGACGGGACGCCGGGCCACCAGATGACGATGAACGGCAAGCGCGATGGATTCTTATTGGAGGATTTTCGAGCGTGCGCGAAGGGAGCGCTCATGAAGCGCGGGCGGGCGGAGACGATCTTGGCGGAAGTATCCACAGCGGTGAGACGTTGGCCGGAGTTTGCGGCGCAAGCGGGGGTCGCGGACGTGTGGCGTGCGCAAATCCAGCGGAGCTTGCGGCTGGAGTGGGCGGGCGCGGCCAGGAGACGGAGGGAGGCGGTGGCGACGGCGCTGCCCGCGGATGCGACGGCGCTGCCCGCGGTGGCGGCGGGGGTGGCGAGTGTCGTGGTCGTGGCGCATGAGCTGAATTGAGCGGCGGCGCGGGGACGGAGGACGGCTTGCTGGCGCTCGCCGCTACGGGGACGGGGCGCGCCGGTGCGATTGGAGGGAGGACGGCTTGCTGGCGCTCGCCGCTACGGGGACGGGGGTGCGGCGCGATTGGAGGGAGGACGGCTTGCTGGCGCTCGCCGCTACGGGGACGGGGGCTCCGGTGCGATTGGAGGACGGCTTGCGGGCGCTTGCCGCTATTCGGCGGTGGCGTGGCGGAGGGCGCGGGGCTGGGAGTTTTCGGGGACTTGGTTGGGGCGGATCCGGAGGGTGGAGAGGTATTCTACGAGGTCGCGGATTTCAGACTTGGTGAGGATCGCACCATAGATTTCTGGCATGCCGCTCGGAGCGCTGTCGCGTTTGGCGATGTTCGCTTTCTGCACCGCAACGAGCTGGTTGTCGGTAGCGCGCAGGGTAAGGGAGTCGGCCGTCTCGCTGGCAACGATCCCAGCGGCGGATCCGCCGGATTTGAGTGTGAGCACGATGGTATCGTAACCGGTGGAGATTTTGGCGTTGGGCTTGAGGATCGATTCCAGCAGCGCGGCGCGGTCGTTTTTGGCGCCGACCTCGGCGAGGTTGGGACCAGCTTCGCCGCCGCTCTCGGTGCCGATTTTGTGGCAACGCACGCAGGCGAGGACCGGCTGGTTGTTGAAGATTTTTTCGCCGCGCGCTCTGTCGCCGCCTTGCAGAGCGACTTGGAACGGTGCGAGTGGGTCGGGATTTTTCGCGAGCGCGGCGTCGCGGCTGGCGAGCAGGGTTTTGATCGCGGGCTCGTGGCGCAGCGAGGCCGCGTTGAGAAGGTCGAGCTGCACGGCGGCGGGGACTTTGCCCTCTGCGAGCGCGCCGAGTTGGGCGGCGAGCAGGGTTCCGGCGGAGGGGTGTTGCAGCGTTCCGAGGGCGCGGTAGGCGGTCTTTTGTTCACTCGGCGTGCCCTTGGCGATGAGGTTGGCGAGGACGGGTGCGGCGGCCTCCGGCGAGAGCCGTGCGCTGATTGGGAGCGCGGCTTGGCGCATCAGCGGAGCGTTCAGATCACTCGCGATTTTCACGGCCTCGGGAATGCGCGGATCCTTTAATTTATCGAGAGCGCGGAGGGCGGCGGCGCGATTGGCGGAGGGCTGGTTGGGGTCTTTGAGGACAGCGAAGAGCGTGTCGGCCGCGCTCCTGATCTCGAGCGAGTCGATGGCATTCAGCACGGCGGTTTGGATAATGGTGGGCGTGGTGGTGTTGAGCAGGCCGGCCAGCAGAGGCGTGAGGGCGGCAGCGGCGTCGGCGGCGGGACGGGTCGCGGGCGTGAGCGGGCGGAAGAGGCCGACGACGCGGTCGCGGGCGGGCGGAGTCGGCCAGTTGGCGAGCTGGGCGATGGCTTCGCCGCGGAGCTTCGCAGGGGCGGCGACGTTGGCGGCGTAGGCGGCGAGGGCGGCGGCGTTGGCGGGCTGGCCGAGGCGGAAGTGGGCGTTGAGGACGCGGAAGAGGATGGCTTCGTCGGTGAGGGGTTGCGTGATGAGCGCGGCGAGGGCCGGGTAGCCGGCGACGATGGGCGCGTCGTTGATGGCGAGGGCGGCTTCGCGGACGATGTAGGGATCGGTGTCGTTCAGGAACTTGGCGATCGTGGGATTCTGGAGACGGCGGAAGGTGAGGACGAGGCCGAGGCGGACGGCGCGCGAATCGGAAGCCATCGCGGCGGTGAGGGCGGTGACGTTGTGGCCGCCGACGAGGCCGAGCACGAGAGCGTGGCGGAGGTATTCGTCTTGGTCGTTATTCGCGCGGAGGGCCGCGATGAGTGCGGGCGCGGCCGCGGCGTGGTTGAGTTTGCCGAGGGATTGTGCGGCGAAGAATTTCACGCGTGGCGCGGGATCTTTGAGGGCGGCGATCAGGGCGTCGGCGGAGGAGGTGTCGCCGGCGTCGCCGAGAATCTTGATCGCTTGGGCGCGGACTTCGGCATCGGCGTCGCGGAGGAGTGTGCGCAGAGGAGCGAGCGCGGCGGGATTGTTTTGAGCGAGCTGGCCGAGGGCCCAGATGGCGTGGAGTCGGGCGTAGGGGGACCGGGACGGCGTTGTGGCGATGCTGGCGAGCGGCGCGAGGCTGGCGGCACCGCGCTCGGCGAAGGTGAACTGGGCTTCCTGGCGGACGCGTTGATCGGCGTGGGCGAGGAGTACGGTGAGTTCGGATACGGAGGCTTTGGTCCAGTCTTGCGCGATGAGATTTTGCGTTGCGAGGACGAGAGCATCTTTGGCGTGCTGCGGATCGCTGATGGCGTAGATGCGGCCGCGTTTAGATTTCGGCCAACCATCGGCCCAGTCGGAAGTGTAGAGGCGGCCGTCGGGGCCGAATTTCACGTCGGTGGGCAGCGCGGAAGTGAGGAAAGGTTTCGAGTCGGCGATGGCGTAGCCGGCACCCTTGGGTTTCACGTTGTAGGTGTAGATGCCGCTCTTCGCGACGCTGCCTTTGAAGTGGGTGATGAAGAGGCTGCCGCGGTAGCTGTCGTTGAGACCGGTGCCGGGGTAGTAGGTGAGGCCAGAGGGGCCGTCCTCGATGTTGCAGATAGGGGAAAGGAGGTAGGCGGCGGTGTCCTTGGTGCGGGGCTGCCAGAGTTTGTCGGCGAGCCACGGACTGTCTTTGTCGATGAGCGGGTGCTGGTAGCCGACGCGCCAGCCGCTATCGCCGCCTTGGACGACATGGACGAGGCGCTCTTCGTCGCCCTTGTCACAATCGTTGTCGCCGGTGAGGAGGTCGCCGTTTTCGGTGAACGCGAGGGACTGGGGATTGCGGAGGCCGCGGGCGAACACTTCGAGTTGGGTGCCGTCGGGATTGCAGCGATACACCGCGCCCTCATCGGGGGTGTCGGCGAGGGAGCCGTCGGGGCCCTTGGCGTGGGCTCCGCGGTCGCCGTTGGAGAAGTAGAGTTTGCCGTCGGGGCCGAAGATGAGGCCGTGGAGATCGTGGCCGGTGAAATTGAAACGCACGCCGTAGCCGCGGCTGATTTCCTGGCGCGTCTCGGCTTTTTGTTCGCCGGTGAATTTCCAGACGCTGGGGATGCTGGTGAAGTAAACGCTGCCGCGACGGGCGAGGACGCCGGAGGCGATGCCGTCGAGCGGGGAGTTGAAACCCTCGGCGTAGAGGGTGGATTTGGTGGCGACGCCGGTGTGGTCGGTGTCTTCGAGGAGGCGGACGCGCTCGGTTTCGATGGACAGTTCTTTCACGCCCTCGGGCCCGAAGTGGCGGGCGATGGCGGCGGATTGGTCCTCGAGGGTGCGGTTGGCGAGTTCGGCTTCGAGGGTCCACATGTAGTCGCGGATATCGAGGACGCTGGAGCGGTAGCGGTAGGTCTCGGCGACGAAGATGCGGCCCTTTTCGTCGAAGTTGAAGGCGACGGGATTCGCGAGCATGGGCTCGGCGGCCCAGAGCGTGGCGACCAGGCCGGGCGGGAGCTTCATACGCTTGAGGGCCTGCTCGCCCTCATTGGACGCGGGGGCGATCTCGGCGGCGGCGACGCGCGAGCCCATTTTGAGGATTTGGCCGGAGGTGCGTTTGGCGCCGGCGGGAGCGTCGTCGTTCTCGGCGGCGGCTTCGGCGGCGCGGAGAGGAAGCGAGGCGGTGAGGGCGAGGGCTGTCGCGAGGGCAGCGGCGCGGAGAGAGTGGGAACGGCTCATGGGAAGGGCGGAAGATAGGAGGCAGACGAAGCGAGGCAAGTGACGTTGCGAAGATCACCCGAGTGAGAGAGGGTGAACGGCAGGGCAAGAGGCCGAGTGGGCGCAGGAGTCGCGAAAAGCCCGCCGGGTACTGGGCGATGGGGCATGAGCCGGGCGAACCGATCAGGGGTTCGGCAAGTTCTTTAACTCGGAATCGGTCCACGGCATGGAACGCGCTGCATGGCTGCGACGGAACGCGGCGACATTTTCCTTGGTGACGGGCGGTGCGTCATTGCCCCAAGCGAAGCGGATGAAGCTGATGACTTCCGCCAAACGATCGTCGCGAGTGAGGCCGAGCGAGGCGGCGGGCACCATCATGGCACCCTCGTAGGTGCGGCCCTCGATCGGGCCGACGAGACCGTTGATCAGCACGGGAATGAGACGGGAGGCGGGGCCTTTGACCCGCGCGCTGCCGGCGAGCGAAGGCGCAAGGGCGGTGGCGGTGCCGGGCACGGCGACGCCGCGACCGTCGGGGCCGTGGCAACTCACGCAGGTCTCGAAATAAGTTTCCGCGCCCTTCGTCAGGTGCGTGCGCTGCTCGGGCAACAGGTCGGCGGGGAGATCGATCTGCCGACGCCACTGAGCGAAACCCTGAGTCCAGCGCGCGGCGACCTCGGCGCGCTGCGCGGGATCTTTGATGGCGAGGAGGGCCTCGCCGCTTTGCAGACGCTTGAGGTAGGGTGACGGGTTTTTCCAGAACACCGTGCAGGCGGCGAGGAACACGCCCTCGTGCGTGACGTGGCGCTCGATCAGCGCATCCATGGTGGGCACGGCCGCAGCATGGTCGGGAGAAAACGCCAGCGAGAGGATGAATTGTTTCGCGACCTCGGGGACGCGTTCGGTTTTCGCGGCGGCTGACAACGCTGCGAGGAAGGCGGAGTCTTTGCCCGCGAGGAGCGGTTCACCGACGCGTGCAGCGGCGGCGCGCACGCGCGGATCGCGGTCGGCGAGGGCGGTGGCGAGGTGAGGGGCGTTGAGGGCGGCGAGGCCTTCGAGGGTCCAGAGCGCGTGGAGGCGGGTGAGCGGGTTTTCGTGGTAGCGCGCGAGATCGGTGAGCGCAGGGACGACGGTGGCGCGATCGGAGCGCAGGATGATCTGGCGTTGCGCGGTGTTGCGCCACCAGCCGTTGGGGTTTTCGAGATGGCGGAGCAGTTCGGCGGTGGTCTCTCGGGACATGCGCGGGGCGGCGGTGGGGGCGAGATCGCGATGGCGGATGCGCCAGATGCGACCGTGGCCGTTGACGGTGGCGAGGCCGGATTCGCGGATGAACGTGCGCGGCCCTTCGCTCAGCCAAGGCGCGTCTTGAATGATGCCGCGATACATGTCGACGACGGTGAGGCCACCATCGGGGCCGGTCGCGGTGTTGACGGGGCGGAACAGGATGTCGGGTGAGAGGAGGAACTCCTCGTCGCCGTGGGGATTCGAGAGCGTGAGGCGGCCGTTGCGGTCGGTGAGCTTGGCGCGGCGGACGACGTGGATGGTGGGGTCGCAGAAGAAATAGTCGCCGCGCGCCTCGGCTGGGAGGGCCGTGCCGCGAAATACGCTTTGCCCGCAAATCGAGGTGAAGAATTTTCGCGCGGGCGCGGGGCCACCGCGGTCGTCGACGGGGCAGAGGTTTTTTGCCGAGAGGAAATCCATGTCCCACGCGAGGCCGAGCGAGATGGGCTCGCCGGAGCGGGGTTTGTCGCCGCTGCGTTTTTGGATGAGGCCCCAGTAAGGGCGCGCGAGCTGGAAGCCAATCGCTGGGCTGCTGTTATCGGAGAAGAAAACGCGGCCGGTGTCGTCGTGCGTGACGCCCCACTGCGTCCAGATCGGATGCGTGGGTTGCGCGCGCCAGGTGCCGTCGGTGTAGCGGTAACGCTCGCGGCCGTAGCTGACATAAATCCAGTTATCGAGATTCCAATCGAGCCCGCTGTCCTGGTGCTCGACGGAGCGCGTGCCGTCGCCGGGTTTGCCGCGGAAGAGGAGTGTTTTCTCCTCGGCAAGGCCGTCACCGTCACGGTCGCGATAGTGCCACACGCTGGTGTCATCGGTCTCGACGACCGCGATGCCGTCACGCAGCGGGAGGATCATCCGCGGGAGATTCAGGCCGTCGACGAAGACGGTCGCGCGATCCATGATGCCGTCGTTGCGCGAACTGGTGAGGCGTTTGATGCGGCCGTTGCGCAGGGTCTTGGTGCCGGTGCCGGCTTCGTCCTGCATGTAGCTGCGCATTTCGGCCACATACATCGCGCCGTCGGCATCCCACACGGCGAGGACCGGCTGCTCGACGAGCGGCTCGGCGGCGATGAGTTCCGCGACGTATCCCGGGGGCAGCACAAACGAGTCGCGTTCCTCGGCGGGCGTGAGCACGGCGGCGACGTTGGCTTTCTTTTTCGCCTGCCAAGCGGTCCCGGCAGAAGCGGACGCGGGTGAAAGGGCCGCTGGAGCAGCGACGATGGGTTTTCCGAGAGCCGACCAAGGGAGCGTGTGCGGCCACGCGATGGAGGTGCGTTCGGGGGAGGGGAAACTTTTCGGTGCGTCGAGCGTGACCCGGCCGGTGGCGAGATATTCGGCACTGCGCGCGAGCATGGTTTGAAAACCGACACAGCGCAACGCGTCCCAGTCGGTGTCACCCTTCCAGGCGTGGCCGAGCGTATTCACGAGCACGCGGCCCTGGCCGTAGGAAACTTCCCAGAGCACGGGCTCGTGCCGGCCGCTGCCTCGCTGCAGGGGATCGGAAAACGCGCTGGCGAGGATCGTGAGGTTCTGCGCGGGGCCGCGGTTGTGATGGTAGAGTTCATCCTTGCCGTGGAGCCAGGTGGTAGGGAGGCCGCGGAGCACCGGGTGGTCGGGTTGGCGGTGAGTGACGACGTAGGGATGCTTGGTGCCGTGGCCGGTCGCGGCATCGGGACAACACTCGACCGCACGGCCGGTCGCGGGATCGAGGGAGAGACTCGCGCCGAAGCCGGCCTTGCGCCAGCCGAGGCCGATCATGGCGTTGAACTCGGCCCAGTCGGCGAAGCTGTTGTTGGCGGCGTGCACGACGAGCACGCCGCCGCCGCCCCGCACGTAGGCGACGAACGCGTCCTGCATGGGCTTGGGCCACGCGGGGCCGTTGTAGTTGAGAATCACGGCGGCGTGGCGGGAAAAATCCGGCGACCACGCGGCCCACTCGGGCGCGAGTTTCTGCTGTGCAGCCCGCGTCACCTCGGAATTGCGGCCCTTGGCGTCGGCGAAATTCTTGTCGGGCACCGCCGGCGCGCGCAGTCCCGAGTGGATTTTCAACTCCGGCGCGGTCGCGACTGCGACCTCGAAGAGCCCGGTGCTTTCGAGCGTCGCGCGCAACGCTTCGGTGGTTGTGGGCCAATCGTGGTTGTTGCGACCGTCGACGATGAGGATCGACGGCTGCCCGAGGGTGGCGGCGCCGGCCAGGAGGGCCGAGCAAGAGCAGGCGAGCGCTAGCACGCGTCGCGCCCGCGCGGGACGGAGGGTCAGGACAGCCATTTCTGACGGTGTTCGCGGCGGACGAAGCGGGCGGCGTCTGGGGCGTTGTGCGCGCGCATGTTCGCGCCGTCCCAGTCGAGGGATTTGCCTGCGCGGAGGGCGACGACGGCCGCGAGCCCGATCTCGGTGAGCAGGCCGCCGGTGTCGAAATCGGAAAACGCCCGGCCTTCGCCGCGGCAGGCGTCGAGCCACTCCTGTTCGTGGCCGGCGGGTCGCGGCAGCGCCACGGGGATATGGCTGGTGGCGGCGTGGCGGGTGATGTCAGTCATGCGGGGCTCGCCCTCAAGGCGGATCAGTCCGTTGGTATTCCAGTGGGTCGTGTAAATGCTACCCTTTTCGCCGAGGATCAGCAGGCCGCTCTTGCGCGGCTGGTCGGGAAAAGTGCTTGCGAGCGGGGCGAGAATTTCATCGGGCGGAAGGCTGCGGCCCTGCCAGTGCACCACGAGGGGCGGGTGTTGGCCGCGCGCCGGGAAGTGAAATTCCACGCCCGCGGTGGCGGAGCGTTTCTCGCCGTCGTGTCCGTTGACAACCAGCCGCGTCGGGTGGCCGAGGTCGAGTGCGCGCATCGGCAGGTTGAGTGCGTGACAGCAGGTGTCAGCGAGGTCGCCGTTCCCGAAATCGTGCCAGTCGCGCCAGCGGAGCGGGTGGTAGAGGTCGCGCTTGAACGGCCGCATCGGCGCGGGGCCGACCCACAAGTCCCAGTTCAGTCCGGCGGGAACGGGATCGTGGCCGTCGGGCACGCCTTCCTTTGCGCCCAAGGCGGCGCCCCAGTGGCGGATTTCGCGGATGGGGCCGAGCGCGCCGGCGCGAATGACCTCGGTGCAGCGGCGGAGCGAAGCGCTGGCACTCCCTTGGTTGCCCATTTGCGTGACGACCCGCGTGCGGCGGGCGAGTTCGCGCAGTTCGCGCGTCTCGGCGAGATCGTGCGCGAGCGGTTTTTCGCAATAGACGTGCCGGCCGGCGTGCATAAAGGCTTTTGCGAGCGGTGCGTGCCAGTGGTCGGGGGTGGCGATCAGGACGCCGTCGAACGAAGCAGCGTCATCGAGCAGTCGGCGGTAATCCTCGTGCGCTTTGGCGCGGCGGGTCGATTCGCCGCCGACCTTAAGCGCGTCGGCCCGTGCCTGAGCGATCTGCGCGGAGTCGGCGTCGCAGAGCGCCACGAGTTCGACGCCGGCCGCAAGCAGGTTTTTCATCACGCTGCAGCCGCGCGCGCCACAGCCGACAACGGCGAGGCGAAAGCGGTGGTTGGCGGTGGTGGAGGCGGGGGCGCCGCGGAGGAGCAACGGCCCGCCGAGGGCAAGCGCGGTCGAGGCGACGAATCGGCGTCGGGACAGTTTCATAGGGGGGGATGGCTTGGAGAGGTCCGACTTCACCGTTTCAGCGTGGTGGTCAGGCGCACGCTCAGCGGCTCAAGGTAGACGCCGTTGCGCGGGGCGATGGGAGGCTGGGCCTTCAGGCAGGTGCACGGACTTCGCGCACTAGAGCTTGAGCGTGGTCGTGAGGAGGAAGCTGATCGGTTCAGTGTAGAGATTCGAGAACCCTAGGACGGCGACGCGGTTTGGTTTGCTGTAGTCTCCGTTCGGCGGCCGGAGGGCGACATTGGCGTCGTTGTAGATGATCATCTGGTTGTTCATCAGATTTTTTACCAAAAGGCGGAAGGAGAGCTCCTTGCCCGCAAAGCGCTTCGGGCTCTTCAATTTCATGCTGTAGCCGAAGGTGGCGGTGACGATCACGGGGCGCCGGGCGAGGATGCGCGTGTTTTGATCCACGGTCGGATCGTCGATGGCCGTGGCGGGGTTCGCGGGATTCACGATCGAATCGCCGCTGCGGGTGCCGACGAAATATTGGCCGGCGTATTGCGCGCCGAGTCCGATGCGGAGACCTTTGAGATGGCCGCTTTGGATGGTGTAGTCGGAGAAAGCGTTGATCGCGGTGCGGTCCTGCCCAGCGGTCGGCGTGTCGCCCAGCACGAGGGCGTAGTTGGCCCAGATGTTATTGTAGTCGGTGACGGCGTTGGTCTG
>CANIJN010000178.1 GCA_947467625.1 Opitutia bacterium | reverse complement strand
CGATAGCCGAGGGTCCAGAGCGCGATGCTGACGCGGCCGGCGCCGCAGCCGGCCTCGAGGAGCGGGGCGGAGCGGTCGGGAAAGAAGCGCTCGATGAGCTTGCGCTCGGAAGCCCAGAGACCGAGTTCGTGCGCGGCGCGGGTGTAGTGCACGACCGCGACGAGGTCGTTGAAATCGGCGCGGACGGTCGCGGCGGTGATCTTTTCCAACGCAGGCGGCGGACGGTCAGTTGGCAAACAGGGCGGAGACCGCGATCGTCAAGCCCGGGAGCAGCACGCTGGCGAACGACTGGCCGGGGCGGTAGGTGGCGGCGGGGGTGGCGGGGTTTTCTGTCAGGCGGTAGAGCGCGACCGTGCGCTGGGCGGGATCGACGATCCACAGCTCCTCTACGCCGGTGCGGGCGTAGACGGAGCGCTTGATGCCCAAGTCGTATTTCTCGGTGGTCTTCGAGAGGATTTCCACGACGAGGTCGGGGGCACCCTCGATGCCGTGTTCCTCGATGATGGCCGTGTTTTCGCTCCGGATGAAAAAGAGATCGGGTTGGTAGATGTTGATGTCCGAGAGATGGACGTCGAGCGGGGCGATGAACAGGCGGCCGAGGGGATGCGTCTGCAAGTATACACCGAGGAGGAGGTACAGCTTGCCTGCGATGTCTTGGTGAAACGAGCCGGGGAACGGGGCCATGATGAGGTCTCCTTCGATGAGTTGGTAGTTCGGTGCGCCGAACGGAATCGTGGCATACTCGTGACGCGTAATCGGGCGGGCGTGGGTCGAGAGCATGGCGGGAGGTTGCAGCGAGGCGCGGGAAACGTCAACGGCGGCGCCACGCGGCGATGAACATGCCGTTGGCGTTGAGCTCGTGGGGCCAGAGGAAGAGCTGAGAGCTGAGAGCTGCGGGCTGAGTGTTCGATCCGGTGGGAATTTGGAGCGGCAGCGGATCGAGTTCCGGGTGCGCGGCGCTGAAGGCGTCGGTGACGGCGGTGGTCTCGCTGCGGGTGAGCGTGCAGACGGAGTAGATGAGGCGACCGCCGGGCTTGAGGGCGACGACGACGTTGTTCAGGAGTGCGAGCTGAGTGGCGGCGAGCTCGCGGACATCTTCTGGTGTGGTGGTCCAGCGGGCGTGCGGATTGCGTTGCCAAGTGCCGACGCCGCTGCATGGGGCATCGAGGAGGATGCCATCGAATTTTGTTTTTGAGGGGAGACGCGAACCGCCGTCCCAATATTCGGTGCGGTAGTTGAACAGTTTCGCACGGGCGGCGCGGCGCTTGAGCGTGTCGATGCGGCGTTCGTTGCGATCCGTGGCCCAGACCACGCCCTTGTTCTTCATGAGGTCGGCGAGGTGCAGGGTTTTGCCACCCTCACCGGCGCAGGCGTCCCACCACGTCTCACCGGGCACGGGGGCGGCGGCGACGCCGACGAGTTGGGAGGCGAGGTCTTGGATTTCAAATTCACCGGTTTTGAATTGTTCGGTCTTGAACAGATCCTGGGTGCCCGTGAAGCGGAGGGCGTCGGGTGCGCGGTCACTCGGTTCGCAGGCGAACAGTGATTTCGCGAGGGCGGCGCTTTGGCCGGGGCGGGCGCGGAGCCAGAGTGCGGGGTCGCGTTGCAGTTGACGAAGGTAGTCGTGGGGCAGGTCCATCTCGGCGGCGAGCCACGCGGGCACGGCGCGCACCGCGAGGGTCTCGGCTTTGACCGATTTCGCATCGGCTGTGAACCGCTCGTGCATAGCCACGGCGTGTTCGAGGCGGCGTTGGGGCGGATCCTTCGGATCGAGCCAAGAGAACCAGCGGTAGTAGACGAAGACGGTGTGGCTGATCAGGCGCTTGGCGGGCGGCTGGAGATAGCGGTGCCCTTCGAAATAGAAACGGAGAGCGGTGTCGGCGCGCTGGTCGGCGGAGACCGCGGCAAGAATCTGCGCGGCGTGGTTGAGGATGGCTTGGTCAGGCATGAAACGAAGCTGATTACGCGGATGTCGAGGAGAAGGGCGATGCCAATTTCCGGTGGAGGGGATGGAGACTGAATCGGCTTGCTCGGCTTTGCGCGCGTGGGCTACTCCTGATGCGCAGTTCGAACCCTGCGTTCAGCCGAATCCCCAACCGCTTCATCCCGAAAATATCATGATATCTGCCTTCACCCGCCGTGAATTTACAAAAATCGCCCTGACCGCGCTCCCTGCGGCCGGGATGTTTTCGGCCCTGAATCCCCTGCGGGCGGCCGCCAGCGGCGGCAAGCCGAACTCTCGGGTTGCTGGCGTGCACATCGGCCTGAACGTGCCCTATAGTTTTGGCGGGCGGACGATGGCTGGTGACGAAATTCTTAAAAATTGTCGCGAGCTCAACCTCAGTGCCGTCGAGTTGCGCGCGCAGCCGGTCGAGTTGTTTATGGGGATGCCGGCGATTATGGTGGCGGCCAAGACCGGCTCTCCGAAGGCGGGGGCGGCGGCCGATGGTAACACGGCGAAGATCCGCGAGTGGCGGAAGTCGGTGACGATGGATCGCGTGAAAGATTTTCGCCGCATGTATGACGAAGGCGGCGTGAGCATTGAGATTCTCAAGGTGGACGGGATCTTCGCGATGACCCCCGAGGAGCTCGATTACAGTTTCACGATGGCGAAGCTGCTCGGAGCGCGGGCGATCTCGACGGAGATTTCCAAGGTTGATGCCGAGGTGCGACGGGTGGGCGAGTTTGCCGAGAAGCACCAGTTGATGATCGCATTACACGGTCACGCGAGTACGACGGGAGCACAGTATGAACACAGCTACACGCTCGGGAAATTCGTCGGCACGAATCTCGACATCGGCCACTACGTCGCCGGGGACAATGGCTCGCCGGTGGAGTTCATGAAGCGGCACCACGCGCGGATTTCGCATGTCCACATCAAGGATCGGAAACTGGACAAGCAGACGAAAAACGGCCCGAACACGCCGTTTGGCGAAGGCGACACGCCGATCAAAGAGGTGCTGCGCTTGATCCGCGATAACAAGTGGGCCATCCAGGCAACGATTGAATTCGAATATAAGGTTCCCGAGACATCCACGCGGATGGGAGAGATTGCGCGGGCAGTGAAATATTGCCGCGACGCGCTGGCGTGAGGTGAGCCCATCGGTGCGGCCATCGGCGCAGAGCCGGTGGCTCTTTTTTTTGTGCCGCGCGAAGGCCGGCGAAGTCCCGCTTCCCACGCGGGAAGAAACTGTGCACGTTGGGACCGTGAAAGCCTCCGATTTTTTTGCCCTGCCACGATCGCTTGCGCTCTTCGCGGGGCATTTTCCCGCTGATGCACTGCCATGGGATTGGTTGAAGCAGATTGGTGCGGCGTTGGCGGCGCAGAATTTGAGCGCGGCGGGGGCGTCGCCGGAGCGGCCGCCGGGGGTGCAGATTGAGGGCCCCGTCTTTATCCACCCGACGGTGAAGCTGCCGGCTTATGCGACGATTATCGGTCCGGCGTGGATTGGGGCGAACACTCAGATCCGGCCGGGGGCTTACATCCGGGGCAACGTGATTGTGGGAGAAGGGTGCGTCTTGGGTAATGCGTGTGAGTTTAAGAACTGCCTCTTGATGGATCACGTGCAGGTGCCGCACTTCAGCTACGTGGGTGATTCGATTCTTGGGAATGGCGCGCACTTTGGAGCGGGGGTGATCTGCTCGAATTTGCGACTCGATCAGCAACCGATTGTGGTGCGGCTTCCGGAGGCAACGTATGAGACGGGTCTGAAAAAATTCGGCGCGATCGTGGGTGACAAGGCTGAGGTCGGCTGCAACGCGGTGCTGAACCCCGGTACGCTCCTCGGACCGCGCGCGCTGGTGATGCCAGCCATGGCGTTTTCGGGTTACCTGCCACCTGCTATGATTGCTCATGTGCGGCCGACGATAAAACTGATCCCGCGCCGGGATTGACGCACGGCAAGTCCGTCGCCGAAGTGCACGTTTCTTTCCATGCGCACACTCACCGGTATCACACCTTCGGGCACGCTCCACATCGGGAACTATTTTGGCGCAATGCGCCCGGCGATCGATGCGCAAGTGCGTGGCGATTGTTTCTATTTCATCGCGGACTACCACTCGATGACGACGGTGACTGATGCGGCGGAGCGGCGGAAGAATACCCACGGCATCGCGCTCGATTGGCTCGCGTGCGGGCTCGATCCGCGGGCGAGTGTTTTTTGGCGGCAAAGTGATGTGCCCGAGGTTTGCGAACTGATGTGGATGCTGGGCACGCTCGCGCCGATGGGGCTGATGGAGCGCGCGCATAGCTACAAAGATAAGACGGCGAAGGGCATTTCGCCGAACTTTGGGTTATTTGCGTATCCGGTGCTGATGGCGGCGGATATTTTACTCTACGACACGCATCGCGTGCCGGTGGGACGCGATCAGAAGCAGCACGTCGAAATGACGCGCGACATGGCGATCAAGTTCAATGAAGCCTACGGCGAAACGCTCGTCGTGCCGGAGTCGGAAATTCGCGACGAGGTGGCGGTGATCCCCGGGCTCGACGGGCAAAAAATGTCCAAGAGCTACGGCAACACGATCGAGATTTTTGGCGATGAGAAGGTGCTACGGAAAAAAATTATGGGGATTGTGATGGATTCACGCACGCCGGCGGAGCCGAAGCCGGACGCGGAGAAGAATCTCGCGATCCAATTGTTGAAATTTTTCGCCACGGCCGAGGTTGCGACGGACACCGAAAATCGGTTGCGCGCGGGCGGGCTGGGCTACGGCGATTTGAAGAAAACGCTGTTCGAGCACTACTGGAATTATTTTGCGGCAGCGCGGGCGCGGCGCGCGGAGCTGGCGGCGAATCTCGACCACGTGGACGCGGTGCTGCGCGATGGTGCGCAGCGGGCCCGCGCGGTGGCGGAGCAGGTCATTGGCCGGGCTCGCAAGGCGAGCGGGCTGAGGTGAGAACCTGCAACCCCCGCGGAGAGACGGCTGATTCGCAGTATGACATTCCCGGAGACGGAGGCTTCGTGGGCGAGGGCCTGCGCGCGGCCCTTGCCAGTTTTGCAAATGAGTAACCACGAAGTTTGCTCAGCGTGGTTGCGCTCGATGCGACGGACGGCTTGCCCAAAAATGGGGCGAACGCGTGGGTGTGTAGCCGACCGCAAGCAGGCTCGGCGACCTGCACAGCGCTGACGGGGACGATCCTCAGACGACCGTGACGGGCGGGGGCGTGAGCTGGGCGATCTCCGCCATGATGCGTTCGCTGGCGATCTGGTAACGCTCTTTGCCAGACTTGGAATCGTCGTAGGCGGCGGGGAGCAGCGGACGACCGAAGACGATGGTCACGCGGGTGCCGAGTTGGGGGAATTTCACGCCCTTGCCGAAGGCTTCGAACGAGCCGAAAATACGCGCGGGCACGACGGGGACTTGGGTGCGGCACGCGATGAGGCCGACGCCGGCTTTGGCGGCTTGGAGGGTGCCGTCGAGTGAACGCGTGCCCTCGGGGAAGAGGATGAGGCCCCGGTTTTCCTTGATGGCTTTCAGGACACGCTTGATGGCGCTCACGTCTTGGCCACCGTCGCGGTCGACGGGGATGGTGCCGACGGAGTCGAGCCACCACGAGGCGAAACGGCTGTTCCAAAGTGTCTTGCGGGCAAAGTACGCGATTTGGCGTGGGACCTGGCAACCGATGAAAGGCGGATCGAGAAAACTGGTATGGTTGGCGGCGACGAGGAAACCGCCGGAAGTCGGCAGGTTTTCCACGCCGATGACGTCACCGCGGAAGAATACGGCGTGAAGCACGCCGAAGAGGTAGTGGCAGACACCGTAGATGGGCTGCATCTCCGCCTGAGGAAAAGCGCGGCTCATGCAGCAGCGAGTTTGGTGGCGATGGCCGCGGCCATCAGGGCGACGACCTGGGCGAGACCGATGTGCGTGGTGTCAATCGAGGTCGCGCCGACCGGGCACGCTAGCGGGGCGTTTTTTCGGGAGGAGTCGAGGCGGTCGCGTTCGACGATGGAATCTTGCTGGCCCTCATTGGCGCGGCGCCGAGCGCGTTCGACGGGATCGGCGTGCAGGAAGAAGCGGAAATCGGCGTCGGGAAAAATTACGGAACCGATATCGCGGCCTTCCATGACGAGACCGGAGAAGCCGTGGGCGCGGGCGACGTCGGTCTGGCCGCGCTGGTAGGCGAGGAGCGCGGCGCGGAGTTCGGGGATCGCGGCGAAGTGGGAGACGGCGGCATTGACGGCCGACGTGCGAATCTCGGCGTCGGCGACGGGGTGGCCCGAGATTTCCATTTGGGCGGAGCGACCGTTCAAAGTAGTGCCCAGGCGCAGGGCGGCCAAGGCCGTCTGCACGGTCGCAAGGTCGGTCGGCGCGGCGCCGGCGCGCAGCAGGCCGGCGGTGAGGGCCCGATAAAAAGAGCCGGTGTCGACGTGGAGGAGGTTGAAACGCTCGCTGATCAGTCGCGACGAGGAGGATTTTCCCGAGGCGGCGCCGCCGTCGATGGCAACGATGAGGAAAGGGGCGGGCAGAGGGGTCACGGAGCGAGAGAGTTTTTCCGCAGTGTTTCCAGCAACTCAAAAAAGTGCGGAAATGTTTTAGCGCAGCAGGCGGGATTGCGGATCGAAAGCCAAGGGCGGGCATCGCCGTGGAGATCGTGGCAGCCGAGAATGGCGAAGCTCATGGCGAAGCGGTGGTCGCCGTAGGTCTCGATTGTGACGGGCGCCGCAGCGGAGCGACGCCGGAGTTCGGCGAGGTGGGGCGTGATCGTGAGGCCGTCTAGGTCTTCGTGCTCGTGGACGTCTTGGCCAAGCTTGCGAAGTTCGGCGACCATACCGGCGACACGGTCGGTCTCTTGTTTTCGCGAGTGAGCGATCCCAGTGATGGTGGTGGGGCCTGCGAGCAACGGGGCGAGCGCGGCGAGCGTGAGAAAGGTGTCGGAGAATTCGGAGAAATTCTGAGTGACGCCCCGAAGGACGGCGCCGGGCCGAACCGTGATGTCGACGTCGCCGTTTAAAGGAGCGACCTCGGCACCGAGGCGCGTGAGGACGTTGAGAAATTGGGAATCGCCCTGAAGCCCGTGGGCGGGCGGGAGTAAGTTGGCGATATGCGTGGTGCCACCGACGGCGAGCGGGAGGGCGGTAAAATAGCTCGAAGCGGTCGCGTCGGGTTCGATGGCGTAGGTGGCGGGCGGGGCGTAACGGCCCGCGGGAATCGCAAGGGTAGCGCCGGTGCGCGTGAGTTTTTGCGCGAAACCGAACTGAGCCATTTGATTGATCGTCATCGCGACGAAGGGCCAGCGGACACCGCCCACGAGGGTGATTTCGATCGGTGCAGCGGCGTGGGGCGCGACCATGAGGAGGGCGGAGAGGAGTTGGCTGCTCTCGCTGGCGTCGATGGAGACGGGGCCACCGCAGAGGCCGCGGGCGTGGATCTCGATCGGGAAAAACCCCTCCACGCCCGTGCAGCGGATATCGGAGCCGAGGGTGCGGAGCGCGTCGATGAGGGGTTTCATCGGGCGCTTACGCATCTGGGGCACGCCATCGAGTCGATAGCTGCCGCCGGGCGCTGCCGCGCAGAGGGCGGTGAGGAAACGGGCGGCGGTGCCGGCGAGGCCGACGAAGAGGTCGATGGGTGCGGAGTGGGCGGGGAACCCGTTCGCCTGGTCGGAGACGCGGAGCGTGTGGTCGGACTCATCGGCGGTGATGGTGAAGCCGAGTGTCCGCAGGGCCGCGGCCATCAGATGCGTGTCTTCGCTAAAGAGCGCTCCCGTCAACGTGACGGGCCGGTCGCAGAGGGCAGCGAGGAGGAGGGCGCGGTTGGTGAGGCTTTTCGAGCCTGGCAGAGTGACGGTGCCACGGGCGGGCCGCGTGAAGGGCTGAATGGGTAGATGGTCGGGCAGGACGGTCGTCACGGCAGTGGGCGGAATTGGTCGCGATAGGCTTTGCCGCGCGAAATACGGGCGGCGACTTCGACGTAGTCGCGGTTGGCGAGAGCGGCGCGCAGGCCATGGAGTTCGTCTTCGAAGCCGCTTAGGGCGCGGAGAATCTCGTCGCGATTTTGCTCGAGGATCGCGCGCCAGATTTGTGGGTCGCTGCCGGCGATGCGCGTGGTGTCGCGCAGGCCGCCGCCGGCGTGGTCGCGCCACGCTGGATTTTTTGTGGCGAGAAATCCGCAAAGACTGGACGCGATGACTTGAGGCAGGTGGCTGATGTGCGCGACGATTTCGTCGTGTTGGTCAGGCGCGACCGTCACGACCTCGGCGCCGAGTGCGTGCCAAAATTCGACGACGGTGGCGGTGGCTTGGGCGGCAGTATCCACGAGCGGAGTGACGAAACAGGTGCGGTGTTCGAAGAGGGTTGCGGTGCCGTGTTCCCAGCCGGTTTTTTCGGAGCCGGCCATGGGGTGCGCGCCGACGAAGTGGGCGTGGGGTGCGAGGGCGGCGTGACCGAGGAGGGAGATTTCGTTTTTCACGCTGCCGACGTCGGTGACGAGCGTGCCGGGGGCCAGGTCAGGGGCGATTTGGCGGGTGAGGGGGACGATCTGGTCGACGGGTGCGGCGATCACGACGAGGTCGGCGCCGCGGACGGCTGCGTTGGGGGTCTCCGCGACGGCGTCACACCACGGTTGTGCGCGCAGTTTGAGCCGTGATTCCGGACGGCGAGTCCACAGCACGATGCGTTGCGCGACGTCGCGCTCGCGCGCGGCGCGGGCAACCGATCCCCCGAGGAGACCGGGGGCGAGAATCGTGAGCTGAGTGATGGCGGGCACGGCGGGCAAAAGACGCAAAATCGCCGGACCGTGTCGAGCACTTCAACGGGTGAACGCGTCCGGTGAATCCCGATGGACAACGCGTTGCAATTTATCCGCACGAACCTTTGCTCGCGGGAATGCCCTATAAACCGACGTGGAAAGACCGCCTCGAAGACGCGGAGCCCTATCTGGGTCCGGCGATCGCGGGTGTGGTCGTGTTAGCGCTGGTGGGCTGGTTGGGGTGGCACACGTTCGGCTCGGAAAAGTCGACGAAACCACTCGCGGCGCCACCGAAGGAAGCCGTGGACCGACTAGCCGCCATGCGGCGCGTGGCGGGTGAGGCCGACGTGTTGGAAAAAAATTACCGGCGCGCGCTCGAAGCGGGTGTGCCGGCGGAAACGGCGGCAGCGATGCTCAACCGGGCGATCGAAAAGCAGCGCGAGCTCATGCGGCTGGAGCCGACGGCGAGCACCGAACACGCGGCGAAGTTGGCGGCGTTGGAAGGAGCGCGGGGCTCGCAACGTGCGCGCGGGGCGCTCGCGCGGAGTGCGGTGTTGGAAAAAGAGGCACTGGCCGCGCAGCAGGCTGGGCGAGGCGCCGAGGCCCGGGAGAAAATGCAGGAGGCGCTGCGACTGCAACGCGAGGCGAACGCGAACGCGACGAAGGATGAGCTGAAGGATGTGGCGCGCGAGTTGCGACTCGCGCAGGAGGTCTCCGGGGCCGAGGCGGAGCCGTTGCGCGCGGCGTTGGCGACGGCCCTGACGCTCGCGCGTTCCGCCATAGCGCAGGAAAAATGGGAGGACGCACAGCACGCCTACACGGAGGCGAGAAAATCGCAGGCGGAGTTGAACCAGCGTTTCCCCGCGACGCGGTATGCAGACTCGGCGGCGCTCGATAAGATCGATGGAGAATTGGCGTCGCTGCGGGCGGCGGGACTCGCGTCGGTGGTGACGGCGCGTGAGCGGGACGGCGACGCGGCCGCGAAGGATGGGCGGGCGCAGGAAGCGGCGGCGTCTTTCGCGGCCGCAGCGGCGGGCCAGCGGGAGATCAACGCGAAATTTTCCACGAGCCGCTTTGCCTCAGCCGCGCGCGCCGAGGATCTGGACGTGCGGCGGCAGACGGTGCTGTCGACGGTGCTGCTGAGACGCGCGGCGATGATCGACCGGGAGCTGAGTGAGGCGTTGCGCCGTCGGCAGAATTCGGCGGCAACGGAGAAACTAACTGTGGCGCTCAAGATCTTGGAGACGGTGGCGGCCGAGTATCCCCGGAGTCACTCGTTGGATCCGGCCTTGCAGCGGAAGCTGGCTTATCTCGCGCTGAGAACCCGTGATCTGGATACGTTACAGGAGCAGGTTTTATCGCGGCTTGCTCCGCTATCAGGGACGCCGCGAATCCAGATGCTCACTACGGAAGTGCCGCAGGAGCTTTACGACCGAGTGATGAACGTGAATCCGAGCCGCCAGGCGGGGCGTGGGTTGCCGGTGGATTCGGTCAGCTGGCTCGAGACTCAAGAATTTTGCGAACGATTGTCGTGGGTGCTCGGACGGTTGGTGCGGCTCCCGTCCGAGGTGGAGTTTACCCGGGCGTGGAGTGCGGGCTGGGCCGGCGCGTGGTCGGCGGACAATAGCGGGGGGCGCAGTCGGGAGACGGGAAAATCACCGCCCACACCGGCGGGGTATTACGACGTGGTGGGAAATCTCGCCGAGTGGCTGCAACCAGCGCTGCCGGTGGGGCCGACGGCGCCGGTTGCCGGTGGGAGCTATCTAGACTCCGCCGAAGCCTTGAAAATGCTGAAAGTCAGGCCCGTGGAGAAGAGCGACCGCGCTGTGCACATTGGATTTCGCGTGGTGATTGAGCCCGATGCGAATTGAATCGGACGTGGTTTGGCGACCGCAGGGTTGATCACGCGGCGGTGGGTGGAACGTCGTCCGCTACGCACCGAGTGCGGCAATGAGCGTAAATTCTTCGTGACTCAACGGGAGCACGGAGAGGCGGCTCTGCCGGAGGAGGGCGATGTTGGCGAGGGCCGGCTCAGTTTTAATTTGGGCGAGCGTGACGGGGCGAGCGAGCGCGCTGATGGCTTTGAGCTCGACGGCAACCCAACCGGGTTCCGCGGCGGTGGTGTCGGCAAACGCGGAGCGCGTAACCTCGGTGAGACCGACGACGGCTTTGGTGGTAACGCTCTCGTAGAAAAGCACACGGTCACCGGGCTGCATCGTATTGAGATGGATACGCGCTTGGTAGTTGCGGACGCCGGTCCACGCGGTGCGGCCATCGCGGACGAGGTCGATCCACGCGTAGGCTTCGGGTTCGGACTTTACGAGCCAGTGTTGAAGGAGGGTGTTTTTCTTTGGTTTCATGGTGCAGGAAAATGAGTGCCAGCGAAGCGCGCTAAGCAAACGGGAGTCGTCGCCAGTCCAGCCGGCTTGATGGTACCGGCGGGCGGGGCGCCAGAGCGCAAAGCCTAAAAAGGTGCGAGATCTTCTGGGTTGCGAGCGAGAATGAGCCAAACGGAACGGGCCTTGTTGAGGGCGGCTGCGGCCGAGGAGATAACGGTGTCGGTGGTATCGCACCACGCCGAGGCGCGCGGTGCACCGGTGAGCGCCGGCGCAACCGGCGAGTAGCATCGCTTGGTGAAAACCCCTAGCGGTTTTCCAAGCGGAAGGTGAGTCCCGAGCCGAGGAAGCATGAGGCGCGCGAACATCGGCTGCACCAGAAAGGGCAGTGATGTAATGAAAAAGGAGTGGCGGAATAGAACGTTACCATGAGAGGCCGTGGCGAGTTTGGTGCTGGCGGGGGCACT
>CANIJN010000177.1 GCA_947467625.1 Opitutia bacterium | reverse complement strand
GACTGGCCAAAAATCGAGGGCGCGCCGGCCGCCGCTTTACTCGCGTTGCTCACCCACCCGCAAAATATCGTCCGCCACCACGCGCGCATTGCCCTCCGCAAACTCGGTGCCGCCGCCGTGCCCGCCCTCGATGCATGGGTCGCAGCCCAGCCCCGCACGCAACCTCGGTTCGATCAAGCTCAGCTCGAAGCCTCGTGGGTGCTCGCCGCCACCGGTGCCGTCCGCCTTGCGTGGATTTCAAACCTCGCCCGCTCCGAAGATCCATTCATGCGCGCGGCCGCGGCGCAGCTCGTCCGTCTGACCGTCGCCCTCGTGCCCGACGCGGTGGCGCGCCTCACGCAAGCCGCCGCCGATCCGCATCCGCGCGTGCGCATGGCCGCCATCAACGCCGTCGCTCACCTCCGTCCGTCGCGCCCCGAATTCGACGCCGTCGTCGCCCATTTGCACCCTACCGAGCCCGCCGTGCAGCAGATGCTCACCGATCTGCGCGCCGGCACCAAACCCCTCAAAGGGCGTTCGGTTCCCGTGCTGGAAGTTTCTCCGGCTACGCGCGTCGACCACTGGTTGCCCCTCAGCACCACGTCCGCCAACGAACCGGCGCCCGCCACCAAGAACGCCGCGAAACAAAAAGGTAAGGCTCCCGTCACCACCGGCGGCACGTATCGCACCTTCGTCGACGTCACGACCCCCCAGACCGCCGTGCTCAGCGTCAAACACGGCTTCCTCGATATCTCCGCCAACGGCGTCCAACTCGCCTCCGCCGACAGCACCTACAGCACGGAGCAGCAAGTCACCTTCGACCTCACGCCCGGTTTGAACCCGATCGAGATCACCTACCGCCGACTGCGCAACGCCACGCCTCCGGTGTTCGTCTACGATTCGCTCGGGCAACCCCTCACCGGCGCGCATTTCGCGGCCGACGCCACCGCGCTCACCGCCATGGCCGCCGCCTGGGAAAAAGCCCACGCCGCCGATGCCGACGCCCTGCGCGTGCAGGCCGTGCCGAATCAAATGCAATTCGCCCCGCGCGAACTCCGCGCCAAAGCCGGCCAGCCCGTGCGCATCATTTTCGAAAATCCCGACTCCATGCCCCACAATCTCGTCCTCGTGGCGTTGGGTGCCGAGGACGAGGTCGGCGTGCTCGCCGACCACATGGCGAGCGACCCCACGAGTCTCGCCAAACACTTCGTCCCCGCCTCGTCGAAAGTTCTCCACGCGACGCCACTCGTAAATCCGGGCGCCCGCGCCGAGCTCGCGTTCACCGCCCCGAGCCAGCCCGGACGTTATCCGTATATCTGCACCTTCCCCGGCCACTGGCGCATCATGCGCGGAATATTAATCGTGGAGTGAAGACCTCGACTTTGCCCTCCAGCACAGGCCCGTCGGTATCGCCGTACGGGCCGACGCTCACACCGAATTCGGTGCCTGGTTTCACCAAACGACCGCGCGGACTATCGAGCCTACATTCTTTCTCGCCCATGGCGCCCCGCGTCCGAGCTGATGACGCTGCGGGACCATTGTCCCGAAGTCACCCGGACAACCCCCCATAAGAAAATAATTGCACCGGCAGATTATTTCTCGCCGGCGGGACAATTTCTTTGTGACTATCATCTTGGACTTCCCTAGGTCGTCGTCGTTTTTTTACCCGAACCACCTCACTTTAATCCTACCAACCCTACCGCATGCACCACCCCAACCGTACCTCGCTGCTCCTCGCCCTCACCGCCCTGTCGCTTTCGTTCGCCCCAGCCCTGCGCGCCCAAGCGGTCGCACCGGCTCCGACTTCAACGTCCGCCACCGCCAAACCTCGCGCGGTCTCCGAAGAAACCGTCCTCCTTTCCGTCTTTGAGGTAAAAAACGACGCCTCGGACACCTACGACGCCACCAACACCAATTCCGTCACCGGCACCAATACCGCGCTCAATAAAACCCCGCTCGACGCCAAGATCTTCAACCGCCAATTGATGGATGACATGGGCACGGTCGACATGACCGACATGCTTTGGAAGATCGGCGGCCTCGGCGCCGCCCTCATCGGTAACGGCAACGAAGACGTCCGCGGTACCGTCGAAGGCGACCGGCAAGACCCGAAGAGCATGTCGATGCGCGGTCTCCAGATTAACAACCCGCGGCGCGACGGTTTTCTGCGCTCGGACACCACCCTGCTCGACACGTTTGACATCGACCGCGTCGAGGCCATCGGCGGTTCTAATTCTCTTCTCTTTGGTTCTGGCGATGCCGGCGGCGTCATCACCTCTGCATCCAAACGCGCCTACCTCAACCGCCGCCCGACCATGACGGTTTCCGCGACCGGTGACTCTGAGGGCACGCGTCGTTACACCGTGGACGCTCAAGTAGGCATGAAATATTTCGCCTTCCGCGTAAACGGCGTGCGCGACGACACGCTCTACTTCAAGCCCGGTCTCAAGCGCCACGCCGAGGGCTACCATCTCACCGCCACCGTGCAGCCGTGGAAACGCCTCCAAATCCGCGGCGAGTATCGCTATTACAACCGCGACACGATTTTCGCGCAGGCCGTCACCGTCCGGGCCCCGCTGACATTGCTCCTCCCAAACGGCGCGCGCGTCGACAATCAAAACAGCCGCTATCTCGTCGCGTTCCCTGAAGTGTCCCAAATCACCGGCGGCGTCTTCGACCTTACCAAAGTCGACTCCGCCACCGGCCCTTACACGCGCGACGATTATTTTAACTACATCAAGTCCGTCGTCGCCGAAGCCACCCTCGCCGAGGGCCTCGCTATTCAAGTTCGCTACGGTCACGACGCACGGGTCAATGACGCTCCGCGCCCGAGCAGCACCACCGTGTTTGCACCTGGCGCCACCGGTAACCTTTACGTCGATCCCGTCACCGGCCAAGTCGGCCAAAAATGGGCCTTCAACACCTCCGTCGTGGCCACACCGTATTGGACCGGCGCCCGCGGCTACCGTGCCGCTCTCGCCTACCAAAAAGACCTCGGGAAGTGGTTCGGCCGTCACCAAGCCAGCGTATTTCGGCAGGACATGGAATCGTGGGTGAACCAGATGACGATGCGCTTCTACGAGACCGACACTAGCGGTGCGATCATCCAGAACAACGCCAACCTCACCAACGCCGAATCAGGCCGCAATCTGATGCCCGGTGCGTGGATCCCCATTTTCCCTGACGCCATCCTCGGAGGCAAAGATTGGCCCGTGGACACAATCACTCACCCCAACGGCAAGACCTACAAGTTCGCACCGCAGGTTTATTCCCAAGCCGTGCCAGCTACGGCCGGAAATCCTATGGGCATCTCCGGCGGCGCCAACGCCACCACCGGCAACCCCAGCAACGGGTCCTACCTGATGGACGACACCAATGAGAAAAGCTGGGGCGCCAGCGTCTTCAGCGAATGGTGGAAGGGCCGCATCGACACCATGGCCGGCATCCGCCGCGAGGAAGCCACTGGTATCCGTAAACACTTGGGCATAAAACGCGGTCCAATTTCTTACGATAGCATCAACCTCGGCACCGTGATCGACACCCCGATCAAGGACCTGCGCATGTCGCTCAACTACGGTTCAAACGGGAAAATCAACTTCGACACCACGCGCGACATCTACAACGAACCCCTCCCGCCCGGGAAAGGCGTTAGCAAAGATGTCGGCTTCAAGTTCGATCTCTTCGAGCGCAAAATCTCCGGCAACGTTAACTACTACCAGTCGGAGGCCCAGAATTTCACGGCCACGATCGGCAACCGCGATGACGTTGATCCCAACGGAATCAACGGCCGCCACGGCGGCAACGCCTACACCTACAGCAAGAAATCCGACGGCTACAACCTCACCCTCTCCTCCCGCCCGCTGCGCAATTGGGAAATGCGCATCAATATTGCCACGGCCAACGGCTCGGAACGCACCAACGTCGACCTCCCCCAGTTCTATAACGACCAGTTCAACACCACCACGGTTGCTGGCCAGACCGTCGTTGGCGTAAAGGCTAACGCCACGGCGTCCGTGGTCCCGTTCTTCGTTCCGTCCGACCCCGCTAATCCTTCGTCCGCTCAAATCCCTCTGTCGATCGCGATGCTGAAGGACCAAAACAGCCCCTACCGCGCGCTGATCGATCCAGAGGGAGGCCAAATCCTCAACGCGCAGAATCTTGGTCTGCTCTCTCCCGGCGTCGGCACGGGTGTCAACGGCCTCCCCATCACCGATCACCAACTCGGTTTCGTCTCCCCGACCGGCGGGAATCTCATCGTCCGTCGCTCCGGCGAAGCGACGGTCGGCTACGCTGAAAAATCCTACAGCTGGGTAAACACCTATCGATTTTCCGAAGGGAAACTCCACGGCCTCTCCACCGGTCTCGTTTCCAGCTACCAACAAAACTACCGCGCCTATATGTACAACGACGCCGCCGACAGTGGTAAACGGAAGATGTTCTTGTTCCCCGACCGCGTGACCCACGACCTGTTTGCGACCTACAATTTCCGGCCATCCCGCTGGATCCGCGCGTCCGTGCAGCTCAACGTCAGCAACCTCCTCGACTCGAACCGCGTGCTCTACCTGATCAACAGCTCCAACGGCACGCTACGCTACGCACAGTGGTTTAACTCTCCGCGCAAATTCGCCATCACGACGCGCCTGACCTACTGATGACGCCGCGTTTTCCTTCCGCCGCGCTGCTCCTCAGTTTTTTCGCTGCTGCGCTCGCCGCCGAGTCTCCACCTTCCTTCAGCGGCATCTACCCGCACCTCGCGATGTTTAACTCGCAGGGCGAGTGCGGTACCGGTGCCGTCGTTCCCTGGGCCGACACACTCTGGGTTGTCACCTATTCGCCTCACTCGCCCAAGGGCTCCGACGACAAACTCTACTCGATCGACTCCGCTCTTCGGCAGACGATCCATCCCGAGAGTATCGGCGGCACCCCCGCGAATCGTTTCATCCACACCGAGTCCCAGCAGCTTTTCATCGGCCCCTACGCCGTCGACGCCCAAGGCAGAGTCCGCGCTATTCCCTACGATAAAATGTTCGGCCGCCCCACCGGCAACGCCCGCCATCTCACCGATCCCGCCAACAAGATTTACTACGCGTCCATGGAAGAAGGGCTCTACGAGGTCGACGTCCGTACGCTCGCCGTGACCGAACTCTGGCGCGACGAACAACTCAAAGACGGCCGCAAATCAAATCTCCCCGGTTACCACGGCAAGGGCCTCTACTCCGGCCAAGGCGTTCTCGTTTACGGCAACAACGGCGAGCACGGCAAAGACGCGCTCGTAAATCCCGAGATTCCCTCCGGTGTCCTCGCCTCATGGGATGGCAAAGCCGACGCCTGGTCCGTCATCCGCCGCAATCAATTCACCGAAGTCACCGGGCCCGGCGACCTGACGGGTAACAAAAATCCCACTACCGATCCGCTCTGGTCCATCGGTTGGGATTTCCGCTCACTCATCCTTCAAGTCCTCGACCACGGCACGTGGCACAGCTATCGCCTCCCAAAATCCAGCCACAGCTACGACGGCGCCCACGGCTGGAACACCGAGTGGCCCCGCATCCGCGACATCGGTGAAACCGATCTGCTCATGACGATGCACGGCGCATTCTGGCGCTTCCCGAAAAACTTCGACGCCACCCACTCCGCCGGCCTGTCTCCACGGTCCAATTACCTCAAAGTCATCGGCGACTTCGCCCGCTGGGGCGACCGCGTCGTCCTCGGCTGCGACGACACCGCCAAGAGCGAGTTCCTCAACAAACGCGCAGCGAAGGGCACCCTCGCCGCTCCCGGCCAGTCGCAATCCAACCTCTGGTTCATCGAACCCGCGCAGCTCGACCGCCTCGGCCCCGTCATCGGCCGCGGCGCCGTCTGGCTCGGTGACGCCGTAAAAAAAGACGTGCCCTCCGACGCCTTCCTCTTCTCCGGCTACGACGAACGTCTCCTCCACCTCACCCACGACGCCGCCGCACCCGTGACCTTCACCCTCGAAGTCGACCGCGTCGGCAACAACCACTGGGCCGAACTCCGGCGCGTCGAAGTTCCCGCCTCCGGCTACACGTTCACCGCCTTCGCGGCCACCGAGCAGGCGGCCTGGATTCGTGTCCGCGCTTCCCGCGACCTCCCGCACGCCAACGCCGTCTTCGCCTACCGCAATCGCGACACCCGCACCACCACCGCGGACGCCCGCTTCGCCGGCCTCGGCACCGCCCGCGGCACCGGTGCCCTCCTCCACGCCCGCGGCGCCGAGAAAAAAACGCTCGGCGTAACCGTCGGCGACACGTTCTACGAGATGGGCCCCGACATGCAGCTCATCCGCACCGACGACGCCGCCGCCGCGAAATGGGCGCACGCCAACCTCACGCCGCCCACCACCGCCATCGGCCTCGATGCCGCTTCCCTGATCTACACCGACGAGCAGGGCAAACGTTGGCGCCTCCCGCGCGGTCACGCCGCGTTCGACGGCACCTCGCCCCACGGCCCGATCCGCGTCGACCGCGAAGTCTGCACCGAACGCGATCTCCTCAATGCCGGCGGCACCTTCTTCGAATTCCCCGCCGAAAACGCCGGCGGCATCGCCAAGGTCCGTCCCGTCGCCACGCACAACCGCGCGATCCACGACTACGCGAGCTGGCGCGGCCTCCTCGTCATGTCCGGCGTCACCACCGACGCCTCCGTCAAAAACCCCCACGTCATTCGCTCCGCCGATGGTAAAGCCGCCGTCTGGGTGGGCGCCGTCGATGACCTCTGGGCTTTCGGCAAACCCACCGGCGTCGGTGGCCCGTGGAAAGACACCGCTATCACCGCCGGCACGCCCTCCGACCCGTATCTGCTCACGGGATACGACCAGAAGAAACTCTCCGTCGCGCACACCGCGCCCACCACGGTCCGCGTCCGCGTCGAAGTCGATCTCGCCGGCACCGGCTCGTGGGTGAACTACACCACCCTCGACGTCCCCGCCGGAAAATCAGTCGATCACACCTTCCCCGCCGGTTACCAAGCTTACTGGCTCCGCGTCATCGCCGACTCGCCCACCACCGCCACCGCCCAGCTTAGCTACAACTAACGCCGGCTTCCGATCTCCCGCTTCCTCCTGCTCTCTTTTTCTCCTTTCCTCCCTATGAATCGCCTCCCCCTCATCCTCGCCCTCGCCGCGTTCGCCGCCTCCCCGGCCGCCCGCGGCGCCGACCATCTCCTGGTCGAAGCCGAATCCTTCGCCTCCCCCGGCGGTTGGTCCCTCGACACGCAGTTCATCGACATCATGGGCTCGCCCTACCTGATCGCCCACGGTCTCGGTCAACCCGTCAAAGACGCCACCACGACCGTCTCCTTCCCCACCACCGGCACGTATCGCGTCTGGGTCCGCACGAAAGACTGGGTCGCCGAATGGAAAGCCCCCGGCACGCCCGGAAAATTTCAAGTACTCCTCAACGGCCAACCTCTCGCCGAAACCTTTGGCACGAAAAGCGCGTCCTGGTTTTGGCAAGACGGCGGCACTGTCACCATCGCGAAGAAAGAAAACACCCTCGCCCTCCGCGACCTCATGGGCTTCGACGGCCGTTGCGACGCCCTCTACTTCACCACCGATCTCACGACTCCGCCGCCCAACGACACCGCCCCGCTCTCCGCCTGGCGCAAGACTACCCTCGGCCACCCCACCGAACCGCAGAACATGGGTGAGTTCGATCTCGTCGTCGTCGGCGGTGGTTACGGCGGCATGGGCAGCGCTCTTTCCGCCGCGCGCATGGGCCTCAAGGTCGCCCTCATCCAAAATCGCCCCGTCCTCGGTGGCAACGGCTCCTCAGAAATCCGCGTCTGGGCCATGGGCCTCGTACGCCGGGGCAACTACCCACACATCGGCGAGATGATCGAAGAGTTCGCCGACAAAGCGAAGAATTCCCCCGGGACGTACGAGGAATTCGGTGACGCCAAAAAAGAAGCGCACCTGCGCGCCGAGAAAAACATTTCGCTCTTCCTCAACGAGCACGTCTACGCCGCCACCACGATCGGCGGGAAAATCATGTCCGTCACGTCGCTCAACACCGCCACGAGCCGCGAGAAAAAGTTCTCCGGGAAACTCTTCGTCGACTGCACCGGCCACGGCAGCCTCGCCCACCTCGCCGGCGCTAAATACGAAATCGAACTCAAAGACCTCCTCGGTATGTCCAACATGTGGGTCTGGTCCAACGACACCGCCCCGCGCACGTATCCAGAAACCCCTTGGGCGCTCGACCTGCAGATGGACGACTTCCCCTACCCCAAAATGGGCAAGGCCGACATGACCGCCCAGGGCAAGGGCGAGTGGTTTTGGGAAAGCGGTTTCAATAAACACCCCATCAACGATCTCGAACTCATTCGCGATTGGAACCTCCGCGCCGTCTTCGGCGCCTTCAACGCGATGAAAAATCGCGACGGCAAACCCGAGCACCCTAACGCCAAGCTCGACTGGGTCGCCTACGTCGGCGGCACGCGCGAATCCCGCCGCATCGTCGGCGATGTCATGCTCACGCACGAAGACATCATTACAAAAAAGAATTTCCCCGACGGCTGCGTGCCCAGCACCTGGAGCATCGACCTCCATTTCGCGAAGAAGGAATACGCCACCAAATTTGCCGACAATCCCTTCATCTCCGTCGCCGAGCACGACAAACGCATCGACCGCGATTTCGGTTACCCGGTCCCCTACCGCTGCCTCTATTCGGTAAACATTGAAAACATGTTTATGGCCGGCCGAAACATCAGCGTCTCCGACCAAGCCCTCGGCACCGTGCGCGTCATGAAGACCATCGGCATGATGGGTGAAGTCGTCGGCAAAGCCGCCGCCGTCGCCATCCAGCGCAACACCACTCCGCGCGGCGTCTACGAGCAGCACTGGAAGGAAGTTGATAGCCTGCTCAAACTCCCCGGCCGCGCCCGGCGCGCGAGCCTCGAAGCCCCTTTTCAAATTAGCGGCCCCGCACCGGAACCGCTCGACGACAGTGGGGGTCGCGGTGCCGCCTTGTCCGCCCTCAAGGGCATCGTGATCGACAACAAGGCCGCGAAGCTCACCGGCTCGTGGACCAGCGGCACCAACCTTGAGCACGTCGGCCCCGACTACATTTACGCCCGCGGCGCCGGCCACAAAGCCAGCTTCGCTTTCACCGTCCCCAGCGACGGCCGCTACGAAGTCCGCTTTGCCACCGCGCCCCACGAAAACCGCGCGAGCAATACCGCCCTCATCGTCCGCCACGCCGACGGCGCCGCTGCAGTCACCGTAAACCAGCGTAAACCTGCCACCCTCGACAAACAGTGGGTCACGCTCGGCATTTACCGCTTCACCGCCGGCCAACCCGCCGCCGTCGAAGTCGACGCCACGAACGCCGATGGCAACGTCCACCTCGACGGGGTCCAATTGCTGCCCGCGAAATAATCCCGCGCAGCTCGCGGATATTTTTCCCGCTAGAGATCCCGCTCGCGCACCACCGCGGGCGGCAATCCACAGGCCCGTGCCACCCGATCGGAAAAAACGCCGGCCATGCGGTTCAGGTAGCCGCGAGCGCCAGCGAGTGGTCCGGCCGTGAGCCTCCCCTTTAGCACCGCGGCCGATGCGGCGCCAAAAACTGCCCCTTCTGCGGCAGATTCGTAAACCGTCCATCGGCGTAGATCGCCGTGCCGCGCACATAGGTATGCGTCACGCGGGCCCGGCTCTTTTCGCCCACGTACGCACTGATCCGGTGCCGCGTCCAGAGGTCCTCCGCTTGGATCGTCCGAGCCTTCGTGTATTCGATGAGCGAAAAATCCGCATCCCGCCCCAACGCAATCTGCCCCTTGCGATCATCGATCTGGAAACGTCGCGCGACATTGCCCGCCATCACTGCCGCCAACATGGGCAGGTCTTGGGCCGCCGTCTTTTCGCATTCGGAAATCAACAGCTCAAAACCGTGCTGGATGCCCCCGATCCCACCCCAGACGGCAAACATGTTCGCCGAATCTTTCATCTCCGGCCGCGCCGGCGAGTGATCCGACCCGACCGTTTGGATACGCCCGGCTCGCAGCTCGGCCCACAGCGCCTTGCGCCGCTTTTCATCGCGCAACGGTGGCGCGCACTTCGCGAGCGGCCCGAGCCGCACGACGTCCTTGTCGTTGAAGAGCAAATAATGCGGGCAGGTTTCCGCCGTCACATCCACGCGCTGCAACCGCGCCTCAGTGATGAGCGCGATGCCTTCCGGGCTGCTCACATTCACAATATGGAGCGCGCATTGCGTCTCGCCCGCGATTTCCAACGCCGTCCGAATCGCCTCGAGTTCCACCGCGACCGGACGCGAGTCGAGCCACGCGCGCGCATCGGAGCTCCCCGCCATTTTGATCTTTTCGGTGAGCGCCGCGACCATCGCGTCGTCCTCGGCGTGCACCGCCACGGGCAAACCGACCTTAGCCGCCCGCTTCATACCTTCCCGCAGCGTCTTCGCATCCACATTTTGGAAGCTCGCGACCCCGCTGTTGCACATGAATGTCTTCAGCCCCACCGCACCCGCGTCACGCAGGCCGGCGATCTTGTCGAGATTCGCCGCGGTCAATCCGCCCCATAACGCGAAGTCAGTGCAGGATTTCTCCTCGGCAATCGCCCGCTTTTCACGCAACCCCGCTGCATCGAGCACCGGCGGCTCCGAGTTGAGCGGCATATCAAAAAACATCGTCCCGCCTCCCGCCGCGAGCGCTGCCGAGCCCGTTGCGATACCCTCCCAGTCGGCACGACCGGGTTCGTTGAAATGCACGTGCGCATCAAGGATGCCCGGAAACACGTAGCGCCCCTCCGCATTTAGCTCCGCGTCCGTGGCGTCCGTGACGCTGGGCGCCAGCCGGACGATCTTGCCGCGCACGATGCCGATCTCGACCGCCAGCACGCCCTCCGGCGTCACGACGCGTCCCCCGCGCACGATGAGATCGAGCCGTTCGGGCTCGTGAACTGTCTTGGCGTTTTCCCTGACAATCGGACCAGTGCGTTTCATGACGCGTGTTGCTGGGCCATTCTTTCAAGAAAGTCCACCATCACGCGCAAAACGATTTCGAGGTCCGCGGCGCGGCTGATTCGTCGGGGTGGTGACTCCCCCATCCCGACACTGCGGAAAGAACTTCGCGAACTCTGTCCACGCCGACACCACCACCCCGTCATGACCCGCGCCACTCACCAGCGCGCATCGGCGTCCCTGCACCACCTCGCCCCTGCGCCATCAACCCACGTGAACACTCCACCGCATTATTGTGCTGAGTGCGCTGCCCCACCACCGTCAGCCCGCGCATAGCGCGGAGGAATGGAGCCGGTAATTTCGAGACCACCGATGGTCAGTGATTTCATGCCGGGAGGGAACGCCGGCCCACTCCCCGAGAAAAGCCACGCAGAGAGAAATACTAGCGCACATCCTAGTCGGTCTCCAGAACTGTGGAGAATTTCGCCCAAGCCCCCCCCATTACAGTCCCCGCTTCATCCTGCCTCCGAATCCGATCACTCAGTCTGCCGGCGTCAAAGGTATCAGTCGCACGACGACCACGTGATCGCGCGATTCTCGCGGCCTCGTCATGAAGCCGAAGATTGGCGAGCAATACATATCGGGGCTCGGCTTGCGCAAATTTGCTTGCCCTGTGTCGGCACCGGTTTCCTGGACACAAGACAAAGTTTAATCAGGCGGCTAAAAGGTTAGAGGAGAGGAAATCGCGGCGGGCTTCGATAGGGCTCTTGTAACGGAGTTTCTCGAGGCGCCATTCGCG
>CANIJN010000176.1 GCA_947467625.1 Opitutia bacterium | reverse complement strand
CGGAGGGCGCGTAACCGCGGTTGGGGTCGGCGCTGACGGAGAATTCCGAGAGTCGCAGCACCTCGCTATCGGGTTTGGCGGTCGCTGCGGCTGTCGAGGGTGCCGTTTGGGCGCTGAGGGTGGCGCTGAGCGCGAGGCCGGCGAGCAGGGTCGCGAGGGTGCGGAGAGGGTGGGGCGGTGCAGGGTTCATGGGTTGGCTGGTTGGGTTTGGGTGCAGGGGAGAGTACCCTAGGACGTCACACGAATGTTGCAAGGTGGAGTTGTTAACCAGCAGACGATTTCCGTTGGTAATGGGCAACGAATGATGGGCAACGAAAGAGGGCGCGTCCCGTGGTCTCCGCGGCGGTCACGCGTCAGGCGGAACGGCGACACGCTTGCCGCGGTACTTTTCACGCAACGGCGGCTTTCCCACGGCCGCTGCGTCCGCCTGATGGCCACGCGCTCGCGTCAGGCCCGGCGGCGTTTCCAGCGGTCGAGGAGGACTGCGCCGAGGAGGATGAGACCGCGGGCGACGTATTGGTAGCCGGGCGGGATATTGAGGAGGTTCATCGCGTTTTGAACGATGCCCATGATGAGCACGCCAGCGACGACGAAGGTCATGCTGCCGACGCCGCCGGTGAGCGAGACGCCGCCGAGCACGCAGGCGGAGATCACGTCGAGTTCGAAGCCCACCGAGGTGTTGGGCTGGCCGCTCGTCAGACGGGAAGCGAGGACGATGCCGGCGAAGGCGGCCATCACGCCTTGGGCGGTGAAGATGATGATTTTGACGCGGTCCACGGCGATCCCGGCCAGGTGGGCAGCCTCGGCGTTGCCGCCGACGGCGAGCGTGTCGCGGCCAAAGACGGTGCGCTGCAGAATAAAGCCGAAGACGAGGAAGCACCCGAGGGTAATCCAGATGGGAGCGACGACGCCGAGGAAGCGCGCGTTGCCGAGCTCGAAGAAGTTCTCGTTGACGATGCCCACGGCTTTGTAGTCGGAGATGATCAGGCCGAAGCCGCGCACGATCTGCATGGAGGCGAGCGTGGTGATGAGCGCGTTGATGCGGAGTTTGGCGACGACGTAGCCGTTGACGAAGCCGGAGACGGCGCCACACGCCAGTCCGGCGACCACACCGAGCAAGATGCTATCGGTACGGTTCATCACGAGCGCGGCCACCACACCGGCGCAGGCGACGACGGAGCTGATCGAGAGGTCGAAGTCACCGGCGGCGAGGCAGAACAGCATTGTGCAGGCGACCATGCCCGTCATCGAGACCGCGAGGGCGAGGCCCTGCATGTTGCGCCAAGAGAGGAAGTTTTCCACGAAGAGCGAGCAGCCGAGAAACAGGATCGCGAGGACGACGAGCATGCCGGCTTTGTCGAAGAAATCGGCGAACGCGGAGCGCGGGGCAGGGAGGGCGGAGGCGGACGACATGGCGGGAAAACTTAGGAGGCGAGGGGGCTCTCGAGCGGGAGGGCTAGTGTGAGGAGTGTTTCCTCGGTGGCATCGGCGCGGTCGAGGATGGCGGCGATCTTGCCCTGGCGCATCACGGCGATCCGATCGGACACGCCGAGGACTTCGGGGAGTTCGCTGGAGACGACGATCACGCAGACGCCACGGCGCGCGAGGTCCTGGATGATCGTGTAGATCTCGCCTTTCGCGCCGACGTCGATGCCACGCGTGGGTTCGTCGAGGAGGATGACGTTGACTGGCTCGGAGAGCCAGCGGCCGAGGATGACTTTCTGTTGGTTGCCGCCGGAGAGATGGCGGATGAGCTGGAGCACGGAGGGTGTTTTCACGCGGAGCTGCGCGGTGCGCTCGCGAGCGTTGGCCTGCTCCCACGCCTCGTTGATGAAGAGGCCGGCACGGGCCCGGCGGCGACGCGCGCTGAGGTTCGTGTTCTCGAGGACGGAGAGGATGGGGATGATGCCTTCCTTCTTGCGGTCCTCGGGGCAGAGCACGACGCCGGCGGCGATGGCGTCGCGGGGTGAATTGAAGGCGAGTTCGCGATGCGCGAGGGTGATGCGGCCGGAGGTTTTGGGCGTGGCGCCGAACAGGAGTTTCAACAATTCGCTGCGGCCGGCTCCGATGAGGCCGAAGAGTCCGAAGATCTCGCCGGCGGCGGCGGCGAACGAGAGGGGCTCGGCGAGACCGGGGCCGCAGAGGTTCTCGACGACGAGGCCGGTGTCGGCCCGGGGGCGCGGCGCGTAGTTGTAAATGTCGGCGAGCTTCCGGCCGACCATGCGTTGGACGACGGTGTCGCGGGTGAGCGAGGCGAGTTCGGCGGTTTCGACGTGGCGGCCGTCGCGGAGGATGGTGAGGCGGTCGCAGAGTGCGAAGATCTCCTCCATGCGATGCGACACGTAGAGGATTGCGCAGCCGCGCGTGCGGAGCTCGCGGATGATGGTGAACAGGCGGCGCACCTCGCGGTCGGAGAGGCTGCTGGTCGGTTCGTCGAAAGCGATGAGGCGGGCGCCGCGCGTGAGGGCCTTGGCGATTTCGACCATCTGGCGCTGGCCGAGGGACAGTTGGCCGAGTTTCGTCGCCGGATCGATGTCCTCGCCGATGAGTTCGAGCTGCCGGCGGGCGGCCTCGGCGAGGGCACGGCGGTCGACGATACCGAATTTTTGCGGGAGGTGGCCGAGGAAAAGATTCTCGGCGACACTCATTTCAGGAACGAGGTGGAGCTCCTGGTAGATGACGGCGACGCCCGCGGCAAGGGCGTCGGCGGTGCCGCGAAACGCGAACGGGTGGCCGTCGATGGCGAGCGAGCCGCCCGACGGGAGGTAGGCGCCGCTGAGGATTTTGAGGAGTGTGGATTTACCTGCGCCGTTCTCACCCATGAGGGCGTGGATCGAGCCGGCGCGCACCTCGAAGGAGACGTCGTCGAGCGCCTTCACGCCCGGGAATGCCATCGAGACGTGATCGAAGGCGAGGGCGGGGGGCATGAGGGAGGGGCGGGTTCAACCCTGCTCTCACGAGCGGGGTGACGCGGCGGCAGGTGCCGACGGACTCAGTCGCGAACGCCCTGTTCTTTGAGGACTTGGCGGAAATTTTCGCGGGTGATGAGGACGCCGACGGTGCGGGTATCGAGGGCGGGCTCTTTGCCATCCTTGATCCACTGAAACATCATCTTGGCGGTTTCGTAGCCGTGGCTTTTGGCGGAGAGCAGCATCGAACCGAAGAACGGCGTAGGCTTGGCCTTCTCGAGTTCGACGATGCAATCGGTGCCGTTGATGCCGACGGCGACGGCGGTATCGGCGGTGAAGCCTCGGCCCTCGAGAGCACGGACGCCGCCGAGGACGAGGTTATCGTTGGAGCCACAGACGAGCCAGTGCTTCACGTTGGGCTGCTGGGTGAGAAGGATGTTGGCGGCGTCGAGCGAGCCGGGAATATCGGTGGTGCGGACCGGGGCCTTAAAGATGCGGTTTTGCGGGAGGCCGGCGCCGAGGAGCGACGAGATCGCGCCGTCCGTGCGGGCCTTGGCGGTGGCGAGCTCGTCATAGGTGACGGCGCACAAGGCGGTGTCGGCCGGTGTCCAGCCGCGTCTCTTCATCTCAGCGGCGAGGGTCTTGCCCACGTCTTCGCCGATCTTTCCGGCCGAGATACCGAGGTAGTGCACCTTGGTCATAGGCTGACCGTTGGCGCCGATGAACTGATCGTCGACGGCGAGGAGCTTGAGGCCGGCCCCGCGGGCCTTGGCGACGATGGCGGGCCCGAGGCGGGTGTCGGGTGTACAAATAATGAGACCCTGCGCGCCGCCCGCGGCGAGGTTGTCGATGGCCGAGAGCGTTTTTTCGCCGTCGATCGCGCCAATCTTGACGAGGGTGAAGCCGAACTCCTTCGCCGCCTGTTCGGCGAACGTCCACTCAAGCTGGAACCACGGCTCCTCGGGTTGCTTCACCAAGAATCCGATCTTGATGGCGGGTGCGGCGTGGGCGGCGAGAGCCAGCACAGTGAGCGCGGCAAAGGTACGAAAAGTCAGGAGAAGAGGGAATTTCATGGTAACAAGGGGGACGGTGAAACCAGCTGACAAGAGCGAGCGGGCGATGGGGGTGGCAACTGTGAAAATGGTGCGACCTCGGCGCTGGAACGAGCGGTGCGGGCGCGGGTGTTGGAGTGCTGAGCTGGCGCGTGCACCGCAGATTTTCTCCGCATCGCAGACCGCGGAAATGCCGATGATTTTCCCTGTTGGCGAAGAGCTTGCCAAGCGGGAGGCCGCTGGCTGAGTTTGGTACTCTATGCTCGTCCATACTGTCTACTTCTGGCTCCGCGCCGATCTCACCACCGCCCAGCTCGCCGATTTCCGCAAGGGAGTCGAATCGCTCGGCTCGATCAAATCCGTCGAAAAGTGCTATGTCGGCACACCCGCTGGGACGGTGAAGCGCCCGATCATTGACGACTCGTATTCGTTTGGACTCACGGTGGTCGTGAAGGACCTCGCGGGGCACGATTTTTATCAGGTCGATCCGATCCACTTGGCGTTTATCGCGACGTTCAAGAGTTTCTGGACGAAGGTGCAGATCTACGACGCGCTGTAAGGGCCGACGGTTGGTGGCCCTTTCCTCGGGTCGTCTCCGGCTAAAGTCAGCGGGTGCTGCTCGTGAAATTCGGAGCAGAGCCGTGAAATAAAACCGGGAGCCCGGCACCCGGATCGCCTGCTGGCTTGGCCAGCGCGACCGAAGGCGGCGACCGGCGTCGTTATTTTTTCACTACAAAAGGCGCGAAGAACCCGGCTTGAGTGGCGGGGAAGCGGCCTTTGATGTGGACGCCGTCGTCCTCGTGTTCCTGCTCGTGGATGTGGCCGAGTTTGTGGAGCCGAGCGACGACGTCGTAGCGGCTGTGCGGGATGATGAGTTCGGTCTCGGCGAGGGAATCGGCGATGAGTTCCACACAGCGGGCTTCGAGCGTGTCGAGGCCTGCCTTGGTGTGGGCGCTCACCAACAACGCGTCGGGCACGAGACGGTGGGCGCGTTGGAGCATCGCGGCATCCGCGAGGTCGAGTTTATTGAAAACGGTGACGATGGTCTGGTCGCCGGCTCCGAGCTCACCGAGCACGCTGAGCGTGGTTTTGTGGTGTTCCTCGAAGTTCGGATTCGAGACGTCGAGTACGTGAACCAGAAAATCGGCTACGATCACTTCTTCGAGCGTGGCCTTGAAGGCCTCGACGAGACCGTGGGGGAGGCGACGGATGAAGCCGACGGTGTCGGTGACGAGGAGCTTTTGATTGCCGCGGAGGACCAGCTGGCGCGTGGTCGGGTCGAGGGTGGCGAAGAGTTTGTCGGCCGCGAGGACGTGCGCGCCGGTGAGGGAGTTGAGCAACGTGGATTTACCGGCGTTGGTGTAGCCGACGATGGCGCAAGTCGGGATGGGGACGCGCTGGCGTTTGGTGCGTTGCACGCTGCGTTGCAGCACGACGCTCCGCAGCTCGGCCTTGAGGTGCGTGATGCGATCACGCACTGTGCGGCGATCGTTCTCCAGCTGCGTTTCACCCTCGCCGCCCAAACCGCCCTTGCCGCGCTGCCGCGAAAGATGGGTCCAAGCGCGCGTGAGGCGTGGCAGTGAGTACTGCATCCGGGCGAGGGCAACTTGGAGCGTGGCCTCGCGCGTGTGTGCGCGATCGGCGAAAATTTCCAAAATGACCTCCTGGCGATCGATCACGGCGAGGCCGGAGAGATTCTCCCAGTTGCGTTGTTGCGCGGGCGAGAGGGCCTCGTCGAAAACAATGACGTCGGCGCCGTCGGCCTTGGCCTGTTCGACGAGTTCCTTGGCCTTGCCGGTGCCGAGGAGGAGGGCGGGGGTGGCGCGGCGAAGATTAACGAGTTCGGTACGTGCGACGGTGAGGCGGAGATTTTCAACGAGCTCGGTGAGCTCAAGGAGGAGTTCGGCGCCCTCGCCATCCTTCATATCGGTCGTTTGGACGCCCACGAGAAAGGCGCGTTCGAGTTTGGCGGGGCGTTTGTCTTCGAGGAAATCGGCCATGTAAGAGGGCAGAGCGTGGGTGTGGCCGAGGTGAAGGTCAAATGGGGAGGAGCGCGTTTTAGCCGCCGGCTCCGCTGGCTTCGTGAAATCGAGCCGGACTGTGGTCCAGGTCGGATGGGCTCTGGGGCTGCCGCTACCGCCCACTTTTGGATTTCAGACGTTAGCCTCGCACTTGCTCGCCCCGTTGTTTTGAGTGCTGCGCGTCCGGAGCTCCGCTTCGTCCGAAGCGGGTTCCCTCCGGCTGTTTAGCTTCAACCCACCGTCCCTATGGTTCACCCTCCCCGATCTCACGCGTCTCGTTGCCTGCTGCCATGGCTGCTGGGCCTGATGCTTTCTTTTGCTGGCTTAACCGTGTCGGCGGCAGTGGCCGAAGCGCGGCCGAACATCCTCTTCATTATTTTCGATGACTGGGGTTGGCAACACGCCGGAGCCTACGGTTCGACGTGGGTGAAGACGCCGCACTTCGATCGCGTGGCGCGCGAGGGCGTGTTGTTCAAGAATGCGTTTACGTCGAATCCGAAGTGCAGCCCGTGCCGCGCGACCATCCTCACTGGGCGCAACAGTTGGCAACTGAAGGAGGCGGTCTCGCACAACGGGCTTTTTCCCGAGGGCTTCGAGGTGTATCCAGATTTGTTGGAGCGAGCGGGCTACACGGTCGGGCTCACGGGCAAAGGCTGGGGGCCGGGCGATTTCAAGACGCAGGCGAAACGCACCCGCAATCCCGCGGGCCCGAGCTTTGACGGTCAGGTGAATGCACCGGTCGCTGCCGGGATCAACCGGAACGACTACGGGAAAAATTTCGACGCCTTCTTGCAGCAGCGAGCGGCTGGGAAGCCGTTTTGTTTTTGGATGGGCTTTCACGAGCCGCATCGCGGCTATGAGCCGAACTCGGGGGTGCGCCTCGGAAAAAAACTGCCCGACGTGACGGTACCGTCCTATTTACCGGATACGGCCATCGTGCGAGGTGACCTCGCCGACTACGCCATCGAGGTCGAGTGGGCCGACGCGTTCATCGGCAAAGCGCTCGCGTCGCTGGAGGCTTGCGGGGAGCTGGAGAATACGCTGGTCATCGTGACGTCGGACCACGGGATGCCGTTTCCCTATGTGAAAGGTCAGATTCACGCCGACGGTTTCCGTCTGCCGCTCGCGATGCGTTGGGGCAAAGCGATCAAGCCCGGACGCGTGGTGGAGGACTTCATCAATGTGCGCGACTTCGCTCCGACGTACCTGGAAATCGCTGGGCTCGCGCCGCATCCGCAGATTACCGGCCGGAGCCTCGCGACGCTATTGCGTTCGCCACAGTCAGGCTGGATCGAGAACCGCAGCGAAATGCTCGTCGGCAAGGAGCGCCACGATCTCGGGCGGCCCAACGATCAGGGCTATCCCGTGCGCGCGCTCCAGACGAAAGATTTTCTCTACGTCCATAATTTCCATCCCGACCGCTGGCCGGTTGGAAATCCGGAGACGGATTTTGGTAACTGCGACCCCAGTCCGACGAAGGAATTGCTCAAGACTCTGGGCGGTCACTTCTACGAGCTGTCCTTTGGCAAGCGGCAGCCGGACGAACTTTACGATTTGCGGCGCGATCCTGAGGGCGTGATTAACCTCGCGCACGACCTCGCCTACGGCGGCACGTTGCAGACGATGCGCGCCCGCATGATGACGCTGCTCGTCGAGGAAAAGGATCCGCGGGCGTTGGGCAACGGAGCGATCTTCGATACCTACCGTTATATGGCCGGCCGACAAAAAGCCTACGATACGTGGCTGCAGGCGCAGGAGGAGAAAATCGCGGGCACGGCGCCGACCGGGCCTGGGCCCGCAGAGAACGTGAAAAAGGGAGGAAAGAAAAAGCAGGCGGCGGCGAAGGAAAACTGAGGCACGGGTGCGCGAAACCGCCCCAGATCGCCCGTATCCGAGAAGGTCATATCTGAGAAGGTCCGTGCACCCACGTTGACCACCGAGCGGTCGAATCTGACGTTTTGGAAAGCCGGCGTTGGTGAGGCCGAACGTGGGGTCGGAAAGAGGCGGAGGGAATCGCGTTGATTCTCAGCGCCGAACGGGTGCGGCTAATATTACTCGGTTAAGTTCATTGCCAAAAAAAACCGAATTCCCGTAGGGAGTGTCACGTAATACGTGACACTTTTAAGAGACGTTTTTTCAGAGGAAAATAACGGAGTAATACTAGCTCGGATTCGCGGTTTCGCCGGCGGGCTGAGTGCCGATGGGGCCGACGCCGCTGAAGCTCAGGACCGCGCGGTTTTGAGCGCGGGATTCCGCGAGCGAGATGGTAAAGGTGGCTTCCCAGTCGTTTTGCTCTTCGGCGTCGATGAGGACTTGGGCGACGAGCCACTCTTTACCGCCGTCGGCGGCGGGGGCTGCGTTGTCTTCGGACCAATGCGTGTGTTTCGCGCTGCGGCCTTCGGGGTCGAGCCGGAAACGGGTGCGGGCGTCGAAGTAGGCGGCGAACACGGCCTCAAGTTTGCGGGCGTCGGGGGAGATAGGGTCGTGGTCCGCGGGTGCGGCGGCTTCGCCGGTGCGCAGGCGGGAGAGGGCGCTGTCGAATTCGCGGGCGGCGATGTCTTGCAGGAACCCGAAGATCGCGGTGCGCACGAGGCGGCGGAAGGTCGGAGCGTCGCGCGTAATGTCGAAGCTGGCGGGGCGCGCCGGCTTGTCGGTGTCGCTCGTGGTGGCGGCGACGAAGTCGGGATTCTTGAGGCGCTCCCATTCTTCGAGGAGGCTGGAGTCGATGCCGCGGATGAGTTCGCGGAAGTAGTCTTCCATTTCGACGACCTCTGCGGTTTTTGCGGACTCGGGGACGGTTTGGCTGAGGACTTTCCACACTTGCGAAAGATGGCGGAGGAGGAGGCCTTCGGAGCGCTCGAGGCCGTAGTCCTTCACGTAGTCGGAGAACGAGCGGTAGCGCTCGAACATTTCTCGCGCGATGGATTTTGGGCGGACGTTTTCCTGATTGATCCACGGGTGCGCGGCGGCGAAGGCGTTGAACGTCTCGTAGAGGAATTCGCGGAGCGGCTTCGGGTGCTCGATGGCTTCGAGTTTTTCCATGCGCTCCTCGTAGGGGACGCCGGCTTCTTTCAATTCCATGATTTTTTCGCCCTTCAGTTTGTCGATCTGGCGGCGGAGAATCTGGTCAGGGTCTTCGACGATGGACTCGCAGAGCGTCAGCACGTCGAACGGGTAGTCAGGATTCGGCGCGCGGGTCTCGGGACGGTTCTCCGGAATCGTCTCCTGTCCCGTGGGCTCGGAATCATGGAGAGACTCGGAGGAAGCCTCGGCAATACGGGGCGGGCGACCCGCGCCACTGTTTAGGAGCGGAAGCGTGTCGATGAGGTAGAGCGAGAGGGCTTGGTGGAGGGAGAAATCGTCCTGGAGCTCGAGGTTGACGCGGAGTTTGCGGACGGAGGGGTCGGCTTGCTGGCGCTCGCCGCTACGGGGGAGACCGGAGGGGACGGCTTGCTGGCGCTCGCCGCTACGGGGGAGGAACTCGACGATCTGGCGGTCGACGAGGGCGCGGAAGAGTTGCCACGCGCGGGTACGCAGGGCGCGCTTCTTGTGCGGCGTTTCGTGACAATCGGTGATGAGCTGACGCATCGCGCGGCAACCGTCCGACTCGCGACTCAAGACGAGAAGCAACATGCCGTGGGAAATATCGAAGCGCGAGACGAGGCCCTCGGACGGCGCAGTCTGGAGACGTTCGAAGGTTTTGATGTCCCAGCCGACGCTGCCCTCGGGGGCACGCTGCTTCACGAGTTTTTTCTGCTTCTTCGGATCACCGGCGGCTTTTTCTTCGGCGCGCTTGTTCTCGATCATGTATTCCGGCGCTTGGGCGATGACGTAGCCTTTGTCGTCGTAGCCCTTGCGGCCGGCGCGGCCCGCGACCTGGCGGAAATCGCGCACGGTGAGGACGGCGGCCTTCTTGCCGTCATATTTCCAGAGCTGCGTGAAGACGACGGTGCGGATTGGTACGTTGATGCCAACGCCGAGGGTGTCGGTGCCGCAGATGAGTTTGAGCAGACCTTTTTGCGCGAGCTGCTCGACGAGGATACGATATTTAGGGAGGAGCCCGGCGTGGTGGACGCCGATGCCGTGACGGAGCCAGCGGCGCACTTCCTTGCCGTAGGGGCTGTTGAAACGGACGCCTTCGAGGGCGGCTTGCAGAGTGGCTTTTTCCTCCTTTGAGCAGACGTTGAGGCTCATCATGCTTTGCGCGGCTTCGCTGGCGGAGCGCTGCGTAAAGTAAACGAGATAGACCGGGGCACGTTTGGCTTCGAGGAGGGCGGCGATGCGTTCGGTCAGGGGCGTTTCGCTGTATTCGAATTCCAATGGCACAGGGCGGCGGTCACTCCGCACGGTGACGCTCGGGGCGCCGGTCACGCGGGTCATTTCCTTTTCGAAAAATTCCGTGGCGCCGAGGGTGGCGGACATGAGGAGGAACCGCGTCCCCGGCATCGTGAGGAGCGGGACTTGCCACGCGTAGCCGCGCTCGGCGTCGGAGTAGTAGTGGAACTCGTCCATGATCACGGCGCGCACATCGCTCGTGGCACCGCGCTGCAGCGCGATGTTGGCGAGGATTTCGGCGGTGCAGCAGAGGATGCGCGCCCGAGGATTTACGGAGGCGTCGCCGGTCATCATGCCGACGTGCTCGGGGCCGAAATCGCGGCACAGTGAGAGAAATTTTTCGTTCACCAGCGCCTTGATGGGGCAGGTGTAGACGGAGCGTTCGCCGGCGCACAGGGCCTTGAAGTGGAGGGCGGCGGCGACGAGCGATTTGCCGGAGCCCGTGGGGGTGTTGAGGACGACGTTGTGGCCGGCGAAGAGTTCGAGGATCGCCTCCTCCTGCTCGGGGTAGAGTTCGAGTCCACGCGCGGCGGCGACCGCGAGGAAGCGGTCCATCACGACGTCCGCGGTCGGCGATCCGGAGAGGGGCGCGAGGGGAGCGGTGGGAAGTGCAGACGAAGCCATGAAGGCTATCAAGGGGCCGTCGCCCCGACTAAGAGTCAATGCGGGCCGCAGGCGTCGCCGTTCAAGGGCGGGGTGATCCGGGCATTCACGGTGGGCGAGGTTTTCGCGGACACCGTGTGCGCAACGGGAATGCTACCGTGCCTGTTCGTCGGGCTTCCGGTTCCGACGGTCGTCTGCTTCGGCGGCAGGAGGAGCGGGTCGGGCGGTCGGAGCAGGGGGCGCGGCGGTTGGGGCGGGCGTGGCGGCAGCGGAGGGCGTTGGCGATGGCGCCGGGGCGGGGCGTCCGCGGGACTCGGCCGTGGTTCGCGGCGCGGTGGGGGCGGGCCGATCGTCGCGTGGGGGCCGGTTTCGTACGGGCTGATCGCTGCGGGTTTCACTCGGGCGCGACGGCGGCGGGGCTGGCGAGGAGACCGTCGCGGCTGGAGCCCCGGCGGGAATAAATGTGAGCGTGGACGAGACGGGCGCGGGGTTGGGGGAGGGGGCCGAAGTGGAATGGGTCGCTGCTCGGGAGCGATGAGGTGGAGTTGTCGGCGAGGGTGGAGTCGAGACGGTGTCGGGCGGGGGCACGGTCGTCACCGGAGGAACGAGGGGTCGTGCGAAGGACCGTTCTGTGGCGGGGGGCCGGACAGCCGGTACCTCGGTCGATGGCCGGGGCCGGGGCTCCGGGCGCGGTTGCGCTGATGAGATCGGCGGCGGCGGGCGATTGAATCGCGGTGCACCGGAATAGGGCGCTGGCTGCACGATCACGATTTGGGTGCGGTGCCCAACGTCGACCGTTCGCGGTGGGCGGGGAGGGAGCGCTGAGGGGCGCCACGTCTGCCAAGGCGGCGGGCCGATGTAGCCGGGGCGACCGGGCGGGGGCGGGAGGCCGGGGCGCAAATCGCGGTGCTCTTGCCAGTGGCG
>CANIJN010000175.1 GCA_947467625.1 Opitutia bacterium | reverse complement strand
GCCGGCGGGATCGACATCCAGCTCCTCGGCCTCGGCCGCAACGGGCACATCGGTTTCAACGAACCCACCGGCTCGCTGCGTTCGCGCACGTGGATCAAGATCCTCTCCGAGCAGACACTCCGAGATAATAGCGCCGTCTTCGGTTCCTTCGACGCGATGCCGAAGCACGCGCTCACGATGGGCATCGGTACCATTCTCGACGCGCGACGCTGTCTGCTGCTCGCCTTCGGCCCCGCCAAAGTCCGCGCCGTCGAACACATGGTCGAAGGCCCACTCGCCGCGATTTGCCCTGGCTCCGCGCTGCAACTCCACCCGCGCGCGACCGTGATCCTCGACGAGAATTCGTCCGCCGGCCTCCACTATGCGGATCATTACCGCTGGATCGACAGCCACAAACTCGACTGGCAACGCAACGGCTGATCGGCCAAGCCGCGAGCCGCAGCACATTTTTGGGTCGTCGTTGCACTGGACATAAAAAGGCGCGGTCCGAAGACCGCGCCGAAAAGAAACCACGCTTTGCTCCGCCTTAGATTTCGATTTGTGGGCGAACTTTTTCGGGCCAATCGATATGGTAGAACTTGCCGCGGGGCTTGTCGGTGCGCTCGTAGGTATGCGCGCCGAAATAGTCACGCTGGGCTTGGAGCAAATTAGCGGGGAGGCGGGCGGAACGGTAGCTGTCGTAGTACGCCAGCGCAGAGGCGAACGTCGGCGCAGGCACCCCACACTCGGCGGAAAGCGAGACGACCTTGCGCCAATTTTCCTGCGCCTTCTTCACGGTCTTGTTGAAATACGAATCAAGCAGGAGGTTCGCGAGCTGCGGATTCCGGACGTAAGCCTCGGTGATCTTCTGCAGGAACGCAGCGCGAATAATACAGCCACCGCGCCAAATCTGAGCGATCTCGCCGAAGTTGAGGGTCCAGTTGTACTCCTTCTGCGCGGTGCGCATGAGCTGGAAACCTTGGGCATAGGAGCAAATCTTGGAGCAATACAAGGCGTCGTGGATCGCAGCAATGAGCGCCTTCTTGGAGCCCCGGTATTTCTTACCGGGGCCTTTGAGAATCTTCGAGGCGGCGACGCGCTCTTCCTTGATGGCAGAAAGGCAGCGGGCAAAGACAGATTCCGCGATGGTCGGAGCGGGGACACCCAAGTCGAGGGCGTTCGTGGAAGTCCATTTACCGGTGCCTTTTTGACCGGCGGTATCGAGAACGATGTCGACGAAGGCTTTCTTTTTCGTGAGCGGATCCTTCTGCTTGAGGATATCGGCGGTGATTTCGATGAGGAAGCTGTCGAGCGCGCCCGCATTCCATTCGCTGAAGATCTCGCCCATCTCGGCGGCCTTCATACCGAGGAGGCCTTGCATGAGGGCATAAGCCTCACAAATCATCTGCATATCACCATACTCGATACCGTTATGGATCATCTTGACGTAATGGCCGGCGCCATTTTCGCCGATGTAGGTGGCACAGGGGACGCCGCCCACCACGGGCTTGCCGGGCGCAGCGCCCGAGAGGGGCTTACCGGTCTTCGCATCGACCTTCGCGGCGATGGCATTCCAGATCGGGGCGAGTTCTTTGTAAGCTGCGCGATCGCCACCGGGCATGAGGGCCGGGCCGAAGCGGGCACCTTCTTCGCCGCCGGACACGCCGGAGCCGATGAAGCGGAGGCCTTTTTCCTTCAGCGCCTTTTCCCGGCGGATGGTGTCGGTCCACAGAGCGTTGCCGCCATCGATGACGATATCGTTGGCTTCGAGCAGCGGAACGAGGCTATCGATCACGGCATCGGTGGCTTTTCCGGCCTGCACGAGAATGATCATCTTGCGCGGCTTCGCGAGGGAAGCGACGAATTCAGGGAGCGTCTTGGCCCCGATGAGACCGCCGGGAGTCCCGGAATTTTCGGCGACGAACTTCTCGGTTTTCTCGACCGTGCGGTTGTACACCGAGATACGGAAGCCGTGGTCGGCGATATTGAGGGCAAGGTTTTGACCCATCACGGCAAGGCCGATGAGTCCAATGTCAGAGTGTGTTTTGGCCATAAGGAAGAGCACGTATCTAGGTGAGTGACCAAGGGAAAACCACCCTGATTTTCACGAACGGTCATAAAAACGGACCCCTCTTACCCATTTGCACCCTGTCCCTGCCCAACCTTGTTGCACCGCGCTCCCCGTCGTAGAAGCAGCGAGGCGGGCTCTTTGGGGTATGGGGTCAAGTGTTCTGCAAACATTGCTCAGGAAATCGTTGAGGCAAAAACCTGAGCCACAAAACGGTGAAACCACTCGGCCTAACAGGAAACCCACAGATTCAGGACTCCGCAGAATTCTGAGCTGCGGCCTTTCAATCCGCCGAACCCTAAGTCTGCGGGAATCATCATGTGCAGTTCCTCGCGTTTCCAGTCGGTCGCCATTCCTTTGCCACCCGCTTCACAGGGTGCCCGGGCTGGCAGTCTGCGTGCAGAGACCCAAAGGAATATTCAGCCGCTGAACACTCCCGGACAGCGTCAATCTAACCGCAACAACACCACGCGCGGCCGATTGCTGGCCCTTGTCGCACGCTCGCCGTGTCGGTTCTCTCCCGGCCCAACCGCCTGCGCCGACCCTGATTCACCGCACCGGGCCGCGGATATTTCAACATGATGATGACCCGACGGCGCAGAGTCGAAACGTTGGCCTCCACGCCGACGACGCAGACCACGGACGGCATTGAAGGCAATCGTGTCGCAGATTTCGGTGCCCCACGTCAAAAAATCCGGAGCACCAGCGAGGGGGAAAGTCCGAGCACAACCAAGATCAACGCGGCAAACACGAGCACAATGGCCGCGTCGGCGGGGACCGTTATACGGTTCGTCACGGTGTCACCAGAAATCGCCGCAGCCGGGGCGACGACCAAGGCCTGTTTCAGAATCACGAGGTAATAGTAAAGCGCCACGGCGCTCAGGAAAATCGCCAGGATCGCGAGCCAACCAGCGGGGCCAGCGAGACCGCCGAGCTTGAGAGCGGCGGCGAACACGATGAATTTTCCAAAGAATCCCGCGAGCGGCGGCATACCGGCGAGCGAGAGGATGTAAATCGCGAGGCAACCGGTGAGGAGCGGCGAGCGGCGATAGAGCCCGGCGAGATCGGTGATCCGCTGACAAGGCGTCGTGCGTTCAATGACGGCGATGACGCCGAACGCGCCGACGGTGGCGATGCCGTAAGTGAAAACGTAATAGAAAAGTGGACCGTTGCCGGCGTCGCCGGCGGCGATCACGCCAAGGAGCATAACCCCGGCGTGCGCGATGGCGGAATAGGCGAGTAGGCGGCGGAGATTGGACTGGGCGAGGGCGGCAAAATTTCCCAGCAGGAGCGAGGCGGCGGAAAGGCACGCAACGATCGCCAGCCAGCCGGGTGCACCGGCGGCCGTCGAGACGTTGCCGGCGCCGGGTCCGAAGCCGGGCCACAGGAGACGGACGAAGAGCGTGAGGCCGGCAAGTTTCGAGGCCGAGGCGATGAGAGCAGCAGACGAGACCGGTGCACCTTCGTAGACGTCGGGTGCCCAAAGGTGGAAGGGGGCGGCGGCGGCTTTGAAGCCGAAGGCGACGAGGACCATGACGAGGGCGACGGAGAGGAGTGGAGTCGGCGGATGACCCGCGAGGTGGGCGGAAATTTCGTGGAGCTCGATGGAGCCGGTGAGGCCGTAGATCAGGCTGAAACCAAAGAGGAGAAACGCCGCCGACATGCCGCCGAAGAGAAAATATTTCAACGCGGCCTCGGCGGACTCGGGTTTTGATTTGTCGAAGCCCGCGAGGATGTAGAGCGAGAGACTGGCGAGTTCGAGAGCGACGAAGGCGACGAGCAGTTGTTGCGCGGCGGCCATCAAGGTGAAACCTGCGGTGGCGAAGAGGACGATGGCAACAAATTCGGCCGGGTGGCTGAAGCGCGCGGTGCTGCCGGCGAGGGTCAGCGTAATCCAAGCGAGCACGAGGACGCCGAGGCGGGTGGCCATGGTGAGTTCATCGAGGATGAGCACACCGCCAAAAACGGAGTCAGCGAGACCGCTGGAGAACGCGCCATACATCGCGGCGACCACGGCGGCGGTGCCGTTGATCACCGCGAGGTAAAGGCGACGCTCGAGGGTGCGGCGGCGGCCAAACGCGAGGTCGAAGGTGAGTACGAATAACGCGCCCATGACGAGCGCCGCTTCGGGAACCATGGCGCGAAGAAGTTCGGTGTAGTTCACAGCGAACCTCCTTTTAGCGCAGCTTGCATGAGCGGCGATTGGAGCGCGGGGGTGATCCAGTCGAGGAGCACGTCAGGCTTGAGACCGATGTAGACGGTCGCGGCGAGGAGGAGGGCGGTGCCGACTTTTTCAGCGAGGGTGATGGGTTCGTAGTGGTGAAGGGAGCCAGCGTGGGTCGACTCGCTGGCGCTCGCCGCTACCCGAGAGAGTGGGGTCGACCCGAAGAAAGAGACTTGGATGGCGCGGAGGGTGAAGGCGGCGGCGACGAGAATGCCGCCACCGGCGAAGAGGGCCCACGCCGGGGACGTTTTCCAAACGCCAACCAGAATGGTGAGTTCAGCGGGGAAGCCGCTGAAGCCGGGCATACCCATCGAAGCGAGACCGGCGAGCACGAAGGTGAGGGCGGCAAACGGGAGCAAGCGATGGAGTGGGAGCTGGCGCAGATCAGCGAGTTGGCGGGTATGGGTGCGCTCGTAAACCATGCGCCCAACGACGGCGAAGAGCAGACCGGCAATCACGCCATGCGAAAACATTTGGAGCACGGCACCGGCGACGGCGGTGGCATTGGCGGCGGCGAGACCGAGGAGCACGAAGCCCATGTGGCTCACGCTCGAGTAGCCGATGACGAATTTAAAATCGTCCTGCACGAGGGCAATGAAGCCAGCGTAGAAAATGCCGATGATGGCGAGGGCGGCGATGGTGGGTTGCCAGAAGGCGAGTCCAACGGGGAAAAGCGGCATGGCGACACGGAGGCAACCGTAGGCACCGAGTTTCATGACGACACCGGCGAGGAGCATCGAGGCGGCGGTGGGCGCGGCGACGTGGCCGGTGGGCGCCCACGTATGGAAAGGAAACATACCGGCGAGGACGGCAAAGCCAGTGAAGACGAGGGCGAAGAGGCCGATCTGTTCGCCGCGCGAAAAGTGCGTGGCGGCAGCAGCAAGGTCGTTCAAGGAGAAGCTGGAAACGGAGCCCTGGGCGACGGCGGCGGCGTTGGCCCAAAGGAGACCGGCGAGGACCAGGGCGCTGCCGGCGAACGAATAGAGAACGAGCTTCATCGCGGCGTGCTCACGCGTGGCGGGCGAGCCCCAGTTCGCGATCAGGAAATATTTAGGGACAATCGCGATCTCGTAGAAGACGAACATCGTAAACGCGTCAGCACTCAGAAACACGCCGAACACGCCGCCAATGAGAGTGAGGTAAAGCGCGAAAAATTCACCGACACGGTGCTCGATGTTCCACGAGAAAAGGACGCCGACGGTGGCGGCGAGACCGGTAAGCACGAGGAGCGTGAGGCTGATACCGTCGGCCCCGAGGTGGTAGCGAATACCCAGTTCGGCGATCCACGGGAGGTCGATGATCGTTTGGAGTCCGGGCGAAGGAGCAAACGACGACGCGGCGAGCAGCGTCAGCGCAAAGGACGTGAGCGCGGTGAGCAGAGCGATCCAGCGAGCGGCACCGTGTGAACGTGTACCTGCTGCGAGCGCCAGGAGGGCGCCGACGAAGGAGACGTAAATCGTCAACGGGAGCGCGTTCATGGCAACGTGAGGTGGTCGGCCCACGAGGTGATGAGCGGATTGAAGAGACCGGTGAGCAGGCCGGGGAAAAGACCGCACACGACCATCAGCGCGGCGAGCGGGAGGAGGGTCGCGAGTTCGATGGGGTTGAGTTCAGCGAAGGCGGTGGCGGTGACGCCGGCGCGCGGGCCGTGAAAGACGCGTTGCCAAAAAGTCAGGAGAAACAGGGCGGTGGCGAGGAGACCCAGCGTGGCGATGGCCGCAGCGACCGGATGCAGGCCGAAGACGCCGCGGAAAATGAGGAACTCACCGACGAAGCCATTGAGGCCGGGAAGACCAAGCGAAGAGAACAGGGAAAGGCCGCACAACCCGGCGAGGATCGGCGCGGCGGTGCGCACGCCACCGAAATCGTGCAGGCTCACGGGCGGGACGCCCGTGCCACTACTCGGGAGGGAAAGCGCGTGGGCTTTGCGCGTTTGCAAAACGCCGACGCAAGCAAAGAGGGCGGCGGCGGAGAGGCCGTGATTGAACATTTGGAGGAGCGTGCCGCTGAACGCGGCGGACACGGCGGGACCGGTGGCGACGTTGCGGTCCGTAGCGTAGGAAACAGCGAACAGCGCGAGCAGGCAGTAGCTGAGGTGATTGATGGACGAGTAGGCGACCATGCGCTTGAGGTCGGTTTGCTTTATGGCAGCGAAGGCGCCGAAGACCACGCCGCCGAGGGCGAGGACGATGAGCCACGGTGCAGCGTTGTGCAAAGGTGTGGGAAAGATCGGCCAGAGAATCCGGATGCAACCATAGACGCCCATCTTCGACATGACACCGGTAAGGAACATCGCAGCACCGGTCGGGGCTTCGGCGTAGGTCGCGGGGAGCCACGTATGGAAGGGCCACAGCGGGACCTTGACGGCGAAGCCGAGGAGAACGCCGAGGAACACGACCTCATGGGCGCCGCCGGAGAGTTTCACGGCGAGCGTGCCATCGCGGCCCAGTTGGGCGAGTTGGGCGAAATCAAGCGTGCCGGTGGCGACAAAGAGGGCGGCGAAACCGACGAGCATAAACGCGCTGCCGCCGATCGTGTAGACAACAAATTGATACGCGGCGCGCGGCGCACCGGGACCGCCCCAGAGCTTGATCAGGAAAAACGCGGGGACGAGGCTGAGTTCCCAGAAGAGGAACCAGTGAAAAAAATCAAGGGCGAGGAAGACACCGAGGGCGGCCCCTTGGAGGAGCAAGAAGAGGGAGCCGAAGAGGCGCGGGGAGGAAGACGGAGAGAGGGGGAGGGGGAGAGAGGGGGAGAGGTGGGACCAGGAGGCGAGGAGGGCGGCGGGGGTGATGAGGCCGGTGAGGAGGACGAGGAGGAGGCTCAGGCCGTCGAGGCCGAGGTGATAGTGGACGTTGAGGGCCACGATCCACGGGTGGCGCTCGACGAATTGGGGAGAGAGGGAATGGGGATCAAACTGGAAGAGGAGGAGGCCGGAGAGCGCGAGCGTGGAGAGCGAGAAGGCGAGCGTGAGGGCGCGCGTGGTGGCGGGGCTGATGCCACGAAGGAGCGCGAGGACGGCGGCGCCGAGCCAAGGAGTGAATACAACGAGGGAGAGGAGCGGGAGTGGGTTCATGCGACACCTCCCAACATCGCGACGAGTGCGAGGACAACGAAGCCGATGGCGAGGAAACGGAGGTAGCCGTGGGCGTCGCCCGTTTGGGCGCGGGAGTAGGCTTGGCCGGTGGCGCGGAGTGTTTCGCTCGTGGCATCGAAGCCGCCATTGAGGCCCTGTTCGTCGGCCTCACGGTTGACCGTGCCCGAGAATTCACCGAGGAGAGCAAAAAAGTGCACGATGCCGCCCCACACGTAGCGGTCGAACCAGTCGGAGGCCGTGGCGAGGAGCGTGTTCACGACGCCGAAGGTGGCGGCATAAAGCTCGTCGAATTTCAGACGGTCGCCCAGGAACGCGTGGGTACGCGGAGCGGCGATGGCGAGCGGGTCGGGCGCGGTGGCTTTGGTGCGGAGGCGGCGCGTGCGACCATAGAGGGTAAAACCCGCGCCGATGCCGACGGCGACGAGGACACTGGAGAGTACCAGGAGCCCGACGCCATCGAGGAGTGAGTGACCATGCACGGCGGTTTCACCGCTGAGGCGGGCTTGGAGCCACGGGTAGGCGGGCGTGCCGAGGAAACCGAGGGCGATGGCGAAAAAGGCGAGGATGACGAGCGGAGTGGTCATGACGGCGGAATTTTCGTGCGCGTGTTCGGCGGCGTGGCTGCGCGCATGGCCGAAGAACGTTTCTGCCATCAAGCGGGTGTTGTAGAACGCGGTGAGAACGACACCCACCAGTGCGGCGTAAAAGGGGAAGTGGGAACCGGCAGTGGCGTGCGCGGCGTGGAGGATAGCTTCCTTGCTCCAAAAACCGGAGAAGAACAGCGGCACGCCGACGAGGGCCATCGTACCGATGGCGAACGTAGAGAAGGTGAGCTTCATCTTCACTGAAAGTCCGCCGAGTTGACGGATGTCCTGCTCGTGGTGCGCGGCGTGAATGACGGAACCCGCACCGAGGAAGAGCAGCGCTTTGAAAAACGCGTGAGTGAGCAGGTGGAAGATCGCGGCGCTCGGCGCACCCACGCCGATCGCGAGCATCATGTAGCCGAGTTGGGAGACGGTGGAGAAAGCGAGGATGCGTTTGAGATCGTATTGGGCGACCGCGATGGTCGCTCCGAGGAGGGCGGTGATGGCTCCGATGATGGCGATCACCTGCAGCGCGTCGGGCGTGAGCAGCGGATAAACGCGCGCCATGAGGAACACGCCCGCGGCGACCATCGTGGCAGCGTGGATGAGGGCGGAGACCGGAGTCGGACCTTCCATCGCGTCGGGCAACCAGACGTGGAGCGGGAACTGGCCGGATTTGCCGACGGCACCGCAAAAGAGGAGCAGACCGATGGCGCTGGCGACGCTGAGGCCGCAGACCGTTGCAGCGGAACCGAGCGCGCCGAGGACGGTGGCTTCGAGGACGCCGTTACCGTTGTCGTAGAGGAGGAGAGAACCGGCCGAATCGTAGAGCCAGAGGAGGCCGAGCAGGAACCCGAGGTCGCCGATTCGCGTGGTGATAAAAGCTTTTTTCGCGGCGGCGGCGGCGGCCGGTTTGTGAAACCAGAAACCAATGAGCAAATAGGAGGCGAGACCGACGAGTTCCCAGCAGATGAACACGAGCAGGAGACTATTGGCGACGAGCAAGCCGAGCATCGCCGCGGCGAAGAGACTCAGGAAGCAGAAGAACTGTTTGAAGTTCTCATCTCCCTGCATGTAGCCGAGGCTGAAAACGAAGATGAGCGTACCGACAAACGTCACCATCGTGCACATGAACGCGGTGAGCGGGTCGAGCAGCCAACCGAGGCGCACGGTGTCGTTGCCGAGTTCGAACCAGATGAAGTTGTGCGTGAGGTGCGCGGCGGGATTCGCGAGAGCCGTGCTGAGTGCGGCGCAGGAAATGAAGAACGAAAGGACGAGGGCGACGATCGCGGCACCGGCGACGAGGCTGCGACCGCTGCGGGGCGTGAGCGCCCCGATGGCTGCGGCGACGAGCGGCAACGCAGGGATGATCCAAAGGTATTGAGCGGAAAGGCTCATGAAATGAAAAAGACCACAGGATCCCTGTCCCCTGACGGAAAGTGCGCGCGAGTAGCGGCAGCGCGCGCTCCCCCGACAAGCGCGAGTGGCAACGGTGAGCGGACCCATCCATTTATTTTTTCCATATTCATCTGTAGTCGATCATGCTCAGCCTTTAAGTCGGTTGGCTTCTTGGAGACGGATGTTTTTTTGGTGGCGGTAGACGGCGATGATCAGGGCGAGACCAACGGCGGCTTCCGCGGCAGCGACCGCGATGGAAAACATTACGAACATCACACCGGTGGCAGGGGACGTAGCGGGTCCATAGCGCCAGAAGGCGATGAAGTTAAGGTTGGCGGCGTTGAGCATCAGCTCGATGCCGAGCAGGACGAGTATGGTATTGCTGCGAGCGAGCGCGCCAATGAGGCCGAGGCAGAAGAGCGCGCTGGAAAACAGCAGGCAGAGAGGGAGCGGATCGAGGCTCATGGGGATTCCTGCTTCGACTCGGAGCCATCTTGGGCGGCGAGGACAACGGCACCGAGGAGGGCGACGGTCAGGAGAATCCCGATGATGAGCAACGCGGCGGCGTGCGTACTCATGAGCTGAATACCGATGTCGCGGACGGTGGCGGTGGGCGCAGCAATCACAGGCGAGACGCCCGTGCCGCCCGGAAGCGCCGGAACGCCCGCCGGAGAAAAGCGGGTAAACGACGTCTTCAGGATGGCAACGCCGAGCACCCCGAACACGGCCATGCCGGTGATGACGGCAGAAATCGCGCGAGCGACGGAGTCAGGGCCGATCACGGTGTCGGCGCGCGAGCGGCGGGTGAGGAGTACGGCGAAGAGGATTACCATCGAAACGGCGCCGACGTAGACGAGCACCTGGGCGAAGGCCACGAACTCGGCGCCGGCCCAGAGATAAAAGGCCGCGATGCCAAACCAACTGGCGCTGAGCAGGAGCGCGCTATGGATGAGATTGCGCAACGAGAGCGCGACGGCGGCGGTCGCGAGCGTAAAGACAGCAATCAGGACGAGCGCGGCGGTCATGGCGTCGGGCGCGGAATCCGTGGGGTGGCGCTCGCGGCTACGGGACAGGCGATCGGGCGAAAATTGCTCATACGGCGTAGCGGTACACGCGCGGGGCGACTCCAGCGCTGAGTTTGCGACCGAGGAGGACGAAGGGTCCGACGACGACAAGGACGCTGATGAGCCAGCGGAGAATTTGGAGCGGGCCGGACCAGTGAAGGGAAAGGGACCAGAAGGCGGCGTTGCCCAGGTTGATCAGGGCGAGCGGGACGAGAAATTTCCAAGCGAAACGCGTGAGTTGATCCATCCGCAGGCGCGGGAACGTGGCGCGAATCCAGATGAAGCCGAGGAGCAGCGCGCTGAGTTTCCCCATAAACCAGACGTAAGACGGAATAAACTCTAAGTATGGCGACGGCGCGTGCCAGCCACCGAGGAAGAGGGTGATGGCCATGCCGCTAAGGGCGATCATCCCGAAATATTCGGCCATGAAGAAGAGGGCGTATTTGAAACCGCTATACTCGGTGAGATGACCGGCGATGAGTTCGCTCTCGGCTTCGGGCAAGTCAAACGGCGAGCGGTTCGACTCGGCGAGGGCGGCGATCATAAAAATCGCGAAGCCGGCAGCGCCCCACGGGGTCAACACGTACCAATGCGGGATGATGTCGAATTGCCAGCCGGCTTGAGCGGCGACGATTTCGGTGGTGGAAAGCGAGCCAGCGACGAGGACGACGGGCACCCAGGCGAGGAGGAGCGGGAGTTCATAGCTGATGAGCTGCGCGAGGGCGCGCATGGCCGCGAGGAGGGAGTATTTGTTGCGGCTCGCCCAGCCGGCCATAAAGACGGCGAGTTCGGTGGCGGCACCGGCGGCGAAGAAGTAGAGGACACCGGCGTTGAGTTCGACGGGGACGAGGTGGCGACCGTAAGGAATGACGGCGAAGGTGAGAATCGAGAACGCGAGCAACACGACCGGCGCGAGGAAGTGCAGCAGGTGATCGGCACCGCGCGGCACGACGTCTTCTTTGGTGAGCGACTTCACACCGTCGGCGAAGGGCTGCGCGAGACCGAAGAAGCGGAGCTTGGTAAACGGGATCGGCGTGCGGTTGGGACCGGGGCGATTCTGGATACGGCCGAGAATCTTGCGTTCGGCGAGGGTGACATAGGCGAAGAGCAGGCCGAAGACGGACAAAATGACGGCGATGGAAAGGAGGCTGTTGACGAGCCAGCGCCACGGCTCGGGGAGCCAAGATGTCAGCCAGTCGCGGCCGACCAGCGGGAGACGTTCTAGGAAGGAGTCGGACCATTCGCTCACGCTCGCGGCTACGGGGATCACGGCGAGGTTCATACGGCGGGTGGCTTCGGGGCGACCGGGGCAGCCAATTTGGCGGCGGCGGCGGCTTTTGCGGCGGCGGCGGCGATGGCTTTGGCTTCGGCGGCTTTACGTTCGGCGGCGAGGCGGGCGTCGACCTCGGCGGCTTCCGTCGGGTGAATCTCGTGGTAGTAGGCGTTCGATTTCGCGAGCTGTTCGCGGTTGAGCAGGAGCGCGGAGAAACGGTCGGTGGTCGCGATCTCGTAGACCTGGTCCATCTTGATCGCGTC
>CANIJN010000174.1 GCA_947467625.1 Opitutia bacterium | reverse complement strand
GGCGCGGGGTTGGGGGAGGGGGCCGAAGTGGAATGGGTCGCTGCTCGGGAGCGATGAGGTGGAGTTGTCGGCGAGGGTGGAGTCGAGACGGTGTCGGGCGGGGGCACGGTCGTCACCGGAGGAACGAGGGGTCGTGCGAGGGACCGTTCTGTGGCGGGGGGCTGGACAGGCGCTACGTTGGTCGATGGCCGGGGCCGAGGGTCTGGGCGCGGTTGCGAGGGTGAGATCGGCGGTGGCGGGCGATTGAATCGCGGTGCGCCGGAATAGGGCGCTGGCTGCACGATCACGATTTGGGTGCGGTTCCCGACCTGGACCGTTCGCGTTGGGCGGGGAGGGAGCGCGGAGGGGCGCCAAGTCTGCCAAGGCGGCGGGCCGATGTAGCCGGGGCGACCGGGCGGGGGCGGGAGGCCGGGGCGCAAATCGCGGTGCTCTTGCCAGTGGCGTTTGCGCGCGTGCTGATCGACGACCCAGATGCGGCGTTGGCCCCAATCCAAGTGATAGGCGAGCCACCATCCGGAAGAAAAACCGCTGCCGAACGTGAGAAAAGGTGCGTCAAAAGAGGCGTAACCGACCTGCGAGAAATAGACAACCTGCGGGCTGTAATAAGGGGCGTAAATGACGTGGGGTTGTGCGGGCAAAATGCTGATGAGGCCTCCCTCGGTCACCACCTGATGTTGGGCGTTGGAAAACAGGTGGCCCGCGGCGAGGGCGCGGGCGCGCAGGCGCTGAATCGCAGCCATCGCGTCGTCCGGTTGGGCGAGAAAACTTTCGCCGAGCTGTTTCGTCCACGCGAGATTTTCGTCCATCCAGCGGATCGTGTCTGGGTAGTGGGCGAGGGCTCGCACGCTGTCGTCCCACGGCTGGTTCTCGATTTGCAGGGTGTCGCGCCCTGCTTGGAGGTAGCGGGCGGCGAGGACGATCTCCGAGGGAGCAGTCGACGCGGGGAGCATGATCGCGATCAGGGCGTCGGGGTAGAGTGCGATCGGGCCGAGCAGTTCATCGAGCTGCTCGGGGAAGAGTGGCGCGGACGAAGCGTACGCCGCGGGCAAAGGCGCAGAGCGGACATCTTGGGCCGGAGCCCAAGGCGTGAGGACGAGGAGCAAACCAAAAAACTGCCAAGGGCGGGTTTTCATGGGAGCTGTTCAGACCGGCGGCGAGGGCGAGAGTGCCGGTCAAAGGGCGCGGATTCGGACCGCCCGCCGACGGTCAAAGTTGCGAGTAGGACGTCGGCACGAGGAAACGGGCGGTGTTCTTCGACGTGTTATTTTTGTATTGTGGATCGTCTTTCATTTTCATCCAGACGGGGTGCGATCCAAATTTCTTCCAGTTATCCAAGTGCGTCGCAAGGTCGGTGGCGCACGTGATGTAGCGCAGGTGGGGGAGATTGGGGCCGGCGATGGCCTGCCCGAAAAACACGGGTGACATGCCGAGGTCTTTCATGACTTCGATTTCGCCGTTGTTGAACATCGCCATTTTGCTGAGGGCGCGCTCTTCGCTGTGGCTCTCGTAGTCCCGCATTTCAAAGATGCGGGTGGGCGCTTTGGTTTTCGAAAACGCAGGGACTTGCGTGCGCGGGAAGCCGGCGAAGGCGCGGAGCAACCACGTGTCGACGCGGTCGAAGGCGGGGGTGGCCTTGGGCACGTTGAGATAAGACGCGCCGGCGGCTTGGATCTTGGCGTCGGTGTTGAGATCGGCGGCTACAGTGACGAAGGACTCAAGGGTGGGGTGAGTGATCAAAACCCAGACGGAAACGGGAGCCTCGGCCGTGCCGACCTTTGGTTTGGACGTGCCGGCTTTCTTATCGACCTCGATCTCATTAAACACGCCAACAGCCGAGAGGCCGCGCGCGCTGAGGGCGGGAATGAGGGCTTGCGCCAGGTAATTGTCGAGGAGGGCGGCCGAGGCACCGGGTTTCAGGCGGTAGGCGCGAACTTCGCAGTAATCGCGAGCGGCAGCCGACGGCTTCTCGGCGGCGGAGGCGGTAAGCCCGGTGGTGAGCGCGGCCGTGGTTGCGGTGGCGGCCAAGGAGGTTTTGAGGAAATCGCGGCGGGAGGTCTTCATGGAGGAAAGGAGGACGATGGCATCGGCGAGACGTTGCGCACAACGCCGAACTTAGCGCGCCGGTGAGATTTGGTTCGCACGAGCTGCGTGGACGCTTTTGCCTCTCCACCGAGTTTGTTTACCCTTCCAATTATTCGTTCTATGTCCGCATCGCTCTCTATCGCATTCATCGGCACCGGCGTCATGGGCCGCAGCATGGCTGGTCACCTCCAAAAGGCTGGTCACACGTTGCACGTCTACAATCGCACCAAGGACAAAGCGTCCGCGTTGCTCGCAGCGGGCGCGACGTGGCATGACTCCGCCGGCAGCGCCGCGGCCGTGGCGGACGTGGTCATTACGATCCTCGGATTTCCCCTCGATGTGGAGACCACCTATCTCGGTGCCGGCGGTATTATCGAACGCGCCCAACCGGGAGCGCTGTTGATTGACATGACGACGTCGAGTCCGGTGCTCGCGCGGAAAATTGCCGAAGCCGCAGGCCAACGTGGCCTCGCCGCACTGGATGCGCCGGTCTCGGGTGGCGACCTCGGTGCGAAAGAAGCGAGGCTCGTGATTATGGTGGGTGGCGACGCGGCGGCCTTTGCGCGGGCGAAGCCGTTGTTCGAAATCATGGGAAAAAATATCGCGCTGCTCGGTGCGGCGGGTGCTGGGCAGGATTGCAAAATGGCGAACCAGATAGCGGTCGCGGTCGGGATGGTCGCGTGGGTGGAAGCCTTGGCTTATGCGAAGAAAGCCGGGCTCGATCCCGCGGCGGTGCACGCGAGTATCAGCGGCGGCGCGGCGGGCGGTTGGGCGATGACGAATCTCGCGCCCCGGGCGCTCGCCGAGAATTTTGCGCCGGGTTTTTATGTGAAACATATCATCAAAGATATGAAGATCGCCCTCGACAGCGCGGCTGCACTGAAACTCGACCTGCCGGGCCTCGCGAACGCGAAGAGACTTTATGAACAGGTCGCGGTGAAGGGTTGGGAAGACTGCGGCACGCAGGCCCTCTATCGGCTCTATACTGCGCTCTGAACCCTTATGAAAATCACAGGAAACTTTCGCGCCCGCGTCCTCGCCCGTGAATGGGTCGTCGGCACGTTTATCAATCTGGGTTCACCGATTACGGCGGAGATGGCTGGGGATTGCGGCTACGATTGGCTGTTGCTGGATCATGAGCACGGGCCCGGTGGCGAGGACACGTTGCTGCACCAATTGCAGGCGGTGGGTGGCACGCACGCGGTGCCGATCGTGCGTATCGCGGCCAATGAGACGCCGCGATTCAAGCGAGCGCTCGACATGGGCGCGCACGGCGTGATGGCACCTTGGGTGAGCACGGCGGCTGAGGCGCGCGCGGCGGTTTCCGCGATGCGTTATCCGCCGCTCGGCGTGCGCGGTATCGCGAAAATCCAGCGGTCGGCGGGCTTTGGCGGCGGCTTTGAGGAATATTATCTCAACGCGCACAATTGGCTCTTGACGGTCACGCAGATCGAAACACCCGAGGCGGTGGACAACTGCGAGGAAATCGCGGCGGTTGACGGCGTGGATGTGCTCTTCGTCGGTCCGACGGATCTGAGCTACAACATGGGCATCCGCGATCAACTCGATCATCCGCGCTTCATCGCAGCGCTGGAAAAGGTGAGCGCGGCGGCGAAGAAACACGGGAAGGCGGCGGGCATTCTCGTGCACAATCCCGCGCTCGTCGCGAAGTGTCGCGAACTCGGTTACACGTTTGTCGCCCTCGGCAGCGACGGTGGCAGCGTGCGTGCCGGGCTGTTGGCGAGTCTGGCCACGCTGCGCGGGAAATAACGCGACGGTCCCTTGCGCCGAATGGCTGGGGTAACGCCCGCCCTCACTCCGCGCCCTGACCACACTCTGAAAACCGCACCATGAAGATCACGGAAATGCACATTACGCCGATCGCCCTCGGCGATCCGCCGCTGCTCAACGCCGCTGGGCTGCACGCGCCGTATTGTTTGCGCACGGTCGTGGAGTTGAAGACGGACAACGGTCTCACGGGGCTCGCCGAGGTTCCGGGTAGCGTGGCGGTGGACGCGGCGCTCGCAGCCGTGCGCGATGTCGTGATCGGCGCGGATCCGCGGAATTGGCATGGGCTGCGGGCGCGGCTCGCGGAGCGGTGCTCACCCGAGACATCGGTTTCACGCGGGGACAAACCGTGGGATGGACGGACGCGCGTGCAGGTTTACAGTGCACTCGACGTGGCGTGTCTGGATATCCAGGGCAAGGCGTTTGGCGTGCCGGTGGCGGCTCTGCTGGGTGGCGTGGTGCGGGAGCGCGTGCCGTATTCGGCCTACTTGTTTTACAAATACGAGGGTGCGGGCGGCGAGTTAGCGTTTGGCACCGACCCGGAGGCGACGGGCTGGGCGGCGGCGCGACAAGCGGCGGCGCTCGATCCGGCGGGCGTCGTCGCGCAGGCGCAGGCCATGGTGAAGGAGTTCGGTTTCGAATCGATCAAGCTCAAAGGCGGGGTGTTCGAGCCCGCGCAGGAGGTCGCCGCGATAAAGGCGTTGCATGAAGCCTTCGGGCCCGGCGTGCCTTTGCGGCTCGATCCGAACGCGCTGTGGACGGTCGAGACCTCGATCAAATACGGTCGCGAGATGGAGGGGATTCTCGAATACCTCGAAGATCCGTGTCGCACGCAGGAAGGTATGGCGGCGCTGCGGCGGGCCTTAAAAACGCCGCTCGCGACGAACATGTGCACGACGTCCTTCGACGATTTGCCGGGCAGTGTGAAGCACGCGTCGGAGGATATTATTTTGACGGATCACCACTACTGGGGCGGGCTGCGCGCCTCGATGGAGCTGGCGGCGCACTGCCGGATTTTCAGTCGCGGCGTGTCGATGCACTCGAACAACCACGGTGGTATCTCGCTCGCGGCGATGACTCACCTCGGAGCGGCTATGCCGAATCTCAGCTACGCGCTCGACACCCATTACCCGTGGCAGTGGGAGGATATTATTATCGGCGGGCGCATGAAAATCGAAGGCGGTTGCGTGGCGCTCCCGAAAGGCGCGGGCCTCGGCGTGGAGTTGGATCGCGTGGCGCTCGCAAAAGCGGCGGATAACTACCGGCGCTGCGGTTTCACGGAGCGCAACGATGAACCCGAGATGCAGAAAAAAGTGCCGGGCTGGAAATTTCAGGCGACGCGGTGGTGAGGCGGATTGTGGCCGGGTGGGGAAGGAAATATCTCGAATCGCGTGCACGCACGCTCCTACCTTGGGCGCATGATACCCTTCCCCCAACGTTTCGCCGGTAAACACGCACTCGTCACCGGTGGTGGCTCGGGCATTGGTCGCGCGATCTCCGTGCGGCTCGCCGCGGAGGGTGCGCGCGTCGCGGTGTTGGAACGGAGCGCCGAGGCGGGGGCCGAGACCGTGGCAGAGATTGTGGCGGCGGGCGGCTCGGCGCAGGTGCTCGCGGCGGATGTTTCCCATACCGAGGAAATGGGGGCCGCGTTTGCTTCGCTCGAACGGCTCGACGTGCTGGTCAATAACGCGGGGATCGCTCACATCGGCAATGTCGTGAACACGCTGGCGGCGGATCTCGACCGGATCTACGCGGTGAACGTGAAGGGCGTTTATCACGGGCTGCATTTCGGCGTGAAGAAACTCCTAGAGTCAGGCGGGGGTGCCATTGTGAATTTGGCGTCGCTCGCCTCACGGGTGGGGCTCGCCGATCGGTTCGCCTATGGCATGAGCAAGGGCGCGGTGTTTACTATGACGCTTTCAGTCGCGAGGGATTTTGTGAACCAAGGGATCCGCTGCAATTGCGTCTGCCCGGCGCGCGTCCATACGCCGTTTGTCGATGGGTTTATCGCGAAAAATTATCCGGGTAAGGAAGCCGAGATGTTTGCCAAGCTTTCCGCCGCGCAACCCATCGGGCGGATGGGCGAACCAGCTGAGATTGCTGCCCTGGTGGCTTTCCTGTGCTCCCACGAGGCCTCGTTTATTACGGGTTCGGCCTACGACATCGATGGTGGCGCGACGCTGTTGCGGTGAGCGCCGGGCGGACTTTCAGTCTGCCGTTTTCGCCACCTGAAGGTTCGCAGCTGAGGCGGACTGACGTTCGCCGTACCTGTGTGGTCTGCGCCGACAGATGCTGATCACAACGGCGCCCCAGCAGGCGACTTCGTGTAAGCCGGGTAAGGTCAGCTTCAAAGTAAAGTGGAATGCCGATGGTTTTTCTCTTGGACCGTTGCTGAACAACGCGGGTGTGGGTGGGACGGCTCGCCGCCGGTTCGAAAAGACTTCGTTGGGCGGAGACTTTTTCTTGGCTGCTTGCCTGCCGCGAACCACCGTTCCTCACGGTGAAGCGTCTTGCGATTTTCCGGGTCAATGCCGTCATCGCCTCTTTCTTCCGTGAAGCTTCGCCACCTCTTCCTCGCCTTGGTCCTCTTGGTTGTCGCCCGCTCGACTGGGCTTGCGCAATCCGCGACGCTGACGCCGAACGCGGCCATGCTCAACGCCGCGGGTGGGCAGGTCACCCTCACTTGGGCCGCGGCGTTCACCGGCACTGCGATTTATGATCTCACCGTGGTGATGCCGGCTGGCTGGAGCTATGTCTCCGGGAGCGGTGAACCGAGTATCAAGCCGACGCCGGGACAGACCGGCGAGCTCGGCTGGGCGACCATTAATCTCGCGACTAATTCCGCGACCTTTGCGTTCACCGCAGCGTATCCCGCAGGCCTCACGTCCGCGACGATCACATCAGTCTTTGGACTGCGTCCCGCCACCGGTAGTCGCATTTCTGTCACGCTCGTCCCGGTCGTATTGGGTGGTTCTCCGGTGATCGCGACGCCGCCCACCAGTCAGATCGCCAATGCCGGTGCGAACGTCGCTTTCAGCGTTATCGCGACGGGCACGGCTCCGCTGACTTACGAGTGGCGCAAGGATGGAGCCCTCGTCGTGGGTGCTACGAATGCGGTGTTAACCCTCACGAGTGTCACTGCCGCGAGTGGCGGGAGCTACACTTCCGTTGTGACCAATACGTTCGGCAGTGCGACGAGCGCGGCCGCTGCCCTGACCGTCACGACCACTCCGCTGCCTCCGACGGTCATTGCCCCCTCGATCACCCAACCGCCCACCAATCGCTCCGTTGCCACCGGTGCGAGCGCGACGTTCGCCGTCGTGGCCGCCGGCACCGCACCGTTCACCTACCAGTGGCGCAAAAACGGCGTGACCCTCGTCGGTGCCAGTGCCGCAACGTATGCGATCGCGTCCGCGGCCGTGGCTGACGCGGGGGCCTACAGTGTGGTGGTGACCAACTCCGCCGGTGCGATCACGAGCGCCGCCGCCATCCTCGAGGTCGCTGCGCCCGCGTCCGCGCCCCCGGTCATTGCCACGCCTCCCGCTGCACAGACCGTCGGCCAAGGTGAGCCGGCAACGTTCACCGTCGTCGTATCGGGAGCCGGCCCGTTCACTTATCAGTGGAGCAAGAACGGAGTGGCGCTGCCGTCCGCCACCGCCGCCACACTTTCCTGGTCTGCGCTGTCCGCCGCTGACGCCGGCAGCTATACCGTCGTCGTCACCGGTCCCGGCGGCTCGGTTACGAGTGGCAGTGCTAGCCTCGTGGTGCGGCCCCAGAACTACACCGGCAGCTACTTTGGCACCTTTGCGACGGGCGGTTCCTTTGCGCTCCAAGTGCGGGCTGACTATTCGGCTGTCTTTCTTGGATACGCCAGCGGCTCGCAGGCGACGTTCATCACGCGGGATGTCGCGGTCGACTCCGCCGGACGCTTCCGGGTTTCCACGTTTGTCACGACGCCGAGTTCCGCGCGGGTCGCGGCCGCCACGATTGAATACACGGTCGATGCCACCATTTCCGCCGCCGGATTGCTCACGGGTTTAGTGAACGGAGCCACCGCGCTCACTGCTACGCGCTCGGCCGCCACCGGTGTCTCCCAAGCCGTCGCCGGGTTTTATCAGGCCGGTGCGGCCAACTCCTCCGCCACAAGTTACGCCATCGTCGGTCCGGCGGGGCAGGCTTACGTGCTGACTGTGACGCCTGCCGCCACGGATGCGGGCACCGGCACCGTCGATGCAGCGGGCCGCCTCACCGTCACGACCGCCGCCAATGCGACCGTTGCCGGCACTCTGGGTACCGCTACCGCCACGCTGAGTGCGACGGTCACCACGGCCACCGGTGCGAAACTCACTTTCATCGGTGCCAGCGACACGCGTGTCGCCACCGAAAAACTACTGAACATTGCAACGCGTGGGGCCGTCGGCGGCAGCGCCGGGGAGATGATCGCCGGCTTCGTCCTGCGCGGCGACGCGCCGAAGGCTGTCATGATCCGGGCTGTCGGCCCCGCGCTCGGCGGCTTCGGTGTCGCCGGTGTGCTGGCGGCTCCCCGGCTCGAACTCTTCCGCGGCTCGACTTCGCTCTTGCTCAATACCGGGTGGGGTAATTCTACCGACATTGCCTCCGCCGCCGCGCGTGTCGGCGCGTTTGCACTCGCGCCGAACAGTAAGGACGCGGTCCTCTCTGTTTCGCTCCCGCCCGGCGCTTACACGGCCGTCGTCTCTGGCGATGGCGGCACGGCCGGCGTCGCCCTCATGGAGGTTTACGACGTATCCGAAAATTCAATGCCGACGCAAAAGGTCGTGAACATCGCCTCGCGCGGCTTTGCCGGCAGCGGCGACGCTACGCTCACGGCCGGATTTGTGATCAGCGGTACCGTGCCCAAGCGGGTGCTGATACGCGGCGTCGGCCCGACGCTGGGCGGCTTCGGTGTAGCGGGCACGCTCGCCGACCCTCAGCTGAAGTTGTTTGACCAACCCGGCGCGATGATCGCGACCAACGACGACTGGGGCGCGCCGACCACGGCTGCCGCGGCTGATGCCGCGCAGATTGCGGCGGCCGCCAATGGGGTGGGCGCGTTTGCCCTCGCGCCGAACAGCAAGGATTCCGCGCTCCTCGTCAACCTCACCCCCGGCGCCTATACGGTTCAGCTCGGTGGAGCGGGCACGACCACCGGTGCCGCCCTCGTTGAGGTCTACGAAGTGCCGTGACCCACGGAGGGGCTGTTTTCCAACCGCCCTCGTCTCGCCCCTCAGCCGCGCTGAAAATCCAAGACCCTCGATTGAAGGGGATCACTTTTTCCACACGTCGCCCACCTCGCCGCCGAACCAGCGCGTCGTAATGACTTTTTGCTGGGTGTAGAACTGCACGGCTTCTTTGCCTTGGATGTGGAGGTCGCCGTAAAACGAATCATCCCAGCCGGTGAAGGGAAACATCGCCATCGTCGCGGGCACGCCGACGTTGATGCCCACCATGCCGGCTTTCACGCGGTGTTTGAACTCGCGCGCGGCGCGACCGCTCGCGGTGAAAATGGCCGCACCGTTGCCGAACGCGGACGCGTTGGTTTGCGCGATGGCGGCGTCGAGGTCGTCCATGCGCATAACGTTCAGCACGGGACCGAACACTTCCTCGCGGGCCAGAGTCATGTTGGCCTGCACGCCATCAACGATGGTGGCACCCAGGTAGAAACCGCGCGGCGCATCGGCGACTCTGAGGTTGCGACCATCAGCGATGACGTTCGCGCCTTCCTGCTCGCCGCTGGCGACGAGGCTGAGTACGCGGTCGCGGTGGGTCGCGGTGATGACCGGACCCATGTCGGGCTGGGCGGCGGGCGCGGGTTGATCGGTGCGGCCGATTTTGATCGCGCGGGCGGCGGTGATCAGGTCGGGGAGCAGGCGTTCGGCGGCGCTGCCGACGGTGAGCGCGGTGGAACCCGCCATGCAGCGTTCGCCGGCGCAGCCGAACGCGGCGGTGGCGAGCGCCTCGACCGTTTTGCCGATGTCGGCATCGGGCATGATGACGAGATAGTTCTTCGCGCCGCCGTTGGCCTGGACCCGTTTGCCGTGGCGGGTACCGGTTTCGTAAATGTATTTCGCGACGGGCGTGGAGCCGACGAAGGAAATTGCGCGCACTTTCGGATGAGTGAGCAGGGTGTCGACCGCCTCGCGTCCGCCGTGGACGATGTTGAAAACGCCCTGGGGCAGACCGGCCTTTTCGAGGAGTTCGCCGAGGAGGACGGCGGTGAGCGGGACTTTCTCACTGGGCTTGAGGACGAAGGTATTGCCGCAGGCGAGGGCGAGCGGGAACATCCACAACGGCACCATCGCGGGAAAGTTAAATGGCGTGATGCCGACGCAGACGCCGAGCGGTTGATTGAGGGTCTCGCAATCAACGCTGCGCGCGAGGTTTTCGAGGGTGTCGCCGAACAGCAGCGTGGGAACGCCGCAGGCGTATTCGATATTCTCCATACCACGGTGCACATCGCCGCGCGCCTCGGAGAGCGTCTTGCCGTGCTCGCGCGAAACGGTCGCGCACAGCGTGTCGTGGCTTTGTTCGATGAGTTGGCGATAACGGAAGAACACGCGGGCGCGCTCGACCGCAGGCGTCTCGCTCCAAGCTGGAAAGGCGGCGTGTGCGGCGGCGACCGCGGCGTTGACCTCGGCCGCGCCACCGACTGGGCACTGCGCGATGACGTCGCCCGTCGAGGGATTGAAGACGGACGTGGTGGGGAGCTGCGGAGAGCGCAGCCATTCGCCGGCGATGTAGTGGGGGACGAGGGGGAGCATGAATGATTTGTCGGGGCGTCGCTTGCGAAATCAAATCGATAGCATGCGAGCGCGCACGGAGGCGATCAAGTCGCCATAGCCGCCGAGGAATTGACTGAGCGTGTGCTGCGTCGCGCCGTAGCCGAGGAATTCCGCTGGCTGCATACCGTCTGCATCGTAGGCCCGGATGAAGTCAGGGAACTTCGCGCGGAGTTCGGAGAGGATTGCGCCGTCGATGGGTTGTTCGAGGGTGAGTGTGGGCTCGGTGGCGGCGACGTTGAACTGCGTCCACCACGTATAGGGAATGGTCTGGAGGACGTCGCGACCGATGATTTGCGACCAGTGATTTTCGTGCCGATAGGCGGCCGCAAGGAGCGTGCCGGGGAGACCGCGTTCTTTGAAAATACGATGCGCGTTTTTAAACACCGCGATGCCAGACCACTCGATAGTGCCGGGAGTGACGGAGATTTTTTGCGCTGCGGCCACACGCTTCAGTTGGTCATCCACGCGACCAATCATGAGCGTGATGTAGGGGCGCATGGCGTCGGCGTCGCGGCCGGCGGCGCGGGCGCGTTTGAGTCCGCGTGCGAGCGCGTCGGATACGGCGATGGCCTGCGGCACGGTGAAACTTACGGTGGCGTTTACACGGATGCCGCGGGCCGTCAGCTCTTCCACGACGGCGATGCCGACGGCGGTGGCGGGGACCTTGATCGCGATATTGGGGGCGAGCGAGGCGAGTTGCGTGGCCTGTGCGACCATCAGGTCGTAGTTGGGATAATATTTCGGATTTACCTGAGCGGAGAGAAATCCTTTTACGCCGCGCGTGCCCTCGTAGACCGGCAAGAGGCGCGCGGCCGCGTCGATCGCGAGGGTGTGGATCAGTTTCCACGCAATGTCGTCTTCGGTGTCGGCGGGGTGATCGACGAGCAGGCGGTCGATGATCGGGTTGCAGAGCGCGGGTTGCGCTTTTACGGCCTGCGCGACGATCACGGGGTTCGAGGTTCCGCCGACGGCGCCGAGGGCGACGGCGGCGGAAAGTTCGGTGGGGACGCCGGAGTCGTTCCACCAATCGGCGCCGAGTGCCGTCATTTGGGACATGCGGGAGATCATGGGAAGAAAGAGAGTAGGGGAAATGGATCGGGGGTAGGAGCCTGCTGACGGGCGCTGTTGAAGTGGGAAGACGACGGACGTTTTGAATCGCCCGCCAGCGCGCTCCTACACGCCGGCGTGGGTGCGGACGTAGTGGCGGGCGATTTTGGCTTTCGGGAGAGCGGGGACTTTGCCGGGATCTTCCTCGGCTTCGACGACGCGCCAGCCGCGATAGTCGACAGATGCG
>CANIJN010000173.1 GCA_947467625.1 Opitutia bacterium | reverse complement strand
GCGGATACAGCGGCGGGGCACACCGGCCAGTCGCCACAGAGCGCGGCACGGTAGGCCCGCGTAGCGGGTAAATCGGCGGCGAGCCACGCGACGGCTTTGGCCGCGCGGTCAGGGTCGGTGTCGAGCAGAGGTTCGATCCACGGGAGGAACCGCAACGTGGTGTAGATCAGCTCGCGGTAAAGGCGTCGGTCGCGCGAACCGAAGGAGCGATTGGCTGCAAACAGTTCGGAGATACCCGCGGGAAGATTCGTGTCGGTGTGCCAGTTGGGGCGCAGCGCGGCGAGAAGACGGAGGAAAATTTTTTGCTGGCTGCCGGTGAGACTCATAGGTGGTCAGAAACCTCGGGCCTGGATTTGCACGTTGAGGCCGAAATGGCTCTCGCGGCGGGGGCCCGAGTAGAGGCTGATGATGTAGGACACCAGCCAAGTGTTGCCGAGATTTTGGGAAAGACCGTAGGCCTGCTCGTTGAAGCGGCGTTTGCGGGCGTCGTAGTGGAGTCGGGTCAGGGCGTCGTAGGTCTCATTGAGACGTACCCGGGCGTCGAGTTGGTAGTCTTGGATTTCTCCGCGCAGAAAATTATTGGAGAAACGCGCGGACCACACTGCGCCGTCGCGCAGGGTGATGCCGGAATTGAATTCGCGTAGCGTGAAGTTCTGCGGAGCGAAGCTCTGGTAAAGATCGATCGAGACCCAGGCGGCGGGAGCGAGCGAGAGTTCAGTGTGGACTGCGGAGACATCGCGCTCACCGGGTGCGCGCCGAAAGCGAAAATCGTTGGCGAGGTTGAGCGTCAGCAGGTCGCGGGAGCCGTAGACCGGGTCGCGGGTTTGCAGCGTGTTGTCGAAACCGAAGCGAAGCGTGTTGGTTGCCGTTAGATCGTCGAGGTTGCGCTGGTCGCCGAGGCCGAGGGGTGGGAGGTAGGTGGCAAAGGTGCGGCGGTCGATCGCGGCGATATGGCCCGCGAACTTGCCGGCCTCGGGAATATAGCGGTAGGTCATCCGCGGGGTGAGCAGATGGCGCAAGCCGTCGATCTTCCAGAGTGGATTTTTATAGTCCCAGGTCGCACTGGAACGGAGCGCTGCGTCGAAGCCGACTTCGCCGAGCGTGCGGGTGGTGTTGCCAGTGGTGGTTTTGCCAGTGGGGGTGATGCCCGTGGAATTGCCGTAATGCGTCACGCGGGCGCCTGCGACCGGGCTAAACGATAGCCAGTCCCTGTGCGTGAATGGTCGGGACAGCGAGTAATAGGCGTCGAGACGGTTGGAGCTGAGCCGTGGACCGCCGAGGGGTGGGTCCTCGCGCAACACGGCGACGCTCGCACTGAAGCGCTCGTAGAAGCCGTTGCCTACCGCCAGCGGCAGCAGGTCGAAGCGCAGCTCGGGCAGACGCTCCTGCACGCGTTGAAACGAATTCGGCTGGAAGCGCGCGAAGAGGGCGACGAGGGTGTTGGCGCCCGCGTAGGTGGCTTCGACGAAGGTGTCGGGTTCCTGCACGGGGAAAAATGCCCGGGGGCGGAAGTCACGGAGGATTTCGGAGTCTTTCCACCAATTGAGTTGCGCGGTGAGCGAGAGATTTTCAGCGATTTTTTGTTCGTGCTGCCATTCTACGTAGCCGCGGTTTTCAGGCACCGGGCGGCCGAGCGTGTCGAATTTTTTATCGCCATGGTCGTTGATGTAGCCGGTCCGAAAGTAGCCGCGAAGAGCGGGGTCGCTGGTGGCCCCGTCGACGCGGCCGTAGCTCCCCGCTGGGCCGAACATCACTCCGCGGGCCGAATAAATTCCGAGGTCGCCCCCGAGGCGCAGCTGGGACGCCGTCGGTAGCTGCTGTCCGGCTTCGGCGAACGCGCCCAGCGACGAGCGGTAGCCACCGTTAAACGTCGTGAGAGCGACGAAGGGTTGTTTGAGGTCCTGCTGGAAACGAGGGAAGGGCAGGGGCTGCGCGTGGCCGATGCCGACGCGGACGTTTTCGCTGCGGAGGCGTTGACCTGGGGCGTAGATGATCTGGTCGGCGCGAAAGGTCGGCTGCCACGGGCCGGGTTCGCCGTAGGTGATTGTCGCATGGGTCAGGGTAATCTCTTTGAGGGTGCCGAAGGCGTCGTCGGCCTCGGCGTAGTAGGGGTGTGCGCCGAAGCGGACGCGCTCCGCGGTAAAACTCTGGTCGCGTTGGCGGATGACGATTTTATCGGCGAGTAGGCGGATTTCGAGACGGGTGAAGACGGCGTGACCGATCGCGGTGATGGTCGCGGTCTCGGAGTTTTGGCGGATCTCGTCGGCAGTGATGAGCGTGATCCCGTCGGTCGCGCGGGCGTTTCCCCGCAAGACGTTTTCCTTGGTCTTGCCGTCGAACTCGGAGGTTTCCGCGGTCAAGACGAGTTCCTGCTGCGCCTGAAGCCAGGGCGCGGCGAGAGCGATGAGGACGAAAAGTGCGAGGCTGCGAATCACGCGCGCAGCAAAGGTGGCGCTTCCGTGGCAAGCAAGCTTCCGCGGCGGCGCGGCGCGTAGTCGGGTCGTTGCGGCGCGAGGATATTTCCGGCGGCTCGAAATACGGGCTAGACCACACCGTACCCGCGTCACACGTTACGGTCGGCCCACTAGCCCAACTTTATCGACCGCGTGATTATTTCCAAAGCCGACCTCTCCGCCCTGCTTCAAGCGAAACATGCCACGCCCCACTCTGTGCTTGGCATGCATCCCCTGACGCGGAACCGGAGCCAAGGTGTCGTGGTGCGGGCGTTTTTGAGCGGCGTCGCGGCCTGTGAAGTGGTGGAGCTCGACGCTCAGCCGCCGCTGGCGCATCCGATGAAGTCGGTGGCCGCGGAAGGCGTTTTCGAGGTCTTCATCCCCAAGCGACCGACGGTATTCCGCTACCAATTACGGGCTACTTACGCGAACGGCGAAATCTGGCAGTTCTTCGATCCCTACTGCTTTCTGCCGACGCTCGGGGATCAGGATCTGTTCCTGTTCAATGAGGGTAATGAACATCGGATCTATGATAAACTCGGTGCTCACCTGCGCACCCTGGGTGGCGTGTCCGGCGTTTCGTTTGCCGTGTGGGCACCGTCGGCGTCGAGGGTTTCGGTCGTTGGCAATTTCAATCGCTGGGATGGTCGCTTTCATCCGATGCGCGCGCTCGGCGCGTCGGGGGTGTGGGAGTTGTTTGTGCCGGGCCTCGGCGAGGGCGAGCTCTACAAATTTGAAATCCGCGACCAGCGCGGCGGTCTTTTCATTAAGACAGATCCGTATGGCACGTGCTTTGAGCCGCCACCGAACAACGCCGCGATCGTCTGCAACACCGCGAAATTTCAGTGGAGCGATGGCGCGTGGATGGATCAGCGTCGCGCGCAGGCCGGTCAGCTCGATCGGCCGATGTCGGTTTACGAAGTTCACCTCGGTTCGTGGAAACGTAAACCCGAGGACGCTGACCGTCCCCTGACGTATCGCGAGTTGGCGGTGCAACTTGCGGACTACGCGGTCGACATGGGCTTCACGCATATCGAGGTGATGCCGTTGGCGGAACATCCGTTCGACGGCTCGTGGGGTTATCAGGTCACGGGCTTTTACGCGCCCACGCACCGCTTTGGGACGCCCGAGGATTTCGCGTGGTTTGTGGACCACCTGCACAGCCGCGGGCTGGGGGTGATTCTCGACTGGGTGCCCGCCCATTTTCCCCGCGACAGTTTTGCACTCGCGGAATTTGACGGCACGCATCTCTACGAACACGCGGATCCCCGCCAAGGTGCCCACATGGATTGGGGGACGCTGATTTTTAACTATGGCCGCAACGAAGTCCGCTGTTTCCTGATCGCAAATGCGCTCGCGTGGCTCGAGCGCTATCATCTCGATGGCCTGCGCGTCGATGCCGTGGCTTCGATGCTCTACCTCGATTACTCGCGGAAGGAAGGTGAGTGGGTGCCGAATAAGTTTGGCGGCCGCGAAAACCTCGAAGCGATCGATTTTCTCCGGCAGGTAAACGATCTCGTGCATCAGTATCACCCCGGGGTGTTGATGATCGCAGAGGAGAGTACGTCGTTTCCCGGGGTGAGCACGCCCTCCACCGAGGGCGGGCTTAGTTTCGATCTTAAGTGGAACATGGGCTGGATGAACGACACGCTGCGCTATTTCGCGAAGGAGGCCGTCGTCCGTCGCCATCACCACAGCGGGCTGACGTTTGGTATGTTGTATCAGTATACCGAAAAATTCGTGACCGTATTTTCCCACGATGAGGTGGTACACGGGAAATCCTCGATGCTGTTTAAGATGGGCGCTTGGAACATTGCAGAAAAAGCAGCGCACCTTCGCTCACTCTACGCACACATGTGGGCTTGGCCCGGTAAGAAGCTGCTTTTCATGGGCAATGAGTTCGCGCAATCGCGCGAGTGGGCCCACGACCGCAGCCTCGACTGGCATCTCTGCCAGTATCCCGATCACGAAGGGGTGCGTCTGTTGGTCCGCGACTTGAACAAGCTCTACACGAGTGAGCCCGTGCTCGGCGCCAATGATTTTAATCCGCACGGTTTCCGTTGGCTTTCGTGTCACGACTCGGACGCCAACGTGATCGCCTACCTTCGCTCGGATGCGGCGGAGTGCACGCTCTTCGCCGTCGTCGGTCACTTCGGAGGCGCGACGCGTAACTACCGCATCGGAGTGCCGCGCCATGGTTTTTGGCGCGAGGTCTTGAACACCAACAGCGAGTACTATGGCGGTAGCGGCCTCGGTAATGACGGCGGGCGCAACACCGAGGACGTGGCGCACGACGGCTTCGGTCAGTCGTTCAACGTGACGCTCCCGGCCCACACGACGGCGGTCTTCAAATGGATGGCGTAGCGTCGGACGGGTGTCTCGCCCGAGTTATTTTTTCCCTGCCTTCGCGTAGTCCGCAAAAACGACCGTCATCTCGGCATCGAGCGATTTCACGAGGAAAGCGCGCCCGCGGAGGCGGGTTGCCACCGTGAGGGGCAGGCTCGGAGTGTTGGCCGACGGGAGGCTGTAGGTCATGACCGTTTTCATCTCGACGATTTTTACGCCAAACGTCGGGCTGAATTCGCCGGTGCTCGCGATCTCGAGCGACTCGATGCAGTGGGTTGGTTTATCCACCACGAGCGTCACGCGGAGAAACGCGGCCGTTTTGTCGCCAGCTTCGCCGGGCTTCAGGCGACAGCGGTAGGTGGCTCGCCCCGGCGTTTCCGAGACGGTCTCGGGATGGGAGAGATCCAGTTGCTCCGTGATCAAGGGTGCGGTGCGGTTGCTGGAGCGACGGGTGAGTTTTTGTCTGTAGTCGTTTTGTTCGTCGTTGCTCGGAGTGAGGCCGTCTTGTTTGAGCAGCGTCCAACGCTCGAACTCAGGCCGGGCGGCGTCGAAGTGCTCCACGCGGCTTTGACCCTGCGCGTGCGTCGTTTGGGTAAACGACCAGCCGCGAGGGGCGTCGGTGCGAAAGGTCTTGAGCGCGGTCGCCAAATCTGGCGGCACGCTCGCCAAGGTCGCGCTCGCGGTTACGCAGAGAAGAAAAAGAAAACGCATCGCGCCGAGGAAGGGGATGGATCGCGTCGGCGCAACCCCTCATGCGGTGAACGGTGACAGTGGCGTGTGTCGCGGGCGAAACGGGGGCGGTGCTTCGGCCTCGGTTAACGGATTCGAGCGATCCGATTTCAACGAGTGGCGCGGCAGGCGATCGCGCGCTGGGTATCAAGCCAAAGAAAGAATGGTTTGCCCGCTCACGGTGCCGCTGCGGCTGGGCATCTGGACCGTCTCGCCGACGCGTTTGCCGAGGAATTGACGGCCGAGCGGCGATTGCGGGGTGAGCACGAGTAGGTCGCGGCCGGCGACGCGGAGTTCAATTCCGCCGGCCCGCGGGCCGAGAAAATACCAGGAACTCCGACCGCGCGGGCCGAGCTCGATTACAGCGCCGAGGGCAATGACGCTGTCCGGTGCGAAAGCGGGGAGGGGCAGGCCGTCGTAGAGCGCGAGGCTCGTTTCAATTTCTCCGGCCAGTTTGGCCTGTCCTTCGGCTAGGTAGGCGGCCTCTTGGCCGTGAGTGTCGTATTTGCTTTCGGCCCGACTCTCCTCGCTGATGGCCTCGTCGCGGGCCAGTTGGGCGGCGCCGGCTTGGAGTGCAAGCGTGGCGCGGAGGTGCTCGAGAATGGCGTCGCGGATGGCTGATTTATTCACGCTAAGAAATATAGTGGGTGGAGTGTGCCGCGATCGTTTTTGACCTGCGGAGCATCATGGTGTGATGAGGGGGCGGCTTCGTCCAGCCCGGCATCTCAGGGAGCATTCTGCATGGCCCGGAAAAACCTGACCGTTCAATTCTGACAGGGGGACGCGTCAGGGGAGATCGGCTAAAATGGGTAGATGGAATCAGGCAAAGACGAGGGCGGGCGGAATAGTCGCGGTTGCGGCAAGGGCGACAGCACGAGCGTTCTTCGAAGCCTGGGGCGGCAGCTCAGCGATGCGCTTCATCGGTTGATCGGGCAGGCGGGCGATGCCGTCGACGAGGTAGGCTTCGGGATCGAGGCCGGCGAGGCGGCAGTTTTCAACGAGCGTGAACAGGTTGGCCAAGCGAGGCCCGGCGTTGGGCTGGCCGATCTGCAGCCAGTTCTCGGCGCCGGCGATGAGTGGACGGATCGCCTAGTCGACCAGATTATTTTCGATCCGCGCCGAGGTTTCGCTGAGTCAGCGCAGCAGCGAAGGTTTTTGCCCGAGCAGGTAACCGAGGGCTTGGCCGAGGCGGGTTTTCGGCGGCGCCATGGAGCGGCCGTCAAGGCATCGGCGAAGAGCGCGTCGGCGGTCGGCTGACGGTTGCTTTGCCGCAAGCTCTGGCGATTTTGCAGCGTCAGCTGGAAACGCCGCGCCACGCGCTCCAGGAGTGAGAGCCGTTTGATGGCGTGCAGATAGGGGTCGGCGTCGCGTTCACCGGCGTCGACCGCTTTCACAAAACATCTCCGGCCGTGGCTCCAACATCCCCAATGTGTCAGCCGGCCATCCTCCTGCCCGATGGCAGCCAAGGCGGCGGCACCGTCGGTCGGCAGCAACCCGCGGTAGTTTTCCAAGAGTTGCGCAGGCCGCTTGGGCGACGTGTTGAGCTGGAAGTCGAACCAAACCGGTCTGGCCGTTGCGCGGTAGGCCCAGAGCGTCGACTCGCGGGCGGCACCGGGGCGGCCCGCTGTGATCGCGCCGGTCGCAACTTGCAGCGCTGCGAATAGATTGAGGGTGCAATGACGTTTGTCGGGCTCTTGTAGCCTCGCAAGATCTTGCCGTTGTCGGTCTCCCCATAGCCCCTGGCCCGTTCCAGCGCCTGAATGTTCGGCTTCTCATCGACACTAATCACCAGCGCCTTTTCCGGTGGATTCAATTACCGCGCGATAAGTTCGGCCGCCTTCGCAGAAAATTGCTTGTTGGTGCTCGCGCACCACGAGCGCTGGCGCTGCAAACAAACGCCTTCCTTGCGCAGCACTCGCCAAACGGCCTGCACCGAGCCGTTGACCCTCTTGGCTACCGCCAGACCGTTCCACACTGCCTCGCCGGTTGGCGAAGGTTGCGCCAAGGTCGCCAGCACTCGGTTGCGAAACGCTTGGTCGTAGACTGTCTTCGCTCCCGGTAGCGGCGCATCCGCGAGCCCCTTCATTCCGTGCTCGGTAAATCGCTGTCGCCATTTGATCGCCGTATTCGGCCGGTTTTGACGCCGCTCGACTATCGCAGTCACCGAGTCCCCGGCCAATCGACCCAGAATCATGCGCGCCCGCTCCACCCTTTGCTTCGCCTCGGTTCGGCTTGTTGACCGCACCTCCAGGTTTCGACGGTCGTCCTCATTGCAGGTGATCCGGGCGATTAGCGACATACCTCCCTCCTTCCCTATATCCTTTATCTTTCGAAGTAAGCACTCGTTGCCCGCACGTGGAAAATGGAGCCGTCTCGCAACCGGCGGGCCAACCGATCACGACGGAGCGCGCGACTCCTGAAACCATCGACGCGCTTATATCCCGCAACCTCGGCCCGAAGGTCGCTCCCTATCCGGGTATCTAATCGCGAGATTTATTTCCGAATTGCTCGTGTAATTACAACGGTCCGGATGGCCGTGACAATTATGCCAACAAGACGACCCCATTCGAACGAGAGTGGGTGGCATCGCGTGAGCTTGCCCTGCGGAGTGTCTTTCAGCAGGTCGACAGCAACTGCATGCGCAGCGAATTTAATGGTCTGCGCCCGGTCGCCGGCCAGCGTATCCGTAGTTCCATATCCGATTTCAAGCCCGGCGGAGTTATCGTCTTAACCCGCCTCGAGGCCGCTTACAAACTCGACCTGGGCCAAGCGGGAAAACACGACCCACTCTTGGGTGCCCAGCACGATAGCGGCAAGGCGTATCGCCATCCCGGCTAAGTGATACCCGGTGCGCAATTTCCCGCCGGAGGCACGCGTCTGGGCTTGCCCGAGGACGCAGTGCATGCGCTAACCTCATTTTCCCCTAATGAAGTTATCCCCGCTCCTTGCTCTCGGTATTTTCGCTGCGCGTGGTTTCGCGGCCGAGTCGGAAATTGGGCACACCCAGCAGCAGTTTTTCGAGAACGAGATCCGCCCTTTGCTGGCGAAGCGGTGCTACGAATGTCACGGCGAGAAAAAACAGAAATCCGGACTCCGCCTCGATTCCGCCGCGCGCTTCGCCAAGGGCGGGGACAGCGGCGCAATCGTCGTCGCGGGCCATCTGGATAAATCTGTTTTCATTCAGGCCGTGCGCCGCACCGATCCAGATCTCGCGATGCCGCCGGACGATCCGTTGCCTCCGGCCGAGGTCGCGCTCTTGGAAAAGTGGGTGGCGATGGGCGCGCCTTGGCCGGCGAGCGCCGAACCCGCGGCAGGTGTTGCGGTGGACGCACACGGCTTCACCGCCGAGCAGCGCGCTTATTGGACCTTCCAGCCCCTGGCCAATCCGAAGCCGCCCGTGGTTGCCGCCACGGCTGCGAAATGGGTGCGCGGCGACATCGACCGCTTTGTCGCCGCGAAACACACCGAGCTAAAGCTCACCCCCGCGCCCGAGGCGAGCCGCGAGGAGTTCGCGCGCCGCCTCTACTTCGATCTGCATGGCCTGCCGCCGAGCGCGGCTCAGTTGCACGCCTTCGTTGACGATGCGCGCCCCGATGCACCCGAGCGCCTCGTGGACGAACTGCTCGCGAGCCCGCGCTACGGCGAGCGCTGGGCGCAACACTGGCTCGACCTCGTGCGCTACGCGGACAGCGACGGCTACCGCGCCGATTTTCTCCGCCCCTCCTCGTGGAGCTACCGCGACTGGGTCGTCCGCAGCCTGAATGCCGACAAACCCTACGACCGCTTCGTGCGCGAGCAGCTCGCAGGCGACGAAATTGCGCCCGACGATCCGGAGGTACTCATCGGTACTTCCTACCTCCGTAACCCGATTTATGAATACAATCAGCGCGACGTGCGCGGCCAGTCCACGCTGATCACCGACGACATTACGGCCAACGCCGGCGAGGTGTTTCTTGGCCTCAGCTTCCAGTGCGCGCGCTGCCACGACCACAAGTTCGACCCCATCTTACAGAAGGATTATTTCGCGCTGCGGGCCTTCTTTGAAGGCGTGCTCTGGCGCAGCGACCTCAAGCTCGCTACGCCCGGCGAGGGCGCGAGCCACGCCGCAAAGCAGGCCGCTTGGGAAACCGCCACAAAGTCCATCCGCGCCGAGATCGAGTTGCTCGTCGGCCCCGCTCGCGACACCGCCGTGCGCAAGGCCCATGAAAAATTCACTGACGACCTCCAGGCGATCCTCGACAAGCCCTTCGCGTCGCGCACACCGCACGAGCGCGTGCTCGCCGTCCTCTGCGAGCGTCAGCTCGAGTACGAGATCGAGCGCTACGAGCCGCAGAAGGCGCTCAAGACCCCTGAGACGAAGGCCCGCTACGCCACGCTCCTTTCAGAGCTGAAACAGTTCGACGCGCTCAAGCCCGCCCCTCTGCCCGAGGCCTTCGTCGCGACCGACGCTGCGCGCACCGCCCCCCCCACACTCATGAAGGGCCGCCGCGGCGGCGAGCGCGAGGTCGCGCCCGCCTTCCTCACGCTCATCGCCCCCGAGCCGCCCGTGATTACTCCGCTCGAAAACTCTACCGGCCGCCGCGCCGCACTCGCTGCGTGGATCACCCAGCCCGACAACCCGCTCGCCACCCGCACCATCGTCAACCGCGTCTGGCAATATCACTTCGGCCGCGGGATCGCTGGCACGCCCAACGATCTCGGCAAGCTCGGCGACAAGCCCACGCACCCCGAACTGCTCGACTGGCTCGCGCGGCGCTTCGTCGCGCAGGGCTGGAGCTTCAAGCAACTCCACCGCGAGATCATCCTCTCCGCCACCTACCGCCAGACCGCGCGCGTGTCGGCGTCCACGACCGCCGCGCTTGTCGATCCCGCGAATCATTTCCTCTGGCGTTTCTCGCCGCGCCGCCTCGATGCCGAGCAGGTGCGCGACGCCATGCTCGCCGCCTCGGGCGAGCTCGACCTCGCCGTCGGCGGTGCGCCCGCCGATGCCAACCTCTCCGCGCGCCGCACCCTCTACACCACCAAGCGCCGCAACAGCCCCAACGAACTCCTCCGCGTGCTCGACGCCCCCGCCGGCTTCGCGAGCAGCTCTGAGCGGCAGGTCACCGCGACGCCGTTGCAAGCGCTCCTCTTCACTAACGGCGACTGGCCGCTCGCCCGTGCCCGCGCCCTCGGCGCTCGCGCCGATTCGGTCGAAGCCGTGTGGCAGTCCGTGCTTGGTCGCGCGCCCACGGTCGCGGAGACGGAAAACGCCGAGGGCTTTCTCTCTCGCCGCCTCTCCTCGGGGCGCCAGCCGTCCGATCCGTTGCCTTCCACGCTCACCGTCGGCGAAGCTGCGGCCGAAGCCAGTCGCTTCCGCGAAAACACCGCGCGCGAGCGCCTGCTCGTCCGCACCGCACCGCGCGAGGGCGACGACTTCACCGTCGAGGCCGTCGTCAAACTCGACAGCCTCGATGTCGCCGCGTCCGTGCGGGTGATCGCGTCGCGCTGGAACGGGGAGAAGCTCTCGCTCGACTCGCACGGCTGGTCGCTTGGCGTGACCGGCAAAAAATCCGCGCTCAAACCCGGCAGCCTCATCGTCCAACTCGTGGGTGAGGACGACAACGGCAACACCGCCTACGAGGCGATCGGCTCCGGCCTCGCGATCGCCTTGGGCCAGACACACCACGTCGTCGCGCGCATCTCCTGCGCGGACGGCACAGTGGCGTTTTCGGTCCGCGACCTCGGCGCGCCAGAGTCGGCACCGCGCACCGCGACGGCCAAATTCACGCTCGTCGGCAAGCTCGGCGCCGGGGCCTCCACGCCCGTCATCGGCGGCCTCTACCGCCGCGGCCCGCACCAATTCGACGGCCGCATCGACGCCGTGCGCGTCGCCCCCGGCCTGCTCGACGAGTCCGCGCTCTCCGCTGAACCCTCGCGCTGGCCCGCGCTCGGCGCGATGACGTGGGACGCCCGACGCCCGCTCCCCGCCGGCTACGAATGGCAAGCCGGCGCCAGCAGCGCCGAGAGCCCCGACCCGCGTACCCGCGCGATGACCGACCTCGCCCACGTGCTGCTCAACTCGAATGAGTTTCTGCACCTGCACTAAAGAAAGGCCGAAAGTCTTAATCACGGATGAACATGGAAGACTACGGATTCAGAGCAGAGTACTCGCGCCTTTATCCGTGTGCCTCCGTTTCGATCTGTGGTTCAAATCTGTTTTAATCGGCCGTCCCCATGCCCTGCCACCACTACACTCCCGTCGCCTCCCGCCGTGATTTCCTCCGCACCGCCGGCTGCGGTTTTGGCGCGGTCGCGCTCGCGGCCCTCTCGCAGTCGCCTGTGCTCGCGGCCTCGGGCGCGCTCACGCGTGCGAGCGCGGCGCTCACCGGCCGCGCGGGCCGCGCGAAGAACGTCATTTTCCTTTTCATGGAAGGGGGGCCGAGCCACCTCGACACCTTCGATCCCAAGCCGCTCATCAACGAGCTCAACGGCCAGCAGCTCCCCGCGAGCTTCAAGCCGCCGATCCTCGCGATGGGCGAATCCAAATCCCCGATCATGGGCAGCCCTCGCAAGTGGGCGCAGCACGGAAAGAGTGGACTGTGGGTCTCCGACTGGTTCCCGCATGTTGCCACCCATGCCGACGATCTCGCGGTGATCAAGTCGTGTGTGTCCGACGGCATCAACCACGCCGGCGGTGTCTGCCAAATGAACACCGGATCCGTCTTCGGCGGACGCCCCTCGCTCGGCGCGTGGGTGGACTACGGCCTCGGCACGGAAAATAAAG
>CANIJN010000172.1 GCA_947467625.1 Opitutia bacterium | reverse complement strand
GAAATTTCGCGCGGGGCGGCGATCCCGAGCTTCACGAGATCGCCTTCGATCCGAGAGATGAAGACCTCGATATTACCACCGATCACGACGCATTCGTTAACCCTACGAGATAGAACCAACATGGTATTAAGCCTCCCCTAAGATGTATGGGGTGCGGTAGCCCATGTAGTTGGAAATCACGACCTGCTTCGCTTGCAGGGTGCGGCGGTTGACAATGATCGGGCCGGTGAGGTTGACGCTCGCGCTGGCCGGAACGGTGTCGCGCAAGGTGACGATGTTGAGCACGAAAGCATCGCCAGAAGCGGTGATCTCGAGTTCGTCAGCGTCTTGGTCAAACAGCTCGGGACTGTAGTTGCTAACAAAGCCGTTGGGCTCGATCATCAGGAAGTTGATCGGTTCGGCGAGGCCTTCGAAGCTGAGCCACATGAAGGGCTCTTGATCGGGCAATTTCTGCAAGGTAGCAACCTTCGCGTCCGGCAAACCCACGAGCCCCTGGGGGAACGTGAGTTTGAGCGGCAGCTCCAGTTGACCGGTGTGCACCGTGAAACTCACGGCGCCATACGTTTGGTCGGTTTGCATTAACATAAAAATAGAAAGGTTAGACTAGGATGGGCGTTTATTTGAGGTAATCGAGGAGGGAGAGTTTGAAGAGATTAGCGGTGGAGCTGAGGGCGGCTTGGTAAGCGGTCTGAGTCTCGGTGAGGCGGATCATGGAGGTGGCCATGTCGGCATCGGTATCGCCGGAGATGAGGCGCTGAAGATCGCCGGCGCGGCTGGTGAGTTGGGCTTGGTTGGATTCGATGCGGGTCTGGACGGCGGCGACGGTGCCGATGGCGTTGATGAAGGTGTCTTCGTTGCCGACCATCGTGGTGTTCATGGCTACGACCGTGGTGTTGTTACCGGTGGCCAGAGCGTCGCGCAGGGCGACGACGTTGTTTAGAAAAGCGGCGATTTTTGGGTTGGTCGTCGCTGCGCCTGGTGAGGGAGCAATGGAGCGGCCGTCGCCGATGGGCATGGTGGCATCTTGGTCGTTGCCCACGTAAGCGACGGTGGTGATGGCGCCGGCGGCGCCACGCGTCGCAGTGTAAGGCTGCGCATCGACGGCGGTGCCGGCAAAAATGTAATCGGCGCCAAAGCGTGAGTTGGCGACATTGGTGGCCTGCTCGAGGAGCTGTGAAACTTCCGCCCCGTAGGCGGCCATGCTTTGCGGACCGGAGCCGGCGGCGAGTGAGGTCAACTCGCTGATGCGGCTCGCGATCTTCTGCATTTGGGTGAGTGCGGAGAGCGAGGACTCGGAACGCGATTTGGCCATCGAAGCGGCGGACTGATAGTTGCCCACGCGTTCGGCTTCCATCTGGCGGTTGAGCACGCGACTGGTCGCGGCGGGGTCATCGCTGGGCTTGAGCAAGCGGCGCCCGGTGGCGATCGTTTGATGCAGACGCGCCTGCTCTTCACTGAGACGACGCAGATCGTTGATCGCCGTGGTGGTAACAAAATTAGTGGAGACGCGCAGCATGGGGAAAGTTTAGCTTAGCCTCGCCCTAGGCTGTTCACGACGATGTCGAGCATTTGATCAACGACGGAGATCACGCGGGCCGAGGCTTGGTAAGCGCGTTGGAATTTCATCAGCTCGGCGGCTTCTTCATCGAGCGACACCCCGCTCGTGCTCTCGCGCTGGCCGCGGACGATGCTGAGCACGCCAGTCTGGTTTTCATGGTTCATCCGCGACTGCGACAGGCTGTAGCTAAAAAGTGAAATCGCCGCCGAGTAGCTCTCACCCATCGTGCCGTTGATGGCATCACCGGAGGTCGACGAGAACGATCGAATATCGAGTTTTGAAATTGCTTGGGCGACGGAACTATCGCCAGCCGCACCGCCGGCGACGGAGGCTCGGACGTTGAGGCCGGTCAAACCACTCGCGAGTTGAATGGAGCTGGCGTTAGTGCCCGCAGGATCGAAAAAGTTCTGCCCTGTGCCGCTGGGATTATAGGCAGCGTTGACGGAGGTGACCATCTGCTTGGCCAAAAGATTGAGACTATTACGCAAGGTCTGCAGCGCGCCATCGCGCGCGGTGAGGTGCCCCTTGGTGGAACCACCGGTGAGCGTCAGCGCGGTGTTGCTCGAGACCACACGGAGGGCAGCGCCAGCGAAGGCGAGCGTCTCCAGCGTGGTGCCGCCGGAGAGGATGACCGTATCCACGCCGCTCGCGGAAGTGGCGGTGATCTGAATCTGGTTCGGTGCATCGGGCAACGTGGTGGTCTTGAAATTCATCACCTGCGCCAAATCTTCCACGCGGGCCTGGCGCTGGTCGCGCAACGTGAGCGCCTTGGTGCCCGTTTTGCTCTCTTGCGTGGCGATCATCAGGTTCAATTCTTTGATCGTGGTGAGCAACCCGTTCGCCTTGTCCACGTCGTTGCTCACTTGATTTGTGAGATCGGCCTGCACTTCGGCCAGACGATCGTTAGAAAACTGAAAGCGTTCCGTCATCGTCTTAGCCGTCTGGACGAACATCTGCTTTTGCGTGGAGTTGGTCGGATCCACCGAGAGTTGACGCGCCGCGCCGAAAAATCCGGCCATGGCGTTGGTCAAACTGTTGCTGCCGGTCGTCGCCGCGAGGCTCGGATCGCTCACGCTAGAAATCGTCTCGCCCATGGCGGCTTCACCGCGTTCGTAGGCGGCCGTTTCGGCTTCCAAGGCGGCCGCGCCGGATTTCTCGCGCACGAGCTGGCGATCCAACAGGACATCGCGCACCTGCTGGACCTCGATGACATCGACGCCGACGGAAGCGCTGCCCGTGGGGGAAACGTCGCCGAAAATCACGCGCTGGCGGGCGTACGTGGGATTGTTCACGTTGGCCATATTGCGGCCCACCGTTTCAATCGCGCGCGACTGCGCCCGCAGGGAGGAAAGCCCCATGCGCAGTACATCGTAGAGTCCGTTTTCAGCCATGACCGTGAACGTTTAGCCGACCTGCTGCAGCGAGGGGGCCGAGACCAGCTCAGCGGCCACGCGGCCTGAAGGAGCGTACATGGCGCCCGCGGAACCGGGCGCGGTGCCGCCGACGAGTTCGCGGTGGAGCTCTAACATTTTCTCCATGAAAGCATGATTCTGCCGTGCACGACGGCGCACGCGGTGGATGAGGTGGTTGATCTCATCAATGAAGGCTTCGAGCATCGGGCGCTCATCGGCGGGGAAAAACGGCAGGAGCTGGCGCAGCGTGCTGCCACCGGGCTGCGCGTGCGCACGCGCGAAGGTCACCAGCCACGTCTCGCGAGCTTCGCGGTACTGGCCGGCTTCGAGGACTTGTTGGTCGATGATGGCCGCGGTGTGTAACACCTGGTCCACGTCGCGCCGCCAGAGATGGCCTTGCTGCTCGTCGAAAAGCGCGAGCAAGCAGCCGTAGCCAGACATTTCCTGGCGGAGTAAACTGACAATTTCGGATGATTCCATGATCATGATTTTGAGGGCACGGGCTTGGGCGCCGTGCTGGTCGCAGGAGAAAAGTGCTGTTCGAAACCGGCCGAGAGGCCGCCCGCGCCCTTGGGGCTGAGGGAAGAAACTAAAGCATCCTTGATGAGTTGGGCGTACATGCCACCGCCGCCGCCACCACCGCTCGAGGAGCCTTGGAGGCCCTTGAGCATCGGCTCGATGACGGGGTTGAGCATCTCGCGCATGAGCAGCGAGCCAAACGTCGCGGACACCTTCGCGCGATCGGCGCCGGACAGCGGTTCGTTGCCTTGGCCGGCCGCGCGGTTGCCCTGCGCCAGCAGCGAGCTGAGGTTGGCATCCGCGGTGTTGATGGCAGCGACGTTCATGGTCAGTTGATCACGAGCTCGGCCTGCAACGCGCCGGCGGATTTGAGCGCTTGCATAATGGCCATCATCTCGCGGGTGGTGACGCCGAGGGCGTTCAACGCGCCGGCGAGTCGATCGATGGTGGGGACTTCTTCGACGACTGAGAATTTGCCTTTGGTTTCCGTGACCTTGGTCTGCGTCGTGGGCGTAACGGCTGTCTGGCCGCCGGCGAGCGCGTTGGGCTGCGAAACGTTTAAAGTGGAAGCGATGGAAACGGTGAGCGCGCCGTGGCTGATGGCGACTTGGGAGACGCGCACACTCGAGGTGGCGACGATGGTGCCGGTGCGCTCGTTGATCACGACGCGGGCGATGGAATCGGGCCGCACTTCAATGGTGCCGACGTCGGCCAAAAAGGTAACTTCGCGGCCGAAATAAGCCGGCGGCACGAGCACCGAAATCGAGGCCGCATCGATGGCCGTGGCGGCATCCGGGAAGGCCGCGTTGACGGCATCGGCCAAACGGCTGGCAGAGGTAAAATCGGGGTTGAACAGTTGGAAAGAAATGGCGCCGTCGCGCACGGTCTCGGCTTGGATCTCACGCTCCACGATCGCGCCGCTGCTGATGACGCCGACCGTGGGATGATTTTTTTGCACCGTGGCACCACCGGCACCACCAGCGCCGCCGATGAAGCCACCGACGGCGAGGCCGCCCTGGGCGACCGCGTACACGCGGCCATCGGCACCCATCAAAGGAGCTTGGAGGAGCACGCCGCCCTGGAGGCTCTTCGCGTCACCCATGGAGGACACGGTGACATCGATGCGGGCACCGGGCTTAAGAAACGGAGGGATGTCCGCAGTGACCATGACCGCGGCGGAATTTTTGGCTTTGATTTGCGTGGGGTCCACAGTGAGCCCGTTGCGTTGAAGAATATTGGCCACCGAGCGCAGCGTCGTGACGGCGTTGGAATCCCCATCGCCGGCCAGGCCGACCACGATGCCGTAACCGATCAATTGATTGGAGCGGCCGCCGCTGACAAACGACAGGTCCTTCACCCGCGACGCGCGCAGCGTCGGAGCCAGAACCATCAAAGCGATGAAAAGTCGGAGCAACATGGGACGTTCTTAGAAGGGGCGCAGCGTTTGGTAGAGTTTGCTCAACCAGCCGCGTTTCTGTGCGCTGCTGAGTTCGCCTTCGCTCAAGAATTCGAGCCGGGCCTCGGCGATGTTCGTCGAGAGGACGGTGTTGGCCGGAGAAATATCAGCAGGGCGCACGATGCCGCGGAGCACCACGTGTTGGGTCTCGCCGGAGAAACTGACGCGCCGGGCGCCTTCCAAGACGAGGTTGCCATTGGGCAGCACGTCGGAAATCAGCATCGCGGCGCGGCCGGTGACGACTTGGGAATTGTTGACCTTGCCGCCGCCGCTGTAGTCGGACTTGCCGCCCCAACCGAAGCCGGGCAATTGACCGCCTTGTGTGCCGAGGCCGCTGACAGACGGGGGAAAGAGAAATTGCGTCACCGCGCCTTGGGCGGCGTCGGAGGTGTTGGTCGTCTTGTTAGAAGTCGAGGACAACGAGGTGGATTCAGCGATGATGATCGTGATGATATCACCGGCGCGGCAGGCTTTCGGGTCGGAGGTGAGGGCGAGCTCGCGCGAACCGGCGGCGAGCCACAGTGATTGCGCCGCGAGTGGACCGGCCAAGACGAGAAACAAGCAGGTGAGAGAGCGTTTCATGATGGGTTAAAGACGGATCACCGCGCGGCTTTCACCGGTCACTTGGGCGGTGAATTCACGGTTGGATTGCAGATTGCGGATACGGATCGTCTCATTGCGGGCGCCGTCTTGCATGGCCATCCCCTTGAGCGACACGCTGACTGGGCCGCTCTGAGCGAGGACCTCGACGACTTGGCCCCGACGCACAATCGGGCGGGCAGCCAAATCGCGCCAAGTGAGCAAACGATCCGGCGGCACGGCGCGGGTGAAAATATAATCGCCCTGGGGCATGGCGGACAACGCGTCGCGGTCCCGCAGCACATCGATGCGGACGGGCTCGAGGCTCGAAGTATCGAGCAAGTCGCCGCGTTGGCTCGGTTGGCGGAGTTTCCAGCCGGAGCGCCAGAGATTCGCGCGCAGGACCACCGTCTGTTCCTGGCTCGCTTCGCCGGTCACTTCCGTGCGCACGCGCAATAAAATCTGCGCAGAAATCCCCGAGGGAAATTCCACAATCGAGACCGTCGCGCCCGGCTTCGGAGCGAACGTGCCGCCACTCACCGGCACGAGGTGCAGATCGCCTTCGAGCCCGAAGTGCGTGTGGATCCGCGCGGTGATTTCGGTGACCCAAACCGGGGCTTCGTTTTGCGCGCGTAAGGCCAGAGGCGATACGAGCAGGCTGAGCAGCAGGAAAAAACGGGCGATCATGATCAGCGCTTCAGGTCGTTGACGTTCTTGAGCATCTCGTCGGAGGACTGGATGGCCTTGCTGTTTAATTCGTAGGCGCGCTGGGCGAGGATCATGTTCACCATTTCCTCGACGATATTGACGTTGGAAGTCTCGACGTAGCCCTGCTGGATGGAGCCGAAACCTTGTTCGTTGGGGGCACCGGCCTCCGGCGTGCCACTGGCGGTGGTTTCGCGGAAAAGATTGGAGCCCAGACTTTCCAGACCGGCGGGATTGGCGAAGCGCGTGAGCGTAAGCCGGAAGGTCTGCGAACCGGCTGCGCTGCCCAAGGTGACTTCACCGTTTTCGGCGGCGGTCACCGAGGTGGTGCCGGGAGGAATCGTTTGAAAACCGCTGAGCACAGGCAAGCCGTCGCTGGTGACGATTTGGCCGGTGGCATTTATTTTAAAGGAAGCGTCGCGGGTGTAAGCGAGGGTGCCGTCGGCGCGTTGGACCTCGAAGAAGCCGTCGCCCTGGATCGCGAGGTCGAACTTTTCGCCGGTGGCCGTGAGTTGGCCTTGCGAGAAAACTTTGGAGGTCGCCACGACGCGGGTACCGTTACCGACCTCGATGCCGGTGGGTAATTGGTTGCCGCCGCCATTCTGAGCACCCGCTGCGCGGGGCTTCTGGTAGAGCATATCCTGAAACTCAATCTTGCTGCGCTTGAAGCCACGGGAGTTCACGTTCGCGAGATTGTTGGCGATCGTGTTGAGGTTGAGCTGTTGGGCCTCCATGCCCGTGGCCGCAGAGTAAAGAGAGAGATTCATGGTGCAGGCTTACTGGGGGTGGAGGTTCGCAAAGGATCAGCCGAGGGTGTCCAGCGTGCGTTGGAGCAACTGGTCGCGGGTGGAGATGATTTTCTGATTGGCTTCGTAAGCCCGGGAAATCGCCACGAGGTCGATCATCTCACGCATCGGGGAAATGTTACTGCCTTCGATGTAGCCCTGCATGACGCTGCCGCCGGCGACCGCGATCGGGGCTTCGTTGGCGCTCGGCACAAAGACGCCGCCGCTGAGTGGTTCCAGTTTTTGCGTATCGGCAAAGCGACTGACCGCGAGGGTATCGACGACTTGGCCGGCTTGGCTGATCTCGCCATCGGCATTGATGGAAACTGTGCCGCCCGCCTGCAACGTGATGGGCTCGCGACCCGCACCGAGCACCGGCAAGTTATCCGAAGTCACCAAGGTGCGATCGGCGCGCACGGATAATTGCCCGGCGCGAGTAAAACCCTCGCGTCCATCCGGCAGGCGCACGCTGAGAAAACCATCACCCGAGATCGCGACATCGAGATCGCGACGCGTCTGGACCATTTCGCCCGGCGCGAAATCCAAACGTACGCGGGCCGAGGGGAATGAACCGTTTAAACCTTCATCCGCTTTAAACTGCCCCGTGCGCAGTTCGCCGGAGGGTTGAGCGGAGAATTGGACCAACTGGCGCTTGAAACCGGGCACCTGGCTGGCGGAAATATTATGCGACGAGGCCTGCTGCCAGCGCTCGAGAGCGGCTAGGGCGGCGGTATTTTGGTAGAGGCCTACGGTCATGCCCCCCGCTAAGCATACGCAATGCCATGTTTTTATTCAGCTTATCATCAATTAGATGCAATTACTTTAAAGCCACGGGCAAGTTTTGCCTTTGCCTCAAACATGATAGTCTCTTTAGTCAAATTTCACAATTCCTTGGGCGTCCCTCGCCCCCAACCTTCTCCACTGCCTAAGATCAGAAAAAGTTGTCATGAGTAACTCAAATACAGTACCGGTCTTTGCGACCACCGGTCGCGCGACTGATAGCGAGGAGGTCGAATTCTTAGCTGAGCAAGTAGGCTTCGGCGTTTGCTTGATCATTCATGACCCCCAAGTTCATGCGAGCGCGATCGCCCACGTGCTCATGCCTGATTCTATCAGCAACACCACCTTTGCCCGGAACAACCCCTACGGATTCAGCGACACCGCTTTCCCCGCTTGCATGGAATCATTCCGCGCTATCTCCCGCAATTATGCCGGCAACGAGGCCTGGACCGAAGCCAAGAAGCGCCTCAAAGTCTATCTGATCGGCGCTAGCGAAATCACTTCCGCCCGAGCGAGCACCACCGAGCCCAGTATCGAACTTAATATTGGAAAATTAGTCGCAAATCGGCTTCGTGATTTGATCAAGACCGCGGGACTAGCTACCCCGATTGAAGCCCTCGGTGGCGCCGGTATGCGCAAAGTATCCATTCGCAACGGTACCGGCAAAATCCTCGTCGAAGAGCCAGGTCAACCGGAGAAAACCCTTTGAGCACTTTGATTGACGATGAACTCGTCGAGCGCATCACGCGCCAGATGGGCGAACTCCCGACCTCTCTTGAGGTCGTGTGCCGCCTGATGTTGATGTTGCGTAATCCCACTCAGGAAAACGAACACGTCGTCAAAGCGTTGTATTCCGACCCCCAACTCTCCTCGCAATTGGTCCGAAAGCTCGATTCCAGCGGCAGTACCCAAATCGACGAAAAGGGCAATATCATCGAACGCAATCGCTCCGAAGCCGAGGTCCTCCAAGTCCTCGACGAAGCAGTGCTGCAGATGGGTTACACTGCGATCCTGCGCCTCGTTTCCGCACTTAGTGTCGGTAAATTACTCGCTGCGGAGCACAAAGGCTATGGCATGCAACGCCGCGACCTCTGGATCCACTCCGTGGTTGTCGCCCTGATCGCCCAAAAATTGTGCGAACTGCTCGCCGATACCGGCCGCGATTCCATTGATCCCTCCATCGCTTTTATCGCAGGCCTCATGCACGACAGCGGCAAAGCCGCCCTCAGCACGGAACTCATGTTCAGGCTGGAAGAAGTGAACAAAGCCGCTTTTGAGAAGGACGCCAACTGGATCAAGATCGAGAACGAGTTCTGCCTCATCGACCACGCCGCACTCGGCTCAAGCCTTATGCGAAAATGGAACCTTCCTAAAGAAGTTTCCGACGCCGTCGCCTTCCATCACCAGCCCGCCCAAGACCAAAAGCTGGCCTCCATCGTCCACCTCGCCGACTACGCCTCCCGCTTTGTTTCCAATCCAGGCGGCTGGTCCAGCTACGCCATCAAGGTCGACCCCGCCGCCCTGACTACCTGCAAATTGCGCCTCGACGACATCCAGCGCGTCGTGTTCTACGTCTCCCAAAACCGAGAGACGATTGAGACTTACGCCAATATCTGAGCCGCCCGACGCCCCTGCCAGTCGCCGCCGCCCGACTCAGCCCTTCAGCTGAGCTCAGTTTGTGTCGTTATCCTTGATTCGAACTATCAAAGGTCACAGCCTTTCGAATCTCCACCGCGCCACCATGAAATCACTATTGCTTCTCCTCATTGGAGTAGTTCTCGTTGCGGTCGCGCGTGCACAGATCGAAGGAGAATCCGCCGCTGAACTCATTAAACGCGCTGAACTCGGCGACGCCGTTTCCCGCGTCAAATTGAGCCTCATCCGCAGCGGCGGGGATAAGCAGCTCGCCTCAGAAATCCAAGCCGCCCGCTGGTACCAAGAGGCCGTCGAACAAAACAACATCGCCTCCCAATATAGCTTGGGTCTCATGTTTGAGTCCGGCGTCGGCCCCGCCAAAGACGCCACCGAAGCCACCCGCTGGTTCCGAATGGCCGCCGAGCGCGGCAACAACGCCGCTCAATTCAAACTTGGCAACCACTACGCCGCCGGCGACGGCGTCGCCAAAAACTCCACCGAAGCCGCCCTCTGGTTTCGTAAAGCCGCAGAACAAGCCAACGTTGGCGCTCAACGCAACCTCGGGCTGATTCTCCTCAACGGCACCGGCGTCGCCAAAGACATCCCCCAAGCCGCCCAATGGCTCCGCAAAGCTGCCGAGCAAGGCGACGTCACCAGCCAGTATAACCTCGGCATCCTCTTCGGCAGTAAACTCGCCAAAAACTCCTCCGATTCCGCCCGCTGGTACCGCAAAGCCGCGGAACAAGGCCTCGCCGCCGCCCAATTCCAACTCGCCCTCCTCTGCGAACGCGGTGATGGTACCACCAAAGACGCAATTGAAGCCGTCCAATGGCTCCAAAAAGCCGCCGAACAAGACCACGCCGAAGCCCAAACCTTCCTCGGCGAGAAATATGCCACCGGCAACGGCATCCCCAAAGACAACGCCGAAGCCGTCAAATGGTACCGCAAAGCCGCCCAACTCGGCAGCATCTCCGCCCAATGTAACCTCGGCTTCATGTACGCCACCGGCGGCGGCGTCGAAAAAAACCCCGCCGAAGCCCTCATCTGGTTTCGCAAATCAGCCGAACTCGGCAACGCCATCGGACAAGTCAACCTCGGCATCTTCTACCACACCGGCAACGCCATCGGCCAAGATTACTTCGAAGCCGCCAAATGGTACCGCAAAGCAGCCCTCCAAGGCAACGAGCTCGCCCAATACAACCTCGGCCTTCTCTACGATGCCGGCACCGGCGTCCCCAAAGACAGCGCCGAAGCCGTCCGCTGGATCCGCATGGCCGCCGACCGCGGTCACGGTCCCGCCCAAACTAACCTCGGCGCCAAATACTCCACTGGCGACGGCATCCCCAAAGACCTCGTCGAAGCCCACATCTGCTTCAACCTCGCTAGCGTCAAAGGCAACGCCACCGCCCAACGCAACATGGTCATGATCGAGCGCGACATGACCCCCGATCAACGCACCAAAGCCATGGAACTTGCCCGCAGCCGCTTCGCCGCCACCACCAAGCCCGAAGCCATCGCCACCAAGCCCGATGTCACCGCCACCAAGCCCGAAGCCATCGTCAACACCGTCAAGTCTCCCGCCGCCGAGCGCCCTACGCTCACCGCTACCCCCAAACCTTAGGTCACCCCCCGCGCGCCTCAACCCGATCCTCCGGCCGCGCCCGCCAGCGCACGTTCCAGCCGGCGATTCATGCCAAATACGCGTTCCGGGTCCTGCCGATACGGCGTTTGGTGGTCGTGTTGCAGCTAGGGTCAGCAGATCGTCATCAGTGTCTGCGCGCGCTCCTCTGGCGTTTCACGCAAAACTTTCTCCGCCAGCTCGGGCGCGATCACGACCACCTCGCCGCCTGCGCCGGCGGTGGCGCCTGCGCCCAGTTGGCCTGCGCTCCCGCCGGTCCCGCACTATGGGCAGGCAAACCCACTCGGCCAGAGGAGTTTTTCCAGTAAAGTTGCGCACGCGACGTCAGGCGGGAAAACACGCTGGAATTCGGGGAGGGAGATAGGGAAGCCGCACGGATCCACGAACGGAAGACAGCGCGGATCAGGCCGTTTGGTCAGCAACCGGATAGGCCAGGAGGGACGATTGGGTTACGAGGCAAAGGCAAAACTTGCCGTGGCTTTAAAGTAATTGCATCTAATTGATGATAAGCTGAATAAAAACATGGCATTGCGTATGCTTATCGAGGGCATGACCGTAGGCCTCTATCAAAATACCGCCGCCCTAGCCGCTCTCGAGCGCTGGCAGCAGGCCTCGTCGCATAATATTTCCGCCAGCCAGGTGCCCGGTTTCAAGCGCCAGTTGGTCCAATTCTCCGCTCAGCCCTCCGGCGAACTGCGCACCGGGCAGTTTAAAGCGGATGAAGGTTTGAATGGTTCTTTCCCCTCGGCTCGCGTACGTTTGGATTTCGCGCCGGGAGAAATGGTCCAGACGCGTCGCGATCTCGATGTCGCGATTTCGGGTGATGGTTTTCTGAGCGTGCGCCTCCCGGATGGACGCGAGGGCTTTACCCGCGCCGGGCAATTATCCATGCGCGCCGATCGCACCTTGGTGACTTCGGATAACTTGCCAGTGCTCGGCGCCGATCGCGCGCCCATCACTTTGCAGGCTGGCGGCACGATCTCTATCAATGCCGATGGTGAGATCAGCCAAGCCGGCCAAGTCGTCGATACCCTCGCGGTCAGTCGCTTTGCCGATACGCAAAAATTGGCACCACTCAGCGGCGGCGTCTTTGTGCCGAGCGCCAACGAAGCCCCGATCTCGGTCGCCGGCGGCAGCGTGATGCAGGGCTACATCGAAGGCAGTAACATTTCCCCGATGCGTGAGATGATCGATCTCGTGGCGATCTCCCGGGCCTACGAAGCCAACCAGAAAATCATCTCCACCCGCG
>CANIJN010000171.1 GCA_947467625.1 Opitutia bacterium | reverse complement strand
TTAAGAGCATACAGTCTGTGCGATTGTATTCGATGAGCTTGGCTCTCAGATCGAGTTCACGAGACGCCTCCCAATCGTGACGCCAGACAACGCTATGAAGTCCGGTTGCCTCATGGCTGGAGTGGTCGGGACCAACAAACTTGCCGATGTCTTTTAGTCCGTTGGAATGCGTCGGGAAATAAACGTGCGGGTAAAGAGCAGAAAGAACGTTCATGCATTTCCCAAGAATCACGTCGAGCTTTTGTCGGTGGATCTCCGACAAAAGCTGCCGCTTGCGCTTCAATGCGGCGACGTCGTAGTCGCCGAAATGAAAAACGCGGAAATCCTCCAGTAGACTGACCGTTTCAACAAACTGTGCGAAGAGGGCCGCTTCATCAGCTTGGGTGTCAGCCCAGTATGATTGAAACGTTTCGCGCCCCTCGGAAACAATCGACAACCCAATCAGGTAGTAAAAATCACGGTCCGGCAGTCCTTCGATATCCAAAAATACTCGCGTCTTTGGCTGGGGGAGTATGGGCGTGCCGTGGATGTAGACGGTGTTTTCACGGATAGCCAATGCTTGGAGTGCAAGGTAGCGCGGTTTTGCAGGATTTTTCGCACGTTTTGGCGTTCTCCTGGGCCGGAACGTGTAAGAGAGCTGGGTGACGGTGAAAATGCCTTTGCTCCGCAGTTTCTGGCGCTCCTTTTCACTCATCCCGCCCAACAAGCTGAGATCGTCCTTCTCGACCGCTATCTTACGGCAGCGGGCTTGGAATTCGCACTCCGCACAGTGCCGGTTGAGGACGAGATCGGGCGGTGTCGGACTGGCGAGCAACGCGACGGATTTTTCGACGATCTTCCGGGCTTCGTTCATCAAGGGAGCCAGCTTCACGTTGAGCACCGCGGAGTCGTCGCCGTGGATGATCTTGCCGACCGGCACGTCGCGTCCGAGCGTTTCCGAGAGTTCCATTGCATCGAACGCCAGTAACAGCTTGTCGTCCCGGTTGAGCTTGTTTCGCCAGACGAATCGCACCGGCACGAACTGGGCCGCCCTGCCCCGCCCTTCTGACAGCACGCGTTCGACGGCGGCGATTCGAGTCTCACTGTTCTCCGTGCGAACCACAACGTCAGTCGCCAATCGCCAAGTCGCCGTCTTCAAACTCTCTGTCGGCGGTTGGTGTGCAACCGAACCTTCGGTCGCCTCCGCGATCAGCCGCTTGGTCCCGTCCACCCGGGCGGCCTCGTCTCGATCACGGACCCACTCGGCATAGACGTTTCCCGACGCGGGCTCACCAGTCTGGCGCAGCCAGCATTTCGTCGGACACTTGAGATACGCGGCAAAGAGATCAGGTGTGATCGTCATCGTGGATAACCACCTTTCGGCCCCCAAGCATGAAACAAAAAGGGCAGGTCGCAAGACCTCCTTCGGCGCACCCGGCCGAACGGGCGCAGCTTTGGGTTTGTGGTGGTAGGTCGGTTTCACGGAACGGCGGTTTCCACCCCTCGCAGCGCGTTGCCGTGAAGCCGGACCTTGGGAAGCGCCCCTCCCCCCAGGCCGCGAATCGTCCCCGCCACCCTCAACCCGCAGATCGTCCTCGCCGATTTCCGCCCCTTGTTATCCCAAGCTCCTCAAAAAGTTCCCAAGCCTCCGGGGTTGACGGCGCGGTCTTTGCGGATTTCGTTTCGCCCGTGAACATCGAGAAGATCCGCAAACGTCTCACCGGAGGTTTCCAGCCCTTCATCCTTCGCACGTCGGACGGACGGGAGTATTCTGTGCCGCACCCCGAGTTCATCATGTTCGGCAAGTTTGAAGTAGCCGTGGTCGATCAGGATGGGGATATCGATCTGCTCGACCCGCTCCACATCGTGTCACTCAAGAGTCTGCTGGGCAAAAACCGAGCGGGAGCCAAAGCGACGGCGGGCTGATCGGGCCACGGTGTTCGCTCAACCGCCTCGTCGGTTGGCGCACTGGCATGGGCGTTCCCGCCCGTGATTTTGCCTCCCCCTCCTGCCTCCCACGGGCTGGAAAGCCCCCATTACGGGTGTGAGATAAAACTTGTCCCTCGCTGTTTCCAGTGGGTAAGTGGTCGGGCAAGGAACCACCGGGTTTTCCCGCAGATCCAGGGCACCGCAGATTTCGGAGCCGACCGCGCAAACCGCGCTCACTTCTCAAAAAACATCTTCGCTCTTTCCGGGTTCCCCCTATCTGCGGAGTCCTCAATCAGTGAGAAACCTGATTTCTGCCTTTTTGCGCTTTTTGTGGCCATCCTTTCCGTGGCTCGGGTTGGGCGTAGCCTCCGCGTTTCAACTCCGGATTGCTGTGCATTCACCCCTTGGTTTGGGCCCAAATTGAATCGCGCCAAAAAATTTCTGCCCCAAAATTTGCGCTTGCTCCCCCCCTCCCTCTGCGGGAGTTTAGCACCTTGCGTGAGTGGAAGTCCGTCGGTTGCGGGCCTCCACCATGACTGGTCTGGCACTCCGCCAGATTGAAACGGTGACGCCGGCTCGGGCGCGACTTCGGTCGCAACAGGGCGGGCGGCACGGTTCCCGCAAGGGAGCCCTACAGTCGTGAACCAAACCACAAAACCATGTCCACCACAGTTGTTAAACCCGAAATCATCGCAGCCTATAAAACTCACGACAAGGATACCGGTTCGTCCGAAGTCCAAATCGCGCTCTTGACCGCCCGCATCAATCACTTGACCGAGCACTTGCGCACCCATCGCAAAGACTTCCACAGCCGCCGCGGCCTCCTGCAGATGGCTTCCCGCCGTCGCAAGCTCCTCGACTATACCAAGAAGCACGATCTTCCCACGTATACCGAGTTGTTGCAGAAGCTGAGCCTTCGCAAATAACGCTTTCGTCACGCAGGCGACCCGATCCGCGGGTCGCCTGTTGTCTTTACCGACACTCGATTCCAAGCCGGGACATTTCCGTTTGCCGCCTTCGGGCCTGAATAGTGTAGGGCGGGCTTAACGCCCGCCACCCGATGGCACCAAACGGAAATCTCTCGCGTAAGGCGCGAGGAGATTGAAGCGGGTTCGTCAAAATCGAATCCCACCACCCGCGGCAGCGCTTTCCTGCGCCGCCGCTGCTTCCGTAAATCGGAAGCCACCGGGCCGCCCTCAGCCGTGTCGCTGACCGTCCCGTTCCATCCGCGACACACCGTCCGTTATTGTCCGTATCCGCATCGAATCCGAAAATGAAACAGAAACATAATGTCACCGTCGCCGGCCTGAACCTCACGTTCTCCACCGGCTCCATCGCCCAGCTCGCTGGCGGCGCCGTCAACGTCAACGTCGGCGAGACCAACGTCCTCGTCACCGCCTGCGCCGCGACCACCATGCGTCCCGGTCAGGACTTCTTCCCACTCACCTGCGACTACCGCGATAAATACGCCGCCGCCGGCCGTTTCCCCGGTGGCTACTTCAAACGCGAGGGTCGTCCGTCCGAACGCGAGATTTTGATCTCCCGCCTCTGCGACCGTCCTTGCCGCCCGCTCTTCCCCGAGGGTTTCCTCAACGAAGTCCAGATCATCGGCACGCTGCTGTCAGCCGACTTGGTCAACGACTCCGACATCGCGATGGTCAACGGCGCCTCCGCCGCCCTCGCCATCTCCGACATTCCGTGGAACGGGCCCATCGGCTGCGTCCGCGTCGCGCTCATCGAAGACAAGTTCGTCGCGAACCCCACCATCGAGCAGATGTATTCTTCGTCGCTCGACCTCATCTACGTCGGCAACGCGAAAGATATGCTGATGATCGAAGGCTCCGCCGATCAAATCACCGAGGAAAAATTCATCGAGGCCCTCGCGTTCGGTCACGAGTCCATCCAGCCAATCATCACTGCCATCAAGGAACTCACCGTCCTCGCCGGCAAACCCAAGGCCACCTTCAAGCTCGTGGGCGCCACCCCCGAGGCCCGCGCCATCATCGAGCGCGTCGTCCCCGCTGAGCGCGTTTCCGCCGCCATCTTCGGCTTCGAGAAAAACGTCCGCTCCGCCAACGTTAAGCTCCTCAAGGACGAAGCGAAGGCCGCCCTCCTCAAGGAGCTCGGCGAAGGCAAGTTCACCGATGTCGACCTCAACGTCGTCTTCGAAGATCTCCAATACAAAGCCTACCGCGCCACCGTACTCGCCAAAGGCGTCCGCTCCGACCACCGCGGCGCGAAGGCCCTCCGCCCCCTCGAAGCGCAGGTCGGCGTCCTCCCCCGCGTTCACGGTTCCGCCATGTTCCAACGCGGCGACACCCAGAACATCGCCATCGTCACTCTCGGGCCCACCAAAGAAGCCCAAGATATGGACGGCCTCACCGGCGGCGCGAAGTCCAAGAGCTTCATTCTCCACTACAACTTCCCGCCATTCTCCGTCGGTGAAGCCGGCCGTTTCATCGGCCCCGGTCGCCGCGAAATCGGCCACGGCGCGCTCGCCGAGCGCTCCCTCGTTCCGATTCTCCCCCCAGAGGACGCGTTCCCTTACTCCATCCGCGTCGTCTCCGAGATCATGGCCTCCAACGGCTCGACTTCGATGGCCTCGATCTGCGGCGGCTGCTTGGCCCTGATGGACGCCGGCGTGCCCATCATCGCTCCCGTTGCCGGAATTTCCTGCGGTCTGATGACCGAAATGGACGCCCAAGGCGCCATCACGAAGTGGACCACCATCACCGACATCCTCGGTGAGGAGGATCACTTCGGTGATATGGACTTCAAGGTCGCTGGCACCACCAAGGGTATCACCGGCTTCCAGCTCGATCTGAAGATCAACGGCCTGCCCTTCGAAATCGCCAAGACCGCGATCTTCCAAGCCCGCGACGCCCGCATCGAGATCCTCAAGGTCATGCTCGGTTCGCTGCCCGCGCCCCGCGCCGGCCTCAGCCAATACGCCCCCCGTATCCAAACAATTCAGATCGATCCCGAGAAGATCGGCCTCCTCATCGGGCCCGGCGGCAAGACGATCCGTCGCATCACCGAGACCACCGGCGCGCAGATCGACATCGCCGACGACGACTCCGGCAAGATCTTCGTCTATTCGAACAATGGCGAAGCCATGAACCGCGCCCTCGCCGAGATCGACGGTCTCTGCGGCGGCGGTGGTGGTCCGGGCGGCGGCGGTGGCGGCGGCGCCCCGATCGAAAACGGGAAGCTCTACAATGGGCGCATCACCGGCATCAAAGACTTCGGCGCCTTCGTCGAATGCACCCCGGGCAAAGAAGGTCTTTGCCACATCTCCGAACTCGCCGACTTCCGCGTGCGTCGCACCGAAGACGTCGTGAAGATGGGCGAGATGATCTGGGTGAAGTGCATCGGCATCGACGAGCGCTCCGGCAAAGTCCGCCTCTCGCGCAAAGCTGCGATGAAGGAAATGGAAGGCCAGAATCAAGGAGGGGGCCAAGCCGCTCCCGCTGCGCCCGCGCCGCAAGCCTAACCGATCGTTCTCGTTCTCTCAGCCGGAGCCGCCTCAAGCGCTCCGGCTTTTTTGTGCCCTCCCCACGGCTACCTCCGCGTAGCCCTGCTCGTGAGAGCAGGGACCGTCGGGCCATGTTCAATCGCCCCCGCCGCTCACCGCTTCGCCGGCACCTCCACCGCCCCCGACAGCTTTTCCACGCTCAGCCCCGCCGCCGATACCGCCCGGGCCACCGCGCGCAATTGATCGCGTAATTGGGCCACGGATTTCTCCGCCTCGACGCGCGACTTCTGCTCGGCACGCAAGTCCGCTTCGAGACGCGCCGTCGCGGCGCGCGCCCGGTCCGCCTGCTCCACTGCCGTTTTCAACTGACTGCTCAGGCCCGCATTCTCCTGCCGCACTCGCTCCACCTCGGAAAAAATATTACCGACCTCCTGCTTGAAGGCCGCGTAAGACTTGAGGCTGGCCGAAAGTTTTTCGTCCGCCGGATCGATCGCTGCGGCGGCGGGCGCCGCCTTCGCCGGCTGCGCGCGTTCAGCGCGAAATTTGGCATTCGCGGCACGCAAGGTCGCCAACTCCTTCGACGCGTCACCGAGTTGCTGAATCAACTTCGCCGTCTCCCCCGTCGTTGACGCCCTTGGGTCACTGCTGGAGGCAGCCTGATTGCTTGCACGCACCGCATTCGTGGCCGTTGCACTCGCGGCATTTGTGGCGGTGGCCGCACGGGCCTCCCGTTCCGCCCGGAAGGTGCTGCGAGGGGTGTCCGCTCCCTCAGCGGCGACCGCAGGTTTCTCCGCCAGACTATCGACTTTCCCCGTGGCCGTCGCGGAGCGGGACGCGGGCGCCTCTTCGCCCGAAGCGATCGCGGCCCCGGATGAACTTGACGACAACTCGCTATTTTCAGTCGAGACGCTGGCGCAGCCACCCAGAGCCAACACGCCGACCAGGGGGAGCAGGGGGAGAAAATTTCGCAAGATCATGAACGGCGAGAAAATAAATCCGTCCACCGGATGGCAATCCTTGGCTGCGACCACTCCCGCGTTTCGGCTCCCTCGCTCCTTCACCGACGCGCCGCGCTCGCCCGCACGCATCCAGCAATCCATGACGCCTTCAGCCAGCGAACGTCAGCGCACGCCGCGAGCATTTCTAGAGTTTCTAGAGTTTTCCCTTTCGACCGTTTCGTGTTTCGTTACTCCCTCATGAAACTTCTCGTCACCAACGACGACGGCATCCGCAGCGTCTTCCTCCACGAACTCGTTTTCGCCCTCCTCGCCGCCGGCCACACGGTCGCCGTCGTCGCGCCCAAAACCGAACAGAGCTGGATTGGCGCCGCCAAATCTCGCAGCCGCCCGGTCCACGCCGTCGCTGCCGATCATGGCCTCGGCTGTGCCACGTGGGTCGTCGACGGCACCCCCAGCGATTGCGTCAATATCGCGCTGGATCATCTCCTCCCGCCCGCACTAAAACCCGACGGCGTCGTCAGTGGCATCAACATCGGACTCAACGCCAGCCTCGGTTTCATCATCGCCAGCGGCACCATCGGCGGCGCGTGGGAAGGCGCCCTGCACGGCCTGCCCGCCGTCGCGCTCTCGCAGGACCTCACCACCGAAATCTACGAACGCCTCAAGGCCGCGGGCGACATCCCCGACGCCGAGCTCCACGCTATCCTGAAAATCTCTGCGCGTCACGCCGCGCACCTCGTGCCGACCTGCCTCGCCGCCACCCCGCCGCGCGCGTTCATCGTGCACAATCTCAATTTCCCGTATCCCTGCGACGTCACCACCGAGGTCCGCCGCACCGTCCCCGCGCGCGTCGTCGTGCCTGGTCTCTTCAGCCCCGCGGCCGATGACGGCACTCACCGCCTGATTTTCCGCCTCGGTGATGACCTCTCGCCCGCCGAACCGCTCACCGACCGTAACGCCCTCGCCGCAGGTTTCATCAGCCACACTGTGCTCGACTATAAGAAACTCGGTCAGTAGCGCGCCGTCGCGGCGCGGTGCCGCCTTGCTCCCAAGCGGATCACTTCGGCTCCGTCGGCAAATCCGCGCGGAACACGACGCCATTGCGGAAGACCACTTCCTTCACGTCCTCCGCACTCGGCCGCGAGCGCATCGGTCCGCCCATGCCGCCGACACCGATGCCGATGCCACCCATTCCGCCGCTGATTCCCGTCCCGCCACCGATTCCAATTCCACCACCACCGCCCGTGATAATCCCCGTGCCTCCTCGGCCGGTGCTAATCCCAATCGAAGGCCCACCACCGATCGACGGATAACTCGAGCCGGGATAGCCGCCGCCCGGATAGCTCGCCCCCGGATAACCCATCATCGAGGGATCTTGGCCGCCTTTTTTGTAAACCCAAATTTCATCACCCGGCCCACCGCCGGGACTCGCCACCACTTCACTCGGCGTGCCCCAGGCCACCTTGACCATTTCCGGCAACATCCCCACGTCCACTTTCCCATCGAGCACCGCTTGCTTGGTCTCGACCGGCCACGTCTCATAGATATCCCGATTCGCATCGATGCGCGACATCTGGCCCGACGCGCATCCGCCGAAAAAAATCGCGGCAACTATTCCCACGCCAGCCGCGCAACAAAGGTGATTGCGACTCTTCATGCCCCCACCATGCACCAAACCGTCTACCCGTAAAGTGCCCTGTGATTTTCCCTCCGTCACTCCGATCGGAGGGGCGCTATCCCCAGCGCCCTGTCCGCCACCCTCGCCTCCCCCTTACCGCCGCGCGTCCACCCGCCACGCACTCGGCGTTACCCCCATTTCCCGTTTGAAGACGACGCTCAAATACTCGACGTGCTCAAAACCCGTGCGCTCCGCGATCTGGTAAAGCGCTAGTTCCGTCTCTCCGAGCAATTGTTTCACCCGCGCCAGCCGCACCTGCAAAATCTCCTCCCGCGGTGTCCGCCCCAGCAGTTTTTGAAAGCGCTGCTCCAACACCCGTCGGGACAACGGCACCGTCTTCAACACGTCGCTCACGTTGATCCCTTCGCACGCGTGTTCGCGGATCATTCGAACCGCCCGCACGATCGCTCGGTCGTCCAGCGCAAACGCATCCGTGGAATGCCGGTTGGCCACTCCGAGCGGCGGGATCAGCTCGGCCATCGGCGTCACTTTTTTTCCCGCCATCAACCGGTCCAACCGTGCCGCCGCCACGTAGCCCGCGCGGTGCGCGTTCGGCACCACACTCGATAGCGGCGGCGAGGCCAGTTCGCACAACAGCTGGTCGTTATCCACTCCGATCACCGCCACTTCGTCCGGCACCGCCAGCCCCGCGCTCCGGCACGCATCAAGCACCTGCTGACCCCGGCTGTCGTAGCACGCCATGATGCCCACCGGTTTTGGCAACGTCGCGATCCATCGCCCGATCTCCGCCACTTGCTCTGCCGCCGCGCCTTTCGTCTTGGGTCGAAACGCATGGCAATCGTAACCCGCCGCCCGCACCCGCGCCGCAAAGTGTTCCTCGCGCCACACCGACCAGTTGAACCGCGCCACACCGCAAAACGCAAAATGCCGAAACCCGCGTTCGAGCAGATGCTCCGCCGCCAGCCGCGCGATTTCCGCATCGTCCGTTTCCACCCACGGCAGTCCGGGCACCAGCCGGGCCGCGCTCAAGTCCACCGCGGGCAAGCCCGCTTTGATCACCGCCGCCGCAATGTTCGGCGTCTCGATGCGCGCGATAATCCCGTCTCCTTTCCAGCCCGCCAACCACGCCGGCGGATCGTCGCCCCGCCCTTGCTCCATCAGATGAAACGACCACGGCTGATGCTCTCGGATATAATGCACCACGCCCTGCAGGAGCCCACGCGCATACGCATTCGAAGTCTCGATCAACAACGCCACTTCTCGACGGCGGGCGGGGCGAAGTGCGGGCATAGCCGCCACCGTTGCCGGTCTTCGCAAAAGATCAAGCCATCGCGCGTCCCGCCGTTACCCGACTGCGCTTGCGGTGAAAAAACTCATTCTTTTTGCGCCAACTCTCATGGCGCCACGCGAACAAAAAAGGTATCTTCACTTCGTTACTTTCATCCCCGATCGGCATTTTCCCGATCTGCCCACCCACCCGAAATCGCAATTCCCCTTCCCATGAACATTGATTGCCGCACGTCCTTGCTTGGGGCCTTAGCCTTCTTAGCGCTCCCCGCACTCGCACAAACCCCGCCTTCCAGCACCGCGCCTAGCACCGCCAACAAGGACGCCGTCACCGTGATGTCCGAATTCAAGATCTTCGACAAAAAGTCCGTGCCGTTCACCGATGCCAACATGGACATCCCGCGCGGGATAAACGACGTCCAAGCCTATTACATCATTGGGCGCGAGGAGATCGAAAATTCCGGCAAAACCGATCTCGACGACGTCCTCCGCGATAGCCTCACGCAAAACTCCGTCGTCGAAACCAACGCCCAGATCGACCCGAGCGGCCTCAGCAACCAGCTCGGTTCCACCAGCTCGATCAACCTCCGCGGCCTCGGAGCCGCGCAGACGCTGATTCTCATCAATGGCATGCGCACATCCAACTTCGCGAATCGCGGCGCGACGTTTCAGCCCGACGTTAACGGTATCCCGTTGGCCGCGATCGATCGCGTCGAGGTGCTCCCCGGCAGCGCGTCCGCCATCTACGGTGGCTCCGCCGTCGGCGGTGTCGTCAACGTCATCCTCAAGCGCAACTACACCGGCGGCCAGGTCAGCACCACGTACCAAAACACCTTCGATACCGATGCGCCGATTCGCACCGTCAGCGCCATCTACGGCTTCTCGCTTGGCCGCCGCACGCACGTCACAGTCAGCGGCAGCTACAGCGACGGCAAACCGCTCCGCCTGAAGGATCGCCCGTTTCTCGAGCAGAATTTCAAACGCGCTGTCGCCAACAGCCCCGCCACATTCTACTCCACCACCACGACCTTCAACAGCGGGGCCACCCCCAACATCGTCCTGAACAACGGCGCCGTAAACGGCTTTGCCAACGCGCAGACCGCCACGCTCACGCTCAAGTCGACCGGCCAGCCGCTAAACTCCCGCCTCACGTCCATTCCCTCTGGCACGTCGGCGTCGACGCCCACCACGGCGCGCGACGCCGGCCTCCTCGCCAACGCCGGCCGCTACAATCTCGACTTCGCCCCCAGCGTCTGGCGCGGCTACGAAAGCACGCTCGCCCACGTCTCTCGCAAAGAGGCCCTCATGGCCCGCATCGACCACCAACTCAACGCGAAGGTCAGCTTTTTCGCCGACTTTGCCTTCAACCGCAGCGCGACCCTCGAGGCCAAATGGGTGCCGCTCGGCAACGGGGCCTATCAATTTGCCGTCCCCGGCAACGCGCCGACCAATCCGTTTCGCGAAAACGTCCTCGTCTCTCTGCCGATCTCCTACGACCAAGCGACGGATAACAACGTAGGCAATCAGGTGTCCGGCGGAGTCGTCGGCGCCTTGGTCAAGCTCCCCGGCGAGTGGCGCCTCGCCGCCGACGCCAACTATTCCGTCACGTCGCAGAAAGTCAGTTACGGCCTGATGAACCTCGCCAACAACACCGTCTTCGGCGGCAACGCCCCGCTGCTCTGGACGGGCGTGATCAACCCGTTCGTCGATACGATCGCAAACCCACCGGCGATCGAGCGCTACTACGGCGAGTGGACCGGTTTCAACAAGGACACGATGCTCAACACCAACGTCCGCGCGTCCGGTCCGTTGTTCAATCTTCCTGGCGGCCAGCCCGTCCTGACGGTCGGTCTTGAAGCCTACACCGAGCGTCTCCCGCAGGCCTACGTCGGCGGCACCTTTCCGTCCCTCCCGCCCGCGACCGCTAACTCCACCAATCAACACTCCTACTTCGTCGGCCAGCGCATCTCCACCTACGCCGGTCACGCCGAGCTCAGCATCCCCGTCGTCTCCGGGGCCAACGAGAAACCCTTCATCCGCTCCTTGGAATTTCAGGTCGCCGCCCGCACGGAGCGCTTTGAGGTCTATACCAATCCCAACGGCCGCGTGAACATCTTCCCCGACTCCCCGCCGTTCCCCCGGATCACGCAGAGTGCGACCATCAGCCGACAGGACATTGCCAAGCTGCAAGCGACCAAACCCACGTTCGGCCTGAGATATCAACCCTTCCACGCGCTCACCTTCCGGGCCTCGTATGCCACCGCGTATCTCCCGCCCACGTTTTCCCAGCTCACCCAGCGCATCAACGCTGAGGGTCTCGCTGCAGCCACTCCCACCGCCGTCTTCTTCGACCCGGTCACGAATTCCAGCTACTCCTCGCTGAGCGTTGCCGGCAACAATCCTGCCCTCGGACCCGAGACGTCCAAGAATTGGTCCTACGGCGTCATCTTTGAACCGCAGGGCGCCCTGAAAGATTTTCGCTTCAATGTAGAATACTGGCGCATCGATAAACTCGCCCTGATTCGCAACGTGAACAACGTCCAGCAGCTCGCCAACATGGGCGAGCGCGCCCCCGCCGGCAGCGTCCAGCGCAACGCGACGACCAAGGTCATCGAGCTCTTTACCTTCGCGAACTACAACGTCGGCAACGGCACCACCGACGGTTGGGATGCCTCGGTGGACTATCGCAAGGCCACCCCTGTCGGCCTGTTCGCCTTCCGCGCCCGCACCACGCTCACGGATCACTTGAAGCTCCCGCCCGCCATCGGTTTCCCCGCGATCGAGTATCGCGACTTTCCCAACTCGGGCGGAGTCAACCGCAGCAAAGTCAACGGCTCGATCAGTTGGTCCAACGGCCGTCACTGGCGCGCATCGTGGACTACGGTTCATACCGGCGGCTACAAACAAGCGGGCGCCCCGGGCGATCCCATTTATCTCGGCGTCGCCAATCCCACGCTGGTTACCACGAGCACCGGCCCGCAGGGCGGCACCACCGTGGCGTCACAGACGTATCACAACGTAAATGTGACTTACAATTTCGGCGCCAAGCACGCGCGTTCCTCTTTCCGCGGCCTCTCCGT
>CANIJN010000170.1 GCA_947467625.1 Opitutia bacterium | reverse complement strand
CCTGCTCGCCGGCCTCGCGCTCAGCGCCACCCTCAGCGCCCAAACGGCACCCTCGACAGCCGCAGCGACCGCCAAACCCGATAGCGAGGTGCTGCGACTCTCGGAATTCTCCGTCAGCGCCGACCCCAACCGCGGTTACGCGCCCTCCGAGACGATGACCGGCTCCCGCATCGCCACCAAGATCGTCGATCTACCCTACACGGTGAACATGCTCACGAGCGAGTTTCTCGAAGACTTCGGCATCTTCGAACTCGCCGACAACATCGTCCAGATCGGCAGCTTCACCGGCCTCGACATCGGCGGTAATTTCAACCTCCGCGGCTTCCAATCCACGTATCAGCTCCGCGACGGCTTTTTCCGCCTCGGCCGCTACGGCTCGAGCAACATCGACCGGATGGAAATTATCAAGGGCTCCAACGCCGCCATTTACGGCCGCACGTCTCCCGGCGGTATGGTCAACATGATTTCCAAGGCGCCGAAGGACCGCCAGTCCGAGAAATTCACCTACAATGTCGGCGATTATGGCACCCAGCGCGTGACCCTCGAAGCCACCGGCCCGGTGCCGATCGACGCCGTCGGCAAGACCTCCTACATCGTCACGCTCAGCCAGTATCAGCGCGACTTTGGTCAAGACTACGCACGCAACCGCAACCTCGAGTATTACGCGGCCCTGAAGCACACCTTCGCGAACGGCGGCAATCTGCTCCTCTCGGCCGAATACCTGCTGCAAATTCGCCACTCCCCGAATATCGCCGCCCCACTGATCAATGACCAGAAAGGCACCGCCGCGAACACCGACGATGAAATCGTCGGCTACGCCAAGGCGCTCTCCGGCTACAACGCCTATGGTCCCGTCAGCGAACTCAACCGCGGCGCCACCAGCTACACCGCAAATTATGACCGCCGCCTGAACGATATCTTCAGCTTCCGCGCCTCCGGCAATTACTACCTGGCCCGCCGGTGGGACTATAATTCAAATAACGGCTGGCCCACCGTTAACATCAATCCGGCACCCGCGGCCGCCACGGGTATTGTTCCCCCGATCACCGTCGTCCGTGGCGCCGTCCCCTCGAAAGGCCAGATCGTCGAAGACGGTGGTGGTATCCAGAGCGATATTCTCGCCCACTACTGGACCAACAATCGCAAGATTGAGCACCGCACACTCGCAGCCATCGACTTCAACGACTACTACCGCTGGGACCCGTCCCGCAGCTACGCCGCTGCCACCGATCCAGACTTGGTCGCATGGAACACCGCCCTGCGGACGACCACGCTCGACCCGAAGACGCTCACCCCCATCAGCCCGATCAACTACTTCACTAAAACGTTCGATGGCTCCAAGGGCATCTCAACGCGCATCCGCAAACAACGCGTGTCGGTCCTGGGTGGATTGATCCGCCAACAGACTGCGCTGTTCGATGGCCGCCTGCTGAGCTACGCTGGCGTTCGCTTCGATACGGTTCGCTTCCGTCACCGCGATTTCACGGCTCCTCCCGCCGGCTATCTGCCCGGACAATTGCTCTCCAAGAGCATGGACTCCGGCCTCAAGCCCAACCTTGGCGTCAACTACAAGCTGACCCAAAACCTACGGGTCTTCGCCAACTACAGCGAAAGCTTCTTTGTGCCCCAATCCGACGCCACCCCGACCGTCGCCCTACCCGACTACGTTGCCGAGACCGCCAAAGGCTACGACTACGGGTTCAAAGGCTCGCTCCTCGAGGATCGCCTGAATTTCACTGTCAGCGGCTTCTACGCCACCCGCAACAACGTCTCTGTGACCGAATCGATCGAAACGCCTCCCGGTTCAGGCACGTACGTTAACGCCACGCGCCGCGAGGGCAACCAACTCGTACGCGGCTACGAAATGGACCTGAACTACAACATCACCAACGAGGTCAACGTCGGCGGAAGCTGGGGCCACGTGTACTCCATTTATACCGATTTTGGCAGTGCCTTCCCCCAAGCCATCGGACGCCGCGTCAACGGTATTTCCCCTGAAAACGGCGGCGCCTATGTCAAATACACCCCCTCGAATCCCAAACTTCGCGGTTTCTCAACCAACCTCGGCGTCACCTTTGTCGATTCGACCCCCACGGAAGCCCCCAACGCTGGTGACACAATGGGCCGCGTCGGAGGCGTCGTCGTCGTGACTCGCTCGACCAACCAATGGCGCATGCGCATTCCCTCTTACACGCTATGGAATTTTGGTGCCCGCTATCGCCTAGCCAGCAGCAACACCCGCTTCGACCACACGTTCGCGGTTAACGTGAACAACGTGTTCGACCTCGACTATCTGCGCGCGAATAAGATTCCCGGCGATGGCCGCGGTGTGTTCTTCACCTACACGCTGGGTCGCACCGGAGCCAAACGGTAAGCACATCTTCCACCAAGCAACGTCCCGCCTGCCCGCCCCGCGTGGGCGGGCTTTTTTTCGTCTGCGCGCGAGCCGCTCCGCGAAAAAAACCGGAAAATGAGAGAACGACGTTTCCGCCCTTGACCAGCAGCGCGAACGCCGCACGTTATGCCCTCCGCACTTTCTTGCCTGATGGTGTAATGGTAGCACAGGTGACTTTGACTCACCCAGTCATGGTTCGAATCCATGTCGGGCAGCCAGTGTGAAAAAACCGAGAACTCAAAACGAGGTTAGTAAAAATAGGTGGCAAGTGATTGGACGCCAAATTTATGTAGATGCATTGATTTTTACTTACTTTGATCTAGTTCTTCGTTTTAAACGGCGAACCCCCTAGTTTTTTGGTTCTGGGACCGCCTCTCGCGAAGTAAGTAAAAATGAGGCGAGACGCGCGAAGCGCTCAAAATTGGCCGCCTCACGCCCTCCCTGACGGTGCTACTGGATGCTTCCTGTTCACCGCAATCCACCCGACTCTGGTGGTCGTATTCATGCTACCGATTACCCCAACGAAAGAATTTCGCAGTCACGTGCGACGCGATGATAAACGTCGTTCTCCAGGATAGTCACCCGCGCGCGGAAACCCGCTTGATGCTCCGCAAAGATCCGTAGATCGAACACCTGTTGATAGCCGTTGGGCAGGATGTGCGCCGTGGCGTCCTTCTGCTTCAACAAAATGCCCGGCTCGAACCTGAACGCGGTCGTCGTCTCACCCGGATGAATTGGTCGCGGCGCCTCAAACGCTGTGGGCCAGCTCGACGTGCTGCGCTGTTTCCAATTGTCGGGCGTCGTAAACGATCCGGCGTAGTGCCGGTCGGTGCCCATCAGGGCAACATAGACGCCGTTAACGGACACCAAGCCACGGTTGGTAATATCGACCCAGAACTGAATGTGAGTCGCGCTGCGTTCATCCGGGACCTCGGGCCAGTGTTTCACCCGCACGCGAACAGCCAAATCGGCCTGACTCCCCGGGGCAAACAGCGCGCGTAACAGCGCGGTGCTGGGCACGACCGAGTCGTCCCCGACACGGATGTAGAACTGCTTGCCAGCGTGCTCGGCCCGAGCCGGTTTGACGCCGTTCTCGGGGACGAAGCACACCACAAAGCCGCGACTCGCGTCCGCCGGGTCGGGCACCGCCTCGACTTCCACACCTTGGATCGGCGGGTCGGTGGCCAAGTGATGCAATTCCATCAGACGGCTCTTCAGCGCGGCGGGCGTCGCGCCATACGATGGGCCGGTCACACAATCGACGGGCGGGTCCCCCTGCTTGCGGCAATCCAACCCCCAGATCAGGACTCCGCCCTGCGTGGTGCCGAACGCGGCGAGAGTCTTGCTCCAATATTTTTGCACATCGGCGTCGCTGATCCTCGCCGCGCCTTTGCAGTCCAGCCACTCACTCTCCGTGGTGAGCACGGGAGCTGAGCCCAAGCCGGCGAGATGCGCAAACAAGCCGCCTCCTTTCGCGATGAGGTCGCGAAAAAACGATTCTGCGATGGAGGGCCGAGGCATGGCCGAAGCATGCGCGCTAGCCCCACCGATTCAAGTGTTGCCCGAGGAGGCACGAGGCGCTCTCGCGCGTGGATTTGGGCGCACGCCGACTTCGTCAGGCGTCCGGGGATCGTGGCAGTGTGAATCCTCGTTGCGACAGTTCCGCCCGGATAAAGGCGAGGTGCTTCCGGTCGATCCGCTTAACGTGACGGATGGCGGTCCGCTAGCAACCGACGCTGGCGCGGGATTTCGGAATCGTCACCAAGCCGGCTTCGCGACGGTTAACTTCGGTGACGGAGAGATGATAATCATGCTACGACAGGCTCGTGTCAGTCCGACGTAGACGGATTCTGCGTCCTTCAAATCGCCGGAGTTCAGAATCGCGACGTGATCAAATTCCAGGCCCTTAACAAGGAGCGGCGTCGCCAGGCAGTTTTTTCCTAAGCCGCGGCCAAAACGTCGCGCCCGTTCACGGCTCGCGGCGATAGCACCGGACAGAGAAGTCGTCGTATTCGCCCCTGACTCATTCGCCGCGTCACGCAAACCGTTCCAAATTTCTCTGCTCACAAAGACTGGCTTTTCGGCCAATGCGGTGAATGCGGTCAGTGCTGCCGCTACCCCGGTCATTTTTGGATCGTCGCGAACTCGGCAAAGCGTTCCGTGGAGCGCGATCGCATCGCCGCGGGTGGCCCGACATGCTTTCTGAGCTTGAACCGCCTTGTGCACACTTTTGACCACAGGGCCCGGTAGGCGGGTCAACCAGGTGCAGGCAAATTCTACAAGATTATCGACCCGCTGGACGCCGGTGACTCCTTCGATCTTGCGGCCCCATTCAACGAGTTCCTCGCATTGAGCGTCTTCGACCGCATGAAACGCGTTGTTCAGGCGGCCCGAGAGACGATGGCATTGCGCGCGCCAAGCACGCAGTGCCACAACCGTTCCCCCAAGTTTAGCGAGATCATAACATGTAGAAATCTGGTAGGGTTCCGAGGGGTCTCCCAAGCGCAGCTCAACTCCCGGCGCACCCGCGAGATCAATAGTCTGTCCCGCCAGCAGTGAATTTCGAACGTCCAACAGCCAGTGCCCCAAATTGTCATTTCGCCCCAACCAGCGATGAGGTTGGTCGAGCGCCCCAACTTCCGGAAAGCTATCCTGCGCGATCTGCCACGCCAGGGCATCGGCTTTGTTTATTTTTCGAAAGATCGCCTGAAGTGGATCGCCCAAGATTCGGCAGGGCAAGAGTGAGGCCAGTTCCATAACCAAGGCGTGCTGACCGATCGTGCAGTCTTGGTATTCGTCCACATAAACACCGACATACGACGCGCGCAGGACGTCGATTACCGGTGGTGCACGGCACACAATTACCGCAGCCGGCCGGAGTGATTTCCATTGGTCACCTTCTGGCTCCCGGATCGTCCAACCTGACAGACTTGGGAACGCGGACGCGTATTTCAGTGCGAACGCGTCGATGGTTGCGACGCGATAGAGCTGAGGCGGCACCCCGAGCCGAATCATTTTCTCGCGGATCGCTTTCACCCCGGCATGGGTGTGAGTAAGGACGAGCTGACGCCCCTGAGAACAGCCGACCGCTTCTGAGATTAGGTGCGTTTTCCCACAACCGGCGGGAGCGACGACCATGCCGCGATCAACGTGCGCCAAGTCCTGAGCCAGTTGACTAGGCATAAGCCCAAGCCATCAGCTGCGCGATGACGGCTGCAGTCGGCGTCCCGGCCAAACCAGCAGCAGCTCGGCCTACCACGCCGCCGAGTTGCTCGCCCAAGGTCACATTCTTGAACCAACCCTTGCCACTGTCAGTTTTGCCCTGCTTCGCCGCCCGACCAATTGCCCGGCGAACCAGTGGTTCGGTCATGCCACCTTGAATCCATGCTGTCACAATAACGCCAGCGGGTTTGGGATCGGCCTCGGCAAAACTCACCACCTGCGAGACGACAAGCTCCTCGCCGAACAGCGCAACAGCGGCGGCTATTAGTTCCTGCAGGGACGCGACGGGCAAATCGAGAGCAAGGCGTTCTTCAGTGGACAAACCACTAGGCCACTGAAACGCGACCACGCCGGCTGCGTTGAGGACGTTGACATCCGGAACCAGCGGTTCGTCGGAATCGGCCACCACCACATCAAAACCAACCCGTTTCAAGGCTAGTGCACGATTGGGTGCACTCGTGCGGCCTCCACCGTCGAGGGGCACAAAACCCAGGTGCGCTGGAGGCACACCAGCATTTGCAACGGCCCAGAATGGCTCGAGGCCCCGGCACAAACCGACTTCGGTTGCACCTTCACAGACCACCAGCTTGCGGCCGAACAGCGAATGGGGCGCGACTCGCGCAATGGATTGCACTTCGTTAACCCATTCTGGGTCGACGGTGTGGGCGGTTGTCTCGCCATTCCGACTGCGAACGAACGCCAATTCAGATATTGGAAGAGTGAGAGCTGAGGTCGGCGAATGCGTGGTAAGGATCACCTGGCCATGTGTCCGGGGCGTGCCGTCCTGGTTCTCCCCAAGACGCTTCAGCAAATGGCGGATTCGGTGCGGTTCCAAACCATGCTCCACCTCGTCGATAAGCAGCACTGAGTCAGCTCCTGTGCCGCTCTGTTGGATCGCGAGAGCAGCTAGGCGCTTCGTGCCCAATCCCCATAGACGCAGCGGGATTTTCTCCTCATGCAGCGCGAAAACAGAACTTCCGAGAGAAAGGCCCGTCGCGTCCAGTCCCGGTTCGAGGTCACCAAACTTTGCACCCATGCGTGCCGCGGAGGTCTTCGCCGTTCCCGCCGCCGTTTCCAAATCTGGAAGCTCCGCTTCGGTGACCGCCGCACGTGCAGCCCGAGATACGTTAGCCAGCATTTGCGAGAGGGAATTCTCGCCCGCCGTCAGCTTAACAAGCGCCGACCCTCGTGACCAAGTCAGGTGTCGGTCAACGTCGGCACCCAAACGCGCCACGCCCAATTTTTCGCGATCACGCCACGAGACATGTCTGGGTTCGGCCTGGCTTTGCTTGATCAAACTCCAGGTGGGCTCGAGTTCGGCGGTGATCTCGCAACGGATCGTGACTACGGAATCAAGTCCTTCGCCCGGATCGTCAACAAGTCCGCCGGCGGTCGAAAACCCTCGCAGGTAAAGTCCGAACTTATCCTCAGCGAGTAAGTCCGCGGGAATCTCGCCCACCGTAATCTCCACGCTGATTGGATGGGTCACGTCGGCGTTAAAGAAATCCGTATCACTCACCGGATAATTACCACGGGGCCAAAGCCCTAGCTCAATCGCGTCAAGGATACCGCTCTTGGTCGCGTCGTTTTGCCCGACGAGGCAGATCACTCGCGGTCCCAACGTCCAGTTCAGGCTCTGAATACCGCGGAAGTTGGCGACTTTGAGGTGTCTGATGCGCATGGGGGAGAAATTGGGAGAGGCGCAGCAACCCTATAGGTTTTGTCTCCCCAAGCTCAATGCCCTTCGGGCATTCGATCACTTCGACTAACGCGCAGCGCTAAGACATTTTGGTCCATGCAGTAGGCTGCACGTGACGCCCCACAAAACGAACTTGATTTTCATCAGGCGAGTGGACCGGTTCAGGGCATCGGTTCCGCCTTTCCCCACAAACGGGCAACTCGGGGGCCCAAAATTCAGCCGATGCGGATGCGTTGTGCGCTTTGCGGTGACGATTCTCCAATCGAGAACATCGATGGACCTGACTTCGGACCCGAACGGATGCGCCTCGCGTCATACTTTCGCATCATGGCAGAAAATTTTGCGTGCTGCTCTGCAAACGGAAGCCGAGCGAGTTCCCCCATCGGCCTGTATCCAAAGTGCCAGACCTCGCTGTTTGTTTTCATCGACGCGAGAATGCGTTGAATATCCGGAGATAGATTGAGCAGTTGCATGATTTGGGTGATTGCGCCCGGTGTGAGTCCCTCCTTTTGGGCGAGTGCCATCCGCGTCGGAATCGCGCCGGTCTCCAGCAATCGCTGCCAGCGTCGCGCCTTGACGATCGGGTGCTCGATCTCGGGCGCTTTGGCCGGCACCGTCCGCACCCTCGCATCTAGCCGGATTGTCTGACCAAAAGGAGCAGTGATGGTGACTTCACCCCGCATCGCATTGCTGAAGTCGACCCGTGCCCCCAGGTTCAACCCTCTAATCGAGATCGCTCGACGGCTTGCGGGAGATTCCGATTTAGCTGCTGCTCGCTCCTCCATGCCCCGCACCAACTCTGCGAGGTGTAGCTTGATATTGATTTCCATGATCCGAGTAGCGGCGTCGGCCGATGCCGTCGCTGACCCTTCCTGTGGTTTACGCCGAGTGTTGGGTGTCGCGCCACGAACCTCGACGCGTTCGACAAAAAGACGGATAAGTTCCTTTCGCTCCGCCGGTGATAAATTTGGCAGCACCTGCCCGAGTCGTTCCAGGTTATCCCGAATGCGTCGCTCTTCCAAGACGCCCGCCTCGGATGCAACCAGCGCCTGCCTCGCCCGCTCTTGCTCCACAAGCAATCGCTGCCGCTCGTCCCGCAGATCAGCAGCGCGACGGATCAATGCTTCGCGTAACGCGTCCGCACCGTCGTTGGCGACCGCGTCAGCGCAATTGCGCAGCTTCTTATCCGTCAACGCCAGCGCTTCCTTGATGCGATCCACCTCCAGACGCAGAGACTCGCGATCTCCGACACGCATCCGCCGTGAGGTCTCAACCATTTCAGCGATCAGCGTGGGGTGCTTGCTGGCTTCACCCACCAAGGCGATGACCACCCGTTCGAGTGCATCTGCGGACAATCGCCCGACCGCACACGGGCGGCTCGCGGACTCGCGCATGACGAGGCTGCAGGTGTAGTAACGATATTTCACGCCTCGGACGCTTTTCTTGCCGCTGTCGTTCGGCACCAGCGCGCGCCCGCACGAGCCGCACCACGCGAGACCCTTGAGCAAGTGATTCTGCGCATCGCGTTCTTGAAACAGGTAGATCGGCCGCGGTTTCGTGTCGGCGGTTGCCGCGTTCGCCCGGTCCCAAATCTCCGACGACACCAAGGCCTCGTGCTTGGCGGCATACTCTTGTCCTTCAAATTTCACCGACCCGCGATAGAGGGGATTGCGAATGATGAGCCGCAAGCCATCGGAGCGAAAAATTCGGCCGCCCCATGTCTCGCTGGTTCCGTCACGTCGCTGCATGACGCGTTCCTTGGTGCGCAGACCCTCGGCGTTAAGCGCGTTTGCAATATCGGTTAGTGAGACGAGTTGCGCCGCCTGCTCAAAGATCTTGCGGACGACGGATGCGTCTCGGGGATGCAGCTGCAACGCCTGGGTATTCTTGTCGTAGGCGTAGCCGTAAGGCACCATGCCGCCGTTCCAGTATCCCCGCATCGCCTGCTGCCGCATTTTGATCCGGGTTTTCTTCGCCGTATTCCGCCGTTCGAAATCGGACACGCTGATCAGAATATTATTCTTCAGCCTCCCCTCCGGTTCGCTCTCGGAAATATCTTCGGTGGCGCTTTCAAGCCGGCACCCGTGCTTTTCTAAAAATGCGCGGAACGGACCCCATTCGTCCATATTGCGTGACATCCGTTCGAGTTTGAAAATGACGACGACCTTGACCTCCCCAGCTTCGATCATGCGTTTGATCGCCTGGATGCCCGGCCGATTCATCGACCCGCCCGAATACGCCGCGTCCGTGAACGATGCCACTTCATACCAACCTTCCGCCGCGTGTTGACGGACGTGTTCGCGACAGACCGCCGTCTGGCTCTCGCAGGAATCGAATCGTCCCCCGACTTGGTTGTCCGTCGAAACGCGCGCGTAGATCACGACCGGCACGCGCGGTTGGACAGACTCATCGACCGGTGACCGTCTGGGCGGCATGAGATTAGTTCAGGCCGATCTTTTGCGGGCACGGCTCCGCCTTGTTCAACTGATAGGCGAGCATTCTGGTTTGCCCACTGGGGATAACGTGACCGGCGACGGTCAGTCGGTGCAACGCACGGTAGGTTGCCGACCGCGACAATCCCAGTGCTTCCCTGATCGAAACGGGCGATCCTCTGCCCCTTAACTCAAGGTAGTCCAGTATCCGAATCTCCTCCGAACCGGTGTCATTGGGCCTCGCTGAACAATGCCCCGGATTGTCGTCGCCATCCGCGACATGCACCGGTTCGACGACTCGTTTTACCTCTGCAAGCACGATGGCCTTGCACAACAGTTCGGCGACGCGTCGGAGACGCTCCGCTTCAGTGAGAACGACAGCAATTTGTTGGTTCTGCCTCATACGGCGATTTTCATTCGCGCGGGTTCTTGCGGCGCGAGTCGCACCGTGGGTGAGGTCGATTTGGTCGTTTGCCCTTTGGCCGGCGTTCGGGTTTTGAGCCGACGTATGATCGGCTTTGGTTCAACCGTCGCCACGGCTACGGCCGGCGTGGACAATTCCTCTGCCGGTTCGACCTCGGTCGAGATGCCCGTCTCGGGTGCCTCCACCGAGACAGTTTCCACGTCGCCAGTTGATTCGGTGGCCTGCTGCGCCGCCGCCTGATTCTTGGTGATGTCGAGCAGGTAAACGAGTTCGCCCTGTCGCTTGAGGAGTTCGCGACAGCGTTCTTCGTGCTCGAAGATTTTTCCCGTGAGCGCGGTCAACTCCGCGAGGTTCGTCCGGCACCGCGTGAGTTCGTCGCGGAGCCGCAGCACGTGTTCCTCGATGGAACGCGCCGCGTGTTCTAGCGAACTGATGGAGCCGATCGGTGACGGCGAAATATTCGCAACGTGTTCGGCCGCGCCCCGCAGGGTGATCTTGTCGGGCCAGGTTGAGCGGTATTCGAGTTTGAAACCGGCCAGCTCGCCCAGCACGACGGTCCCGGCGCGCCCCGCGAGATGATCGTCGCGATGTTCGGCTGCCAGATACACCAGCGCCGCGCCGGCCTCCGCGCGCTCGGTGTAGGTTTTCTGGCCGACGACCATCCGGAATTTTTCACCCTGCGTATCCACGCACGTGGCCTTGTCCTGCTCCATCGCCGCCACCTGCCGTTCGAGCCGCGAGACATCTTCGCCGGCCATGCGCAACCGGCTGCGCGTGCCATACTGCGACTCGCTATGCTCGGAGCGCAGCCGCGACAGGCGCATGACCTCGGCATCCACCTTGGCTTTTTCGATCACGAGTGGATTGCCTGACGCGATGGCTTTTACCTCGGCATACGTGAGTGCGGGTGAATCCAAGTCCTCGATCCGCCGGGCCACCGTCTGGCCAGTCATCACCTGCGAGATGAACTTCGCCTTGGTTTCTAACGTCTGCCACATGTAGGCATCGAAACTGCCTTCCGTGACATAGCGGTTCACGCGAACGACCGCGTTTTGGTTGCCCTGCCGGAGAATGCGGCCCTCGCGTTGCTCGATGTCCGCCGGACGCCACGGCGCGTCGAGATGATGCAATGCCACCAGCTTCGTCTGCGCGTTGGTGCCCGCGCCCATTTTCTGCGAAGAACCCAGCAGGACGCGCACCTTGCCGGAACGCACGTCTTTGAAGAGCGTCAGTTTCACGGCGTCGCCATCGTAGTCTTGGATGAAGGCGATTTCCTCGGCGGGCACGCCGCGCGCCACGAGCTTGGCTTTGACATCCTGGTAAACGGAAAAGCCACGCCCCTCGACCTTCGGCGTGGATAGATCGCAAAACACCATCTGGGTCAGCCGGTCGGCCCGGGTTTCGTGCCAGATGGAGAAGATTTCGCGGACGGCTTGGTTGACCTTGCCCTCGGGTGCGTCCGCCGAGCCGCCCTGCACCAATCGCATGTCGAGTGCCGCCTTCCGGCCTTCACCGGTTATTTTGAGCATGTTGTCCACCGACGGATCGACCTTCTCGCGTTTGAGTTTCTCAGCGCGCACCGCCAGCGAGGCGACGAACGCCTTCAATTCCGGCGTCGTGGGCGCGCGGACGATGCGCGCCTTGCCACCGTCGAGCGCGGGAATCGGGAGCTTGAGCATGTCCGCCGTCTGCACGTCGGCCATCGACCGGAACATTTGCATCAGCTCGGGGACGTTCACGAACCGGGCGAACCGGGTGTGCAAGCGGTAGCCGGCACCATCCGGGGCCAGTTCCATCGCCGTCACGGTTTCGCCGAACGTGCCGGCCCAGGCGTCGAAGTGCTGGAGACTCTGACGCCGCAACACGTCCATTTGCAGGTAGCGCTGCATTGTGAACATTTCCGCCATCGTGTTGGTCACCGGGGTGCCGGTGGCGAAGACGACGCCCGCGCCGTCGTTTTGCTTTTGGACGTGCTGCACTTTCAGGAACATGTCGAAGGCCCGCTCCGAAGCGGTCTGGGGCAGCCCGGCCACCCGCGTCATTTTGGAAATGTAGAACAGGTTCTTGAACGCCTGCGCCTCATCCACAAAGAGCCGGTCCACGCCGAGTTCCTCGAACGTCAGGGTGTCATCTTTGCGGTGCTCGGCCCCGAGTGCCTTGATCCGGCCTTCGAGTTTCTTTTTCGCGCGCTCCAACTCTTTCACGATTCGCGTGCCGGACGACGATG
>CANIJN010000169.1 GCA_947467625.1 Opitutia bacterium | reverse complement strand
GTTATTGTGGTATTGCTTCAATTGTCGCTGCCACGGGTGCATCGGCTCACGCGGAAAAGACGGCAGTTCCTTGTCGGCGTAGTAGGCGGCATGACGATTCCGCGCCTTGTTGCCGAGGAGGCCGCCGAGGGAGTAGGGGCCGTTGTAGGCGAGAAACAGGAAGAAAGGGCGCGTCGTGTTCTGCTCGATGAATTCGATGCCGCGCCGCGTCCAGAGGTCCGTGGTGTAGCCGGCTTCGGTGCGCACGGCACCGTGCTCGATGACTTCTTGATTATAAAATTCTTTGGTGTGGCCGTCGGGTTTCGTCGCCCAGAAACTGAAGCCCTCCGCAGGCGTGAGATTGGCGCCGAGGTGCCACTTGCCGCTGAGCCCGCAGGTGTAGCCGGCATCACGCAGGATTTCGCCGAGGGAAGTGAACTCTTGGAGCGTGTTGTAAGCCTGAGGCCCCATCATGAATTTCGGGTCGAGAAACGAGTGCACTCCGTGCTGCGAGGGCATGAGGCCGGTGAGAAATGTCGCGCGGGTGGGCGAGCATACGGGATTGCTGCTGAGCGCACGCGTGAAGCGCAGTCCGTTGGCCGCGAGACGGTCGATGTGGGGCGTGCGAATATCCTTGTTGCCATAACAACCGAGCGTCCATGCGCCTTGGTTGTCGGTCAAAATGAAGACGAGATTCACGGGCTTGGCCGGCGGCGCGGCACGAAGCGCCAGCGCCAGCGTAAACGTGAGGAGGGCGAAGAGGAGGCGGGGCATAAAAGGGGGAGGAGCGAGGATGCGGGAGGGCCCTGCGGCGCGCCGAGCGCGGCTACGGCCGCCCGAAGGCGAGCAGCGGCTCAGTGGTGCGGAACGTGAGCGTGCCATCGGTCACGGAGCGCGTAGCCAAGCAGAGGCACTCGATGGGGCGCTGAGCGACGATGGGAACCTTGCTGGTGGCGGCGACGACGGTGATGTCACCGTCTTCGTTGGCGCCGTCGGGGTGTTCCGCTGCCGCCTGAACGAGGGGCGTCAGGAGCAGGAGAGGAATCGAGGCGGCGTTCATTCAGAACATTCTGACGACGTGGGGCGAGGCCGAGGAACGCTTAGTTTTCGCTTTTCAGAAATGCGACGAGGTGCGCCATGTCCTCCTTGGTCATCGTTTGTTCGAGGCCGTCCGGCATGAGGGAGAGGCCGGACGCGACGAGTGACGTGAGCTGACTCCGGGCGATCGACTCTTCGCCTCCGGCCGCGGTGCGCAAGGTGAGGCTGGATTCGCTTTCAGCAGCGAGCCAACCGGAGAGTGAGCGTCCATCCTGAGTGACGACGGAAAGCGTTTGGTAATTCGGCGCCACTTCGTAGTTGGGCACGAGGATGTGGAGTAGAATGGCGTCGGCGGGCTGGTTGCGTATGCCCGTGAGGTCGGGGCCGACTTTGCCGCCGACTCCTCGGTGCGTGTGGCAGGCGGAGCAGGTTTTTAGGAATGCCTCGCGGCCGCGGGCCACGTCCGTTGGCGCGCTGAGGAGCGGGCGATACGTGCGATAGACTTGCATGCGGTCGCCGCCTTCGAGGCTCTGGAAGAGGGTTTCGGCGCGTTGGCGCACGGTCGCATCGGCGTGCTTCAACAACTGCGTGCGTCGCACTGAAGAAATTTCCGGAGCGGTCACGATGCCGGCTTGGATGGCATCGAATAACCCGACGATCAGGGCTGGTTTCGCGGTGAGCGTCGCCAGCACGGCCTCGCGCAGACGCGGGGTGTAGCCGGCCCAGTTTTCGCGTTTGATCAGCAGCGCACCACCCCGCGGATCGCCGAGGCGTTCGAGCGCGCGCACGGCTTGCACTTGGAGGTCGGGCGGCTGGCGCGCTGCGAGGAGTTGGCCAAGCGGCGCACCGGCAAAATCAAAATTCGAATGCCCCAGGAGGGCCACCGCGCTGAGGCGATCGCGGAGCAGCGCTTGAGGATCGCTCGCGTGTTCTGCGACGACGCGCAAAAAATCCCGCACGGTCGCCGCCGCGCGGCCCTCTGCTCCGAGCACCGCGGCAAACGTATCGGTTTGCGCGGCGGTCTTGGCTCCGCTCCGGCCGCGAAAGCCTTCGACGAGGCCCAACATGGCCGACACCCGAGAAGACAGTTCGCCTTTTTCGGAGAGCCGGTCGTTCAAGAACTGACGGCAGGAATCGGGCGAGGCACCGGAGCCGAAGACGCGACCAAGGTGCTCCATGACCGCAGTGATTGCGGTGGGTTTGGCCGCAGGCTCCCGTTGCAACGCTGCCAGAAATGCGTCCATCCGGCCCGCGATGCCGCTGAGTACGGCGGCGCGCGTCCAGCGATCCTCGCCGTCACGTAACACGAGTGCGGCGAGGGCCGGCACGACGTTTTCATCCTGCGATCCGGCGAGGGCGAGCGCGGCGCAAAAGCGTACGCGAGCGTCGCCATCTCGGGTGGCGGCAATCGACGCGGGCAGAAGAAGATCACCCTGTCCACGGGCGATCAGCTCACCGGCAAAGTGTAGGGCTTGTTCGCGCACGCCGGGGTGAGGATCGTTCAGTGCGGCAGCGATTGCCGTCGTCGTCAGGCTGTGGAGACCGTGGAGAGTCCACAGGGCGCGGGTCCGGGACTCGGCGCGCGTCGCTTGGGTGGCGATGGTTTCGACCAAGGGCACAGCGGCACGATCCGCGCGTTCGACCAGCCGCCGCTGGGCGTCGGCGCGCCACCATTCGTCGGGTGACTCCAGTGCGTGGACGGTATTCGTCAGATCGTCGCGGCGATCTCGGTAGGTTGCGTCGTCAGCGCTCGGCGTTGGGGTGGCGCGAACGATGCGGTAAATGCGGCCGCGGTCCTTGCCGCTTTCGAAGTCGAGGAGGCTCCGCGATTCCGCCGGCACGTAACGCGGGTGGTCGATTTCGCGGCGATACATGTCAGCGAGGTAGAGCGCTCCGTCCGGGCCCTCGCCGAGAAAGACCGGTCGGAACCACACGTCCGTGCTGGCGAGAAATTCTTTTCCTGCGGCGGGCGGCTCCGAGCGGAAAGCCGCGCCCTCGGGCCGGAGGACTTGGCGTTGCACGAGATTCTGGGCGGACTCGCAGATGAAAACGTTGCCGCTGTGTTCCGGGGTCAGGCCGGTGCCGCCGAAAATAAACACGCCGCTTGCCGAGGTGAACGTGCCAGCGTGCGGGGCGGCCATCAGCGAGGGGATAAAATCTGCGGTGATGCTCGCGTGGCTGATGGGGAAAACCGCCGCGTCGGCTTGCACCTTCGAGACCTCCTGGACGCTCTCGCTGAACGACAGGTGCGGGTTGCGCGCGAGTTGCGCCGGTTCGAGCATGATTTGCATCACCGGATGCCGGTTGGAACAGAAGAAGCGGCGGCCAAACGCGTCGAACGTCAGGCCGAATTGACCTCGGCCGCTGGTGTTTTCGAACGCGTAAGTGTCCGGGTCGAAGCGGCCGTCTTTCAGTGAGAACGTCACGGCGGCCCGCCCCGGGTGGGCGGGTGACGTGACCTTGCCGCCGTTGAGACCGCTGGTGACGTAGATTTTTCCATCGAGGCCAAGGGTCGGATGACTCACGCGCAACTGGGCAGTCTTGGTGGCGTCGAAGCCGGTGAGCACGATCTCGCGTTGATCCGCGACGCCGTCGCCGTCCGTGTCTTTCAGATACAAAATATCGGGGGCCGCCGTGACGAAGATGCCCCCGCGCCAGAGGGCGAGGCCGTTCACGTAGCCGAGGTCGGTGGCGAATTCACTGCGACGTTCGAAGCGTCCGTCACCGTCGCGATCCTCCAGTAACGCAATGCGGCCCGCAGTGGTCTGGCTGCCGCCCTCGACCGGGTCGGGGTAGCCGCGCCCCTCGGCGACAAAGAGCCGGCGAGGGCCATCGAAGACGAAGGCAACGGGATTGATCACGAGGGGTTCGGCCGCGACGAGTTCGATGCGGAGACCTGCCTCAAGTTGAAACAGCTTGAGCGCCTCTTCCGGAGAGCGCGCGGGATGCCGCTCGGCGGTCGCGGCTTGCGCCAAGTGGGCCGCGAGGAACGCAACGAGGAGGCCGGCGAACTGGGCACGGAACCACCGACCCGGGGTGTGGGCTTGAGAGCGCATGGACCATGGCTACTGAACAGGGTTGAACGCGGACGCAACCCCGGGAATTTCGCTCAGGGGATTTCGCTCTCCCCACGAGGACATTTCTTCCCCGGCTGGGCGCCACGACCGCCGTAGTGCTGCGGTCCGGCCTGCGCTCCCCGACCGCCAGCGGTTCGATCGAGTGCCGCGTGCGCCGTGCCGTGACGGGCCCCTACTCGGTAACGCCCGCCGCGTCGTGCTGAGCGCTCCGCTCGTCGTCCTCAGCGATGAGGCGGGCGCGTTCCGGCTGGCCCACGTGCCGGTGGGCCCCGTTACGCTCGAGGTGTTTTTTGCGGAGAGTCATGTCGGGTAAATCGCGGTCACCCGCGCCGCCGGTCAGACGCTCGTGGAGGCTATCGATCTCATAAGCTTCGCGCGCTTCGGTCAGCCGTCGGAAACGGTGAAGCTCGCCGTCTTCGTGGTCTCCCGCGCGCGACCGCCGACTCCATTTTGAAAAACGGCAACGCGGTCGCCTCGGGCTCCGTGCGTGTGTGCTCGCGATCTCCGCGAAATAATGGCCAACGGCGGGGCCTGGGTAAACGGGAAGCGACGCCAAAAAACGAAGATACTCGAACGCCGTGTGTTCGGGAGCCGAGGCGTGCAGTGGGTGAGACTCGTGGAGGCGCGCCTGACACTTACGGCGGCAAAAGGCCGGCCATGACAGCGACGGCCTCTTGGCGGATAGAAAGGATGGCGCGGAGATTGGCCTGAGCTTGGGCGAGGCGAGCTTCATTTTGTCGGTGAATCTCGTGGGCGCGGGCCAAGCGGGATTTGATTTCGGCATCTGGCAGATTGTCGCTGACGGCGGAACGTAATGCGTCGCGCTCGGGATTTCCGGAGGAGCCACTTTTACGTTTGTTTTTTTCGGTGCCGGGGAGGGGACCACGCGCGCTGGCGCTGTTGGTCCATAAGGTGCGCCGGATTTCGTCAATGGTGGTCATGCGCTCCAGAATAAGTGCCCACTCGGTATCGTCGATCACGTCGAGTTTCTCTCTCAGGCGGTCGAGGACGCGGGCTTGCGCCTCAGCCGGGTTGGCCTTGGTACGGCCCGGATCGGAATTATCATCGCGCTTCTTGGGCTTGCCGCCGGAATCTTCTCCGCTGGATTCGCGTTTAGACGTGCGGGCTTCGTCTTTGCCGGGTTTCGCCTGGGCATAATCGGCAACAGCCCCGACAGCGGATAGGACAAGACAGATGACGGCAGCACGGTGGCGCGGGGAGAAGGTGGTCGCGAAGGGGTTCACGGGAGAAAAGCGAGGAGCATCGTTGGTGGCGCTTGGACGGGGGGCAAGATTAGTCACGCTGCAAGGACGCCGCAGGGAGGGGCGGCGTTACCGTCGACCGCGTGCGAGCGCTCGGAGCGGTCCGCGCGCGCCGCTTGACGCTGCACCGGAGGATCTGGGCGATCGCCGCCAAGCTCCGGGCGTACGACCGGTTTGTCGGCGAAACCACCGGGAGAAATAATTAGGGTCGTCGAAACCGGATTGGCTGGCGGCCTCGGCGACGGTGGCGGTGGAGCGAAGGGCGGCTTGTGCCGTTTCCAGCCGCACGCGGTCCCGGAGGACGCGGAGGCCCAAGCCAGATTCCCGTTTCAGTTTCCGATTGAGATGGTCGGGGTGGTAGCCGAATTCGCGCGCAATTTGCCCCAGGCTGACGCGGGCCGGGAGGCGTTGACGGAGCTGTTCGAACAGGGCTGAACTCGGAGCGGACTTGGCCCGTACGGGCTCAAGGAGCCGGGCAACGACGGCGAGGATAGCTGGGTAATCCGCTAGGGTGAGCCGGCCTTTGCGCGGGACGCGGGACAACAATCCATGGAGCTCGTTGAGGGTCGCGGGTGACAGCGTGCGGTGAGCAATGCGGACCCGGGCCGCGCCCACGAGTGCGTAGTCGAGCACGAGGCACAGTGGGAGACTTTTTCCGGCGACCGAAAAGCCGTGTGGCGTGTGGGCCGGAATGACGAACAGGTCTCCAGCGCGGGCGCGCCGCCGCCGCGTATGGACAGTCTGCACACCCTCGCCGGTCAGATAGAGAATGAGTTGAGCGTGGTCGTGACCGTGGGACGCCACCTCGGCGTCGCGGTGCCGGTTCAACTGGAGCTTGCGCAGGACGAAACCCAGAGCGTGGATTTCGATTTTCTGAATTAGCAGCGGACTCCAAGCGAGCATAGGATCGGGTTGGTGCTAGCAAAAGTCGGAATCGTGCTAACGCAAGTGGCGGTTTCGGAGTACTGTGTCCAGCGTCTCCGAATCAGTTGATCCGGCGAACGGGTCCTATCTATGAAAACTCACAAAATTGGTATCATCATGAACGGCGTCACCGGGCGCATGGGCACGAACCAGCATTTGCTGCGTTCGATCAAAGCCATCATCGACCAGGGCGGCATTAAAATCGGCGACACTGAGGTGATCATGCCTGATCCGATTCTCATCGGCCGCAGCGAGCCAAAGCTTGCGGCGCTCGCCGCGCGTGCCGGGGTGACGCGTTATTCGACCAACCTGGATGCGGCATTAGCTGATCCCGCCAACCACGTTTATTTCGACTCCACGCTCACCGGCCAGCGCCCCATCGGTGTCCGCAAAGCGATCGCGGCGAAAAAACATATCTACTGCGAGAAACCCAGTGCCACGACTTCGGCCGAGGCGATGGCGCTCGCCCTCGAAGTGCGGGCGGCCGGACTCAAAAACGGAGTCGTCCAAGACAAGCTCTGGCTGCCGGGCTTGCTGAAGCTGAAGTACCTCATCGACACCGGATTCTTCGGGAAAATCCTCTCTGTGCGCGGTGAATTCGGCTATTGGGTATTTACTGGGGAGCACGAAAAACTGCAGCGACCGTCGTGGAATTACCGCAAAGAAGACGATGGCGGCATCATCGTCGACATGCTGTGCCACTGGCAGTACGTGATTCAAAATCTGTTCGGCGAAGTGAAGTCGCTGACGTGCCTCGGAGCCACCCATATCCCGCAGCGGTGGGACGAGGCGGGGAAACCCTACAAGTGCACCGCGGACGACGCGGCCTACGCGACTTTCGAGTTGGTGAACGGCGTGATTTGCCAATTCAACTCATCATGGGACGTGCGGGTACGGCGGGATGACTTGTTGACGTTGCAGGTCGATGGGACCCACGGCACTGCCGTGGCTGGCCTGCGCAATTGCACGGCTCAACATTTGGGGGCGACGCCGCGCTGCGTCTGGAATCCGGACATCGACAGTCCGGTAAAATACCTGGATGGCTGGACGACGGTGCCGGACCAAGGGGTCTACGACAACGCGTTCAAGGTGCAGTGGGAGCTCTTCCTCAAGCACGTGGTAAAGGACGACCCGTTTCCGTGGGATCTGATGCAGGGGGCCAAGGGCGTGCAAATGGCGGAGCTCGGCATCAAGTCGTGGGCAGAGCGCCGCTGGGTTGATGTGCCCAAGCTCGGCTGATTTTCTTAGAATTCTTCCGCCTCGTTTCCAAACGCGCGATTTGCTCTGGCGAATCGCGCGTTTTGTTTAGGTTGTTCCATCTGACCGGCTACCTGAGGAGGTGGCCTGCCGTCATCAACATCCTAAATCACGACGACCATGATCTTCTATATTGTTCTTATCGGTGTGCCTCTGTTGCTCGGCCTTTACGCGCAGATGCGCGTGATGAGCGCGTATCGCAAGAATGTCCAAATACCATCGCGCAACGGCATCACGGGCCGGGAGGCGGCAGCGGCGGTGATGGAGAGCGCGGGTATCCACGACGTGGAGATCGTCGAAGTGGAAGGGATGCTGAGCGACCACTACGATCCGTCGAATAAGCGTCTCGCTTTGTCGCCGGACAACTTTCACGGCACGAGTCTCGCGGCCTTGGGCGTAGCGGCGCACGAGGCGGGCCATGCGATCCAAGACAAGGTCGGCTATGGCATGATGGCGGTGCGCCAATCATTGGTGCCGGCGGTGCAAGTGGCGTCGCCCATTGCGATGATTTTGGGTGGATTCGCGATTTACCTCGTGGGTGGTGCGATGGGCGGGCTGCTCTTGAAAATCGCGATCGGAGCGCTCGCGGTGATTACGGTGTTTCAGTTTGTCACCTTGCCCGTGGAGTTCGACGCGACGGCCCGGGCGAAGCGGCAACTCGTCCATCTGGGGATCGTGCACCAAGATGAAATGGCGGGCGTGCATGAGACGCTCGATGCCGCGGCGCTCACTTATGTGGCCGCCTTTGTGGCATCGCTCGGACAGATGCTGCACTTAATCATGATGCTCACCGGGGGAAACCGAAGGGATGACTAACGGGCAGGCGACTCGCTGAGCAGTCGATTACGAGGACCGTCCAGCCAAGCTAATCAGTCGCGCCGTCGACTATTTGATCAAGATGGGCTTAGCCTCGATGGCGCTTTTTTCCCGGAGTTTCACCGCCTTGGGCAGGGCATCCAACAGCTGAGTGATGCGCTCGGGATTGGAGGGGTGCGTCGAAAGGAATGCGGGTTGTACTGGCTGGTTGGACGTTTCGGCGTCCAATTTCTCTAGGACCTTGACCGACGCCTCGGGATCGTAGCCCGCTCGGGCCATATACATCAGGCCCATGTAATCAGCTTCCTTTTCTTTCTTCCGATCGAAGGCGAGGCCGGAGACGCCCGCCGTCAGGCCGTAGGCGTTCAAAATTGCGGAAGACGTCAGCATGCCAGCGCCCGTTCCCATGAGGGCGACGCCGCCGACGAGGCCGCCGGTGTTGACGAGCATTTCTTGCGACAGTTGCGAGTGGATGTGCTTCGCGGTGACATGGGCGATCTCGTGCGCAATCACCGACGCCAGTTCATCATCGTTTTCAGTGATCCGGTAGAGTCCGCTGAAGACACCCACCTTCCCTCCTGCCATCGCGAAGGCGTTGATTTGTTGCGGGACTTCGAAGACGACAAACTCCCAGTCGGCATCGGGCATGTCCCAGAAAACGACCTTGGAGATCCGATCGCCTACCCGTTGAAGCTGGGCGATGCGCTCCTTGTTGCGGGAGAGCGGGTATTGGCGCTTCATATCGTCGAACGCCGCGACGCTCAGCTTCGTGACTTCTTTGTCATCGACGAGATTCATCGATTGGCGACCGGTGACGGGTACCTGATAGCAACCGCCGAGCATAGTCACGAGGAGCAAGCACGGTGCGCCGAAAAATCCTGCAAGACATTTCATGGGGATGAGAGAAGGGGAGGCGAATGCGAACCGATAGTTCGGTTTGGCTGGTTAGCAAGCCCCGCGCTCAGAGGGCAATGGATTCGTTGCAGTGGAACGGGTCTGCACGCCTGCCACCGCCAAAATAATAATGCACTTTGCAAATTGGCATGAACAAAGCATGATCTCGCTCGTCCTACCCCGCAGTATATTTCCACCTTCCGTCGCATCGTTCGCCCTTTCGCCTCTTCACTTTTTGGCAATCGCCGCCCCCTGGCACTCCATCATGGCAGACGAAAATGAATTCTCCTCCTCTGGGAAAAAACGCCGGATCATCCATTGGAATCCTGAAGCAGGTCGTGAGGCCGCGCCGAGCCGGTGGACTTTAAAGCGCCTGCTACTGTGGAGCGTGGGCGGTTTTTTCGGGTTACTGCTCACGGCGGGTGTGGTCATCCGCGTCACCAAGCTGGTGGTGGGGCCGCAGATCTTTCAGCCCAGTGAAGCGGTCGTCATGAGCGCGCAGACCCATGACGATGCGAACACAGCGTTCGTGAGCCAGTCGAAGGCGGAATTGGCCCACGCGACCGCGACCAAAGCACTCAATGAGCTGCGGCGCCTGCCGCACGATCACCCGGTGCAGCTGCAGCGATTGATTTTGATCACGAAATCATTTCAGGAGGGTGAAAGCCTCTTGTCCGGCCACGAATGGTCCCGGGCCTTTTCGACCTTTTCGGCGCTCAACGCCGACATGGATACGTTCAGCCGCAACGTGAAAGCTAAGAACGATGCGCAGCAGGGTTATGATGCGATTTTGGTGCGGATAAAATATCTGGAACGGGCGCGCAATTTGGCTCCGGGAGTGCTGGAAGCTGCGTTTGAAAATGCCGGAGCCGGGCGCAAGCTGCTCGATGACGGCAACTTTCTCGGAGCAAAGACCTCATTTGATGAAGGCTTCGCGGAGCTCAAGAAAGCGGAGCGCGTCTTGGCCGGTCGCGTGGAAGAGAATCTCTTGAAAGGGCAACGGGCGTTGACCAAGGGGCAGCGCGATTTGGCGAAAACGTCGTTCGATGCGGCGCTCGAATTGGCTCCGGGCAATGAGATCGCGTTGGCCGGACTAAAGCGGGCGGACAACATCGATCGCGTTTACGCACTCCTGCAGCAAGGCGAAGCATTCGAGAAGGCGGCGCAGTATGCCCGGGCGGTTGAATCATACCAAAAAGCGTTCGCACTCGACGGAGTTTCCGCAGCCGCTCAGGCCGGCCAGGCGCGGGCGAGTCGCCTGGAAAAAGAAACCCGATTTGAAACGGCATTTTCTGCGGCGAAAGCCTCGGTCAAAAATCGGGATTGGTCTCAGGCGATTACCGAGTTTCAGACGGCTCTGAAGGTTTACCCCCAGAGAACAGACGTGCAGGCTATGTTACGTTCAGCCCGCGAAAAAGAGCACCGCGACGCCGTGCAAAAGGCACTCACGAAGGGGTACGCCTATGAAAATCAACACCAGTGGAAGGAGGCCCGCGATGCCTACGCCGAGACGCTCAAGCTCGAGCCCGACCTGCCGGATGCGAAGGAAGCCTACATTCGCTGCGGCTCGATGATTCGGACGCTGCTGGAATACGACCGCCTGATTGAGAATGCGAAGCAGCTGACAAATAATGCCGAGTTTCAAGCGGCGATCAGAATCTTTAGCCGGGCCATGGCGATCAAACCGGCCTATCCTCTGCCCAATGACGACACGATGGAGCAGCTCCACACCGTGCTGACCGCGCAGAGCAAGCCCGTGGATGTGACGTTTAAGTCCGACGGGAAAACTCATGTCTCGATCTCCCATTACAAGCAGCCTAGCCAAGCGGAAACGTTCACGGTGAAGGTCCTGCCCGGTGACTACCAAGTGATCGGTCGCCGAAAGGGGTATACCGACGTGCTCATTTTGCTCCAAGTGCGCAATGGAACGACCCCGCCGACGGTGACGGTCATTTGCCAAACTGCTGCGGATCGCACCTGACCTTTCGTCATCATGCATCACCCCCGTCTCGGCCTCCCTCTTTTTGCAGCAATGTTGATCACGGCCGCGCCGCTCGCGGCCCAAGACACGCGCAGTTCGCCGATTAACGGCCCCGCGACGTCGGCTCAAAAGAATGCGGGTCGAGCCTCGGCGCGCGGTCCATTGCCCGATCCGGCGTTGCTTGATGGGTCCACCCAGTTGCCCGAGAAAAAATCTGAATACGGCATGCTCGGTGAGTTCGAGATACCGGGGGACGAAAACTCCAAGAGCGATAAAGTCGGTGCGCAGCAACCGCCGCCCGGCATGCCGTCGGGTGGTGGCCAAGCGGACCCCAAGGGAGCGCAGGGCCCGCAGGGTGCCATGGCGCAGGGAGGGGGCGCGGCCGGCGGACAACCGCAAGCAGGGCAAGCGCCACCCAAGGGTGGGGCATCCGGGGGACCGGGTGGTGGTCAAAACGATCCCAATGCCAAGGCCGAGGGTATTCAGGTCGCCGAACTTCAGACGGACGAATCGGCGGGTCCGGCTGGCCAAGCCGGCGAGCCGGATCCGAATACGAGGAAACCTCAGCCGGTTGCCATTGGCGATCCGGCGAGGCAGATTAAGCCTGCGGCCAACGCGCCTGGGGTGGTCGGAGCCCAAGTCCCCGCCGGGAACACGCAGCAAATGGAGAAGGCGACCGGTGGTGCGGCGAAGGGTACTTCGGGCAACAACGGTAACAAGGGCGTCGAAAGAGGGCGGGTCATGCCAGCTGGGCTGTAGGTTAATTCTCGCTACATTCTTATATCCCTATCCTGTGAAAAATTCCCGCTCTTGGCTCCCACTACCGGTGTTTTTTTTGGCGGCGACACTCGCGCGGGCCGCGACGTTGATCTATCCGGTCGAGGCGATCGACGACCTCTGGCAACTGCCCGCCGATGATTTTCGACAAAAATATGTAGGGATCAATATCAGTGGCATCGGGCCTAGCGACGAGGGCTGGTATGTACGCTACAAACACGAGAACCTGACCTACCTGTTTGGGCCCCTGACGGACAGCGAGGCCGCAAGGAAGAAGAAGTGGGAGCTGGAGGCTGTGCGGGATGCGGCGATCCGGAATCGGCCAACGCTCACCTCGAGCAAAGTCGACTATGTAAAGTTCACTTACTCTAGCGTGTTTGGTAAAGGCGGTGGTGATGGGTCGGGCGCCGGCGGTTCGCG
>CANIJN010000168.1 GCA_947467625.1 Opitutia bacterium | reverse complement strand
TAGAAAAAAGTTCGTCAGATTGGGCCGGATACCGGAGTCATTCGCTGAAGCGCCCCTCTTCCGCATGTTAACCCCGCCGTCATCCGCTCCCCGTGAAACGCATGAAATCTTCATGCAACTGCTCGCGCGGCATGAGCCGGTGATTCGCGGCTACCTGCGGTCCCTCGTTTCGCGGCCGGCCGATGTCGATGAACTGATGCCGGACGTCGCGCTGGTGGCATGGCGCAAGTTTTCCGAGCTACGCGAGCCCGAAGCTTTTCCTCGCTGGGCCTGCGTGATTGCTCGCTACGAGGCGCTACGTTTTCGTCGCGACCGGGCCCGCGACCGGCTCGTGCTCGACGAGGCCGTGATCGCCAAGCTTGCTGATGAAGGCGCCGGCGAAACGCCGCTGCGGGCGCGCCAAATGGCGGCGCTGGAGGTGTGTGTGGATGGTCTGCCCGCCGAGCGGCGTGAATTGCTCCTGACGTGTTATGCGACCGAGACGGCGATCAAGGATGTCGCGGCCCAGACCGGCCGCACCGTCGATGGACTTTACCAATTGCTGCGGCGCATCCGCGTCGATGTGCAGCGCTGCGTCGAGGGCACCCTGAAACAAGAGACATTATCATGAACACCGATCATTCCCCGCTGATCCTCGCTTATCTCGACGGGACAATTTCGGACGAGGAGCTGGCGCGGCTCAACGCAGTGTTGCTCGAGAGTGCCGACGCGCGGGCCCAGTTGCGCTCGTGGGCGGCGGCAGAGGTGCGTCTGCGTGAGCTCGCGGCCGACGCGGCTCACGCGGCGGTGGTGCGGCCGGGGACGCGTGAGTCGCAGGCGGGGGCGGGGAAGAGCGCAGCGTGGCTCGACCGTGTATTGCTGCGCGGCTGGCGCGCGCCGAGCGCGGCGGGATTGGCTATCGGTGCGGCCTTCACGTCCGTTGTCTGGGCCTACGTCGCGCCGCCGGCGGCCGAAGCGATGCAGCCTGTGGCCACGTTGGTCGCCGACAGTTTTGAAACGGGTTCGGCGCCTGGTAACGGAGGCGTGCCGCAGGCGTTCGGCACGTGGGGCGGCGATCAGGCGGAGCTCGCAATGGCAGGCGCAGGCCTCGCGCCCCGCACGGGCGCGCGGATGTTGCGGCTCCTGCGTTCTGATTATGTGGGTGAGCATTCGGTGCTCAGCCATGTCGGCGACCAGCTGCAGATCATCGACCTCGCGGCCCATCGCGCAGCGATCGGGACTGGGCGGGTGGTGGCCCATGCCGAGGCGTGGTTCAACCAGGTGGCGCCGGGGGCAGGGGAGGAGTTTGCAGGTGGCGTGACGTTGTTTGCTTTCGCGCGAGATCCGCGCGACTACCGCAGCGAGACGTGGAATGCCTGGTATGAAGGCCATCTCGGTCTCAGTGGTCAGCAGCAGGAACGCACCGATCGCGATCCGGCGACGTGGGAACGCGTGGCCACGCGTCTGCCGTTGCCGGCGGGCACACGGTTTCTCGTGGTCCATATTCGGATCAACCGCAAGCGGCCGGAACCAACAGCGACGCCGATTATGTTTGCCGGCTCCTATGTTGACGACGTGAAGGCGGAATTACTCCTGCGTCCGGCCGCCACGGTCGCGGCGGAAAACGCCGCGCAGTGACGCTGCAACAGCGCACGTCACGCTCTCCTGATTTTCAATTTTTGCTTCCACCTCAAACCCCAGATGAAAACTAACCGCTTCTCTTCCTTGTCCGTGCTCATGTTGCTCTTGCCGATGGCGGCGCTCGCGCAATCGATCCCTTCGCCGGCTTTGGCAGCCGCGCCGGCGGAACCGAAAGCCACCGTCACCCTCTCACCGTTTGAGGTGTCCGAAGACAAGGATCGCGGCTACGCCGCGTCGCACTCGCTCGCTGGTGGGCGCGTGAACACCGAGCTGATCAAGACCCCGGCCGATGTGACCGTGCTGACGAAGGAATTTCTCCGCGACATCGGCGCGCTCGATTACCTCGACGCGGCGCCCTACATGACCTCGATGAGCCTGACCTCGCCCGTCGCGACGACCGACTTCGGTCACAATCAGTCGCTCTTCCGGGGACTGCCGGCGAGCGTGCAAATGCGAAACTACTTCCGGGTCACCCGGCCCGTCGACGGCTACATCATCGAGCGGCTCGAGGGGCTGCGCGGTCCGAACTCTCTGCTCTTTGGCGACGGAGCGATTGGCGGCGGCCTCAACACCATGACCAAGCGCGCGCGGACCGGAAAGAGTTTCGGCGAATTCACCCTGCGCGGCGATTCGGAGGGATCGCGCTACGGTGCGCTCGATGTGAATCGCGCGCTCAATGCCACGACGGCCGTGCGCGCCAATATCTTCGGTCAGGAAGCGCTCTATTGGATCGATCGGAAATTCGACAACCGCAGCGCCGTGGATGTGGCCGCGCTGCATCGGCCGTGGGCGAAAGGCGAGCTGCGCCTCGAGGGCGAATACGGGAAATCCTCCACCAACTATCCGGCGGCGTTCTTCCGTGAAAGCTACACCAATTACAACGGCGTCTACCGCGTGACCGCACCTTTGACTGCGGCGCCCGCGGGCACCGGCATCACCCGGCTCACCGCCGATACGCTGATCTGGAGCCCCAGCCAGAGCGGGCGCGTGCAAAACCTCCTGAACTTCGGTCGCACCACCGGAACGAATCTCGCGATCGGACCCGAGGTGCGCGCAGCGGTGCCCGGAGTCGTGGCCATCCCCCGCAATCAAAATTTCCAACCGCGTAACAACACAGGCGACATCCGACACTACCTGCTGAACGCGGCTTTCGAGCAACAGCTCAGCCGCGATCTCGTGGTCGAGTTCGCGGCTCAGTTCGTGCAGAATGCCCGTCATGCTCGGAATCAAAGGTGGGACGGTGCCTTCGTCGACGTGAACGCCGTGCTGCCGGACGGCACCGCGAATCCCAAGGTCGGCAAGACTTACGCCGAGACTCCGTGGCGCTGGTATAAGCAGGACACGGAACACTTCGATCTGCGCACGGCGCTCGCCTACAAGCTGCCGGTGCGCGGATGGAACCAGCGGGTGAACGCGTTTCTTTTCCGTCGCCGAGAGATCACCGATTACGAGACGTTTATGATCGGCAGGAACAACAACCCGGCGAATCCGTTGATCAACGCGACTGTCAACGAACCGATCTTTCGGATCTATTGGGACGACCCGCAGACGCGATTTGTCCCGCCGTCGGACGATGCCGTGTACAAGTGGGAGACCCTGCGCACCACCGACCAGCGCGTGATCCAGACCATCGCGAGCGCGCAGGTTGCGACGGTCGCGGAGTTTTGGGACGACCGCATCAGTGTCGTCGCCGGCGTGCGACTGGACGATTACCAACAGAGTCAGCGCGACGGTGCGGGGCGTGACCTCGCGGGCCGTTTCACAGCGCAAACGTGGCAGGAAGCGGCGGCCCGTCCGCTCACGTCCTCGGGCGGATTCGTATTTTTTCCGATTCGCTCGCTCGGCGTTTACGGAAACTACGCGGAGACCTTTAACCCCGCGACCAGCGGCGGCCGCGGCCTGAACGGCGAAGTGTTTGGCCCGACCCAGTCGCATTCCTACTCGGGTGGCGTGCGCTTCCGCCTCGCCGATGATCGAGTGGTGGGCTCGCTCGGGTATTACACGATGCAGGAAAAAGGACGGCTGCTCCAGTATCAGTCCGCCGCGATCAATCGCATCTGGACCAACCTCAACAAGAGCGAACTCCAGGTCGATCCGGCGCTGACCAACTATCGCGACAGCCTCGACTACGCGGGCAGCGGCGTGGAGTTGGACCTGACCGCCAATCTCGGGAAGAATCTCCGCCTACGCGGCAACATCGCCAAGCCACGGACGGACCAAACCCACACCGTTCCCGGCCTGCGTACGTATTATGCGAACTACATTGCCGAGTGGCGGAGAGGAGCGGCGGACACCGCCAATCCCAACCGCACCCAGATCGTGACGGATATCGCCTCCATCGAAACCACGATGAGCAATGCGAATGAGGGGCGCGTGCTCAACAACACCCCCGACTACACCGGCAGCGTGTTCGCGATGTATTCTATACCGACGGGTAAGCTGAAAGGACTCCGCTTCGGCGGCGGGGTGTCGTGGCAGGGCCCGAGCATCATCGGCAACGAGATCAACCGCTCCTACGACTATATCTACCGCGCAGGCTACTCCACGGTAAACCTCTCGCTCGGCTACGCGCTCCGACTCGGCAATCGCCCCATCGATCTGCAATTCAACATGACCAATCTGCTCGACTACGCGGAGCCGATCTACACCGGCACGAACACGTTTCAAAACCGGACGCTCCGCACGGGCCTCTATTACCTCGACGCTCGGAAGGCCGCGCTGGCCGCGACCTATCGCTTTTGACGGCGCTGGGGAATTTGCCGAACTCCGGCCACGCCGCATGAACCCAACCCTCGTCCTGTTGATCGTTGTTGTGTGTTTTCCTTGGACGGGAAGGTGCGCCGAAACGCCGGCCGCCGGCTGGCCGCTAAGTGAAGCCGAGACGACCTACGTCCTGCGCCCGGAGCACGAGCGGCGGCCGGGCGTGGCGGAGAAAAAACATCAGCCAGCACTCTGGCCGGTCACGCCAACCGCCGGGCATTGGGGTGGGTCGAAATGGCTGGAGACCCACGCGAAACTGGTCGCCCACGTCCAGGCCAACCGAGGGCCGATCGATGTCCTGTTGATCGGCGACAGTATCACGCAGCAATGGGGCAGTGTCCTTGAGCGCAAGCCGCTCAATGCCGCGTGGCAAAAACACTTCAGCCGCTACCAGACCGTCAACCTCGGCATCGCTGGCGACAAGACGCAGAACGTGCTGTGGCGACTCGACCACGGAGGAGTAGCAGGGCTCCGGCCGCGCCTCGTCGTCCTGCTCATCGGCAACAACAATATGTTTTACACGCGCGAGACGGGTGTCGCCGCCGCTGCGCAAGGCATTAAGGCGTGCGTCGAAAATCTACGGGCTAAATTTCCCGAGGCCGAACTCGTCGTCGCGACCATTTTCCCCGCCCATACCCCGGGGCACGCCTTCTACGAGGACATCAAGCAAACCAACGCCGCGCTCCGCGCGATGCAGCTCGAGCGTGATCCCAAGATTCACCTCCTCGACCTCGGGCCGGAGATGATCGAAGCAGATGGCACCCTTCGGCGCGGGCTTTTCCAGGCGGACAACATTCACCTCACGCAGGATGGCGGTTACGCGTTTTTCGCCGCCCAACTGCAGCCGCTTTTCGCGCGTCTCCTGCGATGACCCCGTCCCCATCCGCCCGATGTCACGCCGGGATCGAGCCGCACGGCGGCCGACCGATGGCTCCCGGATTCGCTTGGATTTTCCGGCGCAGCGTCCGTGCGTTGCCGGTGCTGGTAGTGCTCCTCGGAGTCGTAGCGACTGCGGCGCCGGCCTCTCTTTCTCCTCGGACCGCGGACTTTTTCGAACAGCACTGTTACAGCTGCCACGATGCCGACACCAAGGAAAGCGGGCTCGATCTCACAGCGCTCCCGTTGCAGCTTTCGGTGAGGGAGAACTTAGCCCGCTGGGAAAAGATTCACGACCGCATCGCCGCCGGCGAAATGCCGCCGAAGAAAAAGCCGCGCCCGCCGGCTGCGGACGCGAAGGCGTTGCTCACCGAACTCGACGGCATGCTGGCAGCCGCTGATGCCGCGCGCCTCGCGCAGGAAGGCCGCGTGCGGATGCGGCGGATGACGCGCAGCGAATACGAAAACACCCTGATCGACCTGCTCGCCCTGCCGCGGCTGGACATCCAGGGCCTCCTTCCGGCCGACGGCGCGGTGGCAGGTTTCGACAAAATCGCGACCGGCCTCGATCTCTCGCCGGCGCACCTCGCGGCGTATGCCGAGGCGGCCGAGCAGGCGCTCACCGCGGCCATCGCCACGCGTAGCACGCCGCCGCCGGTGTTTAAGAAACGCATCTATCCCGCGGGATTGTTCAAATTCGGGGCCAACCTCATTCATGGGCAGTATGTGCTGCTGAAGGATAAGCAGCCGGACCCGGCGCTCCCGGTGCGCGGCGGTTTCGAGGACAAGCGGGGATTTGTTGATTTCAGAGGGCCGGATCTCGAGGAGCGGCGTAAGCAGGTGGATGAAATTAAGAAGACGCAGAGCCGGAGCGCGGTCGGACTGCTGAATCCCAATCTCGCGGGCTACGAGGCGGCGATGAACGTGTCGCCTCTCTACGCGGGGCACTATCGCCTGCAGCTCTCGCTGTGGGGCTTCCAATGGAATCAGGGCAAACCCGAGCCGTGCGCCGCGCCGCAGGCCGCCGTATTGCGGGCGCACGCGGAGGGGAAGCAGCAGGAAGGCGGGCGCCTGCTGCGCGCGTTCACCGCGCCGTCCATGCAGTCGAGGGAGCAGGAAATCACGGAGTGGCTCGAGGCGCACGAGAGCATCGTGTTCGATCCGGTGTCGGTGCCGTGGATCGGTCTGCGCATCGGGCAGATCGCGGGGCGTGGGGCGAAACATGTCGGCCCCGGCGTGGCGCTGGATTGGTTTGAGATTGAAGGGCCACTGAATCCGTCGTGGCCGCCGGAGAGTCATCGGCGGTTGTTCGCTGACCTGCCGATCGCAACGCTGGCCGCAGGCGCCAACGTCATCTCGCCGCGGCGCGACGCCGTGCGCGGCATCGGCGGCTACCTGCCGAATGTTTACACCGACCTCTCGCCCGACGAGCGCACGCCGCCGCTGGAGACCGTGCACTCGGCGCAGCCCGCCGAGGATGCGCGTCGGTTGCTCGCGGGATTCTTGCCGAAGGCGTTTCGTCGTCCGGTGAGTGCCGGCGAGATCGCCCCCTACGTCGCGCTCGTGCTGAAGCGGCTCGCGGCGCAGGACTGCTTTGAGGACGCGATGCGGCGCGCCTACATCGCGGTGCTCACGTCGCCGGAGTTTCTGTTCCATGCTGCCGATGTGTCCCGCGAGCCTGCACCGTTCGCAAATGCGAAGCTCTTCACGCTGGCGTCGCGCCTTTCCTACTGGCTGTGGAATGGCCCGCCCGATGACGCGTTGCTCGCCGCCGCGCGCGATGGCTCGCTGCCCAGCGCAGCGGTGCTGCATCGCGAAGTGGACCGCCTGCTCGCCGACCCGCGCAGCGAGCGCTTCATCCGCGATTTCACCGACCAGTGGCTCGACCTCCGCCGCGTGAACGAGACCACGCCCGACCCTAAGCTCTATCCCGAGTATCGCTTCCTGTTGCACGAGGGCATGGTCGCCGAGACGCGCGCCTTCCTCCGCGAACTCATCGCCCGCGACGCGCCGATTTCCGCGCTCGTGCGGCCGGACTTCGCGATGCTCACGCAGCGCCTCGCCGAGCACTACGGCATCGCGGACGTGACGGGCGTGGACGTGCGCCGTGTGGCGTTGCCCGCCGGGAGTCCGCGCGGCGGCCTGCTCGGCCAGGCGGCGATCTTGAAACTCACCGCTAACGGCACCACGACCTCGCCCGTGAAACGCGGCGTGTGGGTGATGGACCGTCTGCTCAACGACCCCGCGCCGCCGCCGCCGCCGAGTGTGGGCGCGATCGACCCCGATACGCGCGGCGCGACGACGGTGCGCGAGCAGCTCGACAAACATCGCAACGACGCCAGCTGCGCCGCGTGCCACGGGAAGATCGATCCCGCCGGCTTCGCGCTCGAGAGCTTCGACCCCGTCGGCGGCTTTCGCACGCGCTACCGTGCCACCGGCAACGGTGACGCGCCGCCGGAAAAAGAGCGCGTCGCGTGGAAGGTGAACTACACGCTCGGCCCCGCCGTGGACGCGAGCGGCACACTTTCCGACGGCCGCGCCTTCAAAGACGTGCACGACCTCACCGCGCTGCTCGCCGAAGATCCCGCCCGCCTCGCCCGCGCCTTCGTCGCGCATCTGAGCCGCTACGCCACCGGCGCGGAGGTCAGCTACGCCGACCGCGCCGAGATCGCACGCATCGTCGAGCGCACCGCGGCGCAACAACACGGCGTGCGCTCGCTCATCCACGCGCTCGCCGAGAGCAGACTCTTCAGTCCGGGAAATCCGTGAAGCCAGCACCCCACCTCTTCCCGCTTTTATCCGCGCAGCGAGACGGGCGAAACTTGCCGGGCGCACCCACATTTGGAAAACTTCGGATCGGCTCGTTCCAAGGTTTGGCAACATCCCGTGGGACGACTGCCCATGACGGGATGGGACGAATCGCCTGAAGATATCAGAAACAACCATGAAGATACTCCGCCTCCTCACCGCCCTGCTGCTCGCGCCGCTGGCTGTGCTCCACGCGGCCGCGCCTGGCGCCAAACCCGCTTGGGGCGATCAAGGAGATGGCACTTACCGCAATCCGATTTTGTGGGCGGATTACAACAACCCCTGTGTGTTCAAGGCAGGCGACACGTTCTACCTGACCAGCGCCTCGCATCATTTCATGGGCATGCCGTTGCTGGCGTCGAAGGATCTGGTCAACTGGACGCACGCGGGCCGCATCTACTCGCGGCTCGGTGGTGTGCATGCGGACTTCATGTTTCCCGGCAAGGCGTGCTCCGCCGGATCACAGGATGGCGAGGTGGGGTTCTTCCGCGGCACGTATTACCTGTTTAACTGGAGCACGAAATACCGAGGCTTTGTCTGCAAGGCCGCCGCGCCGGAAGGTCCGTGGAGTGAGCCGATGAATCTTTCGGAAAAGATCGTGGGCGACTTCGAGGACCCGTGTCCGTTTTGGGATGAGGATGGCAAAGGTTACGTGTTCCTCGTCGGCAATCCGGGGGCGCTGCGTATCTATCGCTTGAACGACTCCTTCGATGCCATCGTGGACCAGGGCACCGTCCTGATCGATGACATCCCGCCGAAGGGACCGCAGGTGTTTAAGCGAAACGGCTTCTACTACATCTCCGTGGCTTCCACAGGTAAGAACAAAGACAAGGCGCAGTATATCTATCGCTCGAAGTCGCTCTACGGGCCGTATGAGAGCCGGAAGATTTTCCACGCTGGCAAAGCCGATATCAATGCCGCGCAGGGATCGCTCGTCGAAGTCAGTGGCGACCGCTGGGCCTTCCTGCATCACGACTACAACCTCTTCGCCACTTATGGCCGCCGCGTTTACCTTGAGCCTGCGGGTTGGACGGCTGACCACTGGCCGTGGATCGGCGTGGACTCCGATGGCGATGGCATCGGCGAACCCGTCGGCCTCACTGAGCCCTACGCCAAACCCGCGCTGCCGGTCCAACCCATCAACGCGGCGGACCCGGCCGATGAGTTTGCTGCGACCACGCTCGGCGGTCAGTGGGCCTGGCATCACGACCCCGATGACTCGCACTGGTCGCTCACCGCGAGGCCGGGACACCTTCGCCTGACAGCGCGGCATCTGAACACCCAGGGCGGCGTTTCCCAGTTTGGTCGAACGAAAGTCATCCATCGCGAAGACCATCTCCTCTTCGCCTACAATACGCTCGTCCAGCGCCTCTACGGAGCCGAGTCCACCATCGTTACGAAGCTCGACACCGCGAGTATGATCGAAGGCCAACGCGCTGGCCTCTGCACCATGATTGACGATTACACGTGGATCGGAGTCGTCCAAGAAGGCGGCGTGAAACGACTCCGCTTTGCCAAAGGCACCGCCACTTCCGGCCCCGGCGCATCTACCGCTGGTCCCGAACTCAAGCAAGACGCCCTGTGGCTAAAAATCGAACATCGTCATTACAAGGGCACGATGTCTTACAGCCTCGACGGCGAACACTACGAGCCGCTGGGCGATCGCGACTATCCCTATCGCACCGCATGGTATGAGGGCACGAAGGTGGGTGTGTTCACCTTCAACGCGACTTCTGGACTCGCAGGCGGTCACGCGGACTTCGATTTCTTCCACCAGCAGCATGACGGGCCGAGGACCGCCCGCCAACCGTGACCTTGAGCATTCTCCGATCATCGCAACCATTCACTTCACCCAACACCATGAAGCGTTTCATTCTCTCCCTGCTCCTGCTGACCAGCATCGCCCACAGCCATGAACCCGCCGCCGCAGCGCCCAAAAGCAGCGGTCTCAAAGTGCTGGTGTATTCCAATACCGGCTACTACCGCCATCCCGAGATTCCGAAGATCAATCGCTGGCTCGTGCTCCTCGGACACGAAAACGGCTTCGAGGTGGACGTGACCGAGCATGTGAAGGACATGCGTGCCCAGGAACTCAGCGGCTACGACGTGCTGGTGCTGAACAGCGCCAACGAACTCGACAAGGTGCTGCCCGAGGAGCAGCGCAAAGCCGTGGAGCAGTGGTTTGCGAGTGGGAAGAAAGGTATCGTGGGCCTGCATGCCGCGCTAGTGCATCAGAAGAAATGGCCGTGGCTGAATGCGCTCGGCGGTTGCGACTTCAACAGCGACTCCGACTACGCCAAAGCCAAAGTCACGGTGAACCCCGCCGCGAAAGACCATCCGTCCGTCAAAGGCCAGCCCGCCGAATTCTGGATCGAGGCCGACTGGACCAATCACGATCGCGCCGTCACCGGCCTGCCCGGCTTCACCGTGCTCTTGCGCGTGGACGAGAGCACCTACACGCCCGTGCGCGACTACTTCAAAACACGCAACGGCAAGCCCATGGGTGCTGACCATCCCATCGCGTGGACTCACGAACCCGCCACCGGCGGCCGCTTCTTCTACACCGAGTTCGGCCATGATCTCCGCTCCCTCAGAACGCCCTTCGTGCGTCAGCACATCCTCGAAGCCATCACGTGGGCCGGAGAGCCCGCGAAGAGGGCAGTGAAGTGAAGAGGCGGGGTCGAGTATGCCGCATCTCAGCCGTGGTCTCTCGGTTTTTCGATCGCCAGAAAATGACACGTGACTGCGCACCAAAGCCCTCTTTGCCTGCGCCCCTTCATCCGCCTGTTTCAAAATGATCACCCGCCGCCATTTCCTCCGCACCGCTGGCGCTGGTCTCGCGCTGCCGCTGCTGGGGCGCGCCGCCGATAAGTTGCCCCCCCAGCGACTCATCGCGATTCATGTACCGCTCGGGATGATGCCGCAGTTCTTCTTCCCGCAGGCGGGCGACCCATCGAGCCCGTATCTCGATCTGCTCGCGGAGCACCGCGCGCAGTTCACCGTCGTCTCCGGGCTGTCGCATCCGGGCGTGGACGGCAACCACCACGCCGGTCAGTGTTTCCTTACCGGCGCGCCGCATCCGGGCCAGCCGACGTTCCGCAATTCGCTTTCGCTCGACCAACTCGCCGCGGAGAAAATCGGACTGGAGAACCGCTTCCCCTCGCTCGCGCTCACGGTGAAAAACGGCGACCACTACGGCGACTCGCTCTCTGTGTCGCGCTCGGGCGTGGGCGTCCCGGCGGAGGCGAGTCCGCGGCGGCTTTACCGCAGCCTGTTCGTCGCTGGCACGCCGGAAGAGAAGGCTGCGACGATGCGCCGCATCGAGGCCGGTGGCAGTGTGCTCGACCTCGTGCTCGCTAAGGCCGCGCGCCTGGAAAAATCCGTTGCGCCCGAGGACCGCGCGCGGCTCGACCAGTATTTTCAAAGTGTGCGCGAACTCGAAGGCCGCCTTCAGCGCAGCATCGCGTGGGAAAATCGGCCGAAGCCGCAGGTGGATTTTCCCGAGCCGAAGGACATCGCCGACGCGAACGCAGTCATCGAGAAGTCAAAACTCATGTTCGATCTCATCCGCCTCGCGTTGCAGACCGACAGCACGCGCGTGGTCACACTCTCGCTCAGCACCTTCTCCGTGGTGCCGCACGTGCCGGATGTGAAAAGCGAGACGCACGGCCTCACGCATCACGGCAACGAGCCGGAGAAAATCGCCGAGCTGCGGCAAATCGAGGAGGCGCAGCTGCGCACGTTTGCCTACCTGCTGCAGAGGCTGGCGGACACCCGGGAGACTGGCGGCACCTTGCTCGATCGCACGCAGGTGCTCTACGGCAGTTGCCTCGGTAACGCGAATTCGCACTCGACCAGGAATCTGCCCCTGATTCTCGCGGGCGGTGGTTTCAAGCACGGGAAAAATCTCTCTTTCGACGCCACGAATAACGCCCCGCTCGCGAATCTCTTCGTGAGTATGTTGCAACGTCTGGGCGTCGAGACGGACACGTTCGCCAGCAGCACGGGCCCGCTGGCCGGACTCGCGGCCTGACGCTCTCCGCGTCCCGTTCGAAGCGTTTACCCCTAGCATCCCGATTTTTAACGTTAGCTTCCCCTCCACCCAACCCTCCATGAAAAACGACCTCTGCGTTGCTTTCGGCCTGTCTCTCCTGTTATCGCCCCTCGCGGCACTCGCCCAATCCGCGCCCCCGGCGAGCGCCCCTTCGACCCGTGGGTCGACGGACACGAATAACCCGGTGATGCTTTCCCCTTTCCAAGTTTCGACCGACAACGACGTCGGCTACGCCGCAGCAAACTCCCTCTCCGGCAGCCGCCTCAACACCGAACTGCGCAACACGCCCGCCGCGATTTCCGTTTTCACCAAAGAGTTTCTCGATGACATCGGCGCACTCAGTACGTTCGGCGCGATGGAGTATGCGATGAACGCGTCGCGCGAGTT
>CANIJN010000167.1 GCA_947467625.1 Opitutia bacterium | reverse complement strand
GATCGAGCGGGCCTTCGAAGACCTGAAGTTTGATGCGATAGTCGGAGTCGGGAACCACGGTTGGGGGATGGTTGCGCCGAGCGGAGGAGCGGCAAGGGGAAAAACGATTGTCGTCCGCGTGACTGCGTGGCCGGCCAATGTGCGTCAATCGTACCGCTACCGCGCCGGGCTGGGGCGCGCGGATTCACTCCGGCTGTTGTGATGGCGCCAGAACCAGCGCGCCATGGCGGGCAGAAGAATAATCGCGGCGAACATGTTCACCAAAAACATGAAGGTGAGGAGCAGGCCCATGTCGGCTTGGAATTTGAGATCGGAGAAAATCCACATGCTGACCCCGATTGCCAAGGTGAGGCCCGTAAAGACAATCGCGGTGCCGGTGTCCTTGAACGCCTCGAACATCGCGTCTTCAAAATACTCGCCGCCTTTCAGTCCGGAAAGGAGTCGGGCGAAGAGATAAATGCCGTAATCCACGCCGATCCCGATGCCGAGCGCGACCACGGGAAGGGTCGACGTTTTCAGTCCGATGCCCAGCGACACCATCAGCGCATACGCCAGATAGCTCACGATTACGAGCGGGACGACGATGCAGAGGGTGGCGCGGAGGCTGCGAAAAGTGATCAAGCACAGCGCAATCACGGCACCGAAGACCCAGTGCAAAATGGGTCGCTCGGCGGCTTGCACGACCTCGTTCGTCGCTGCCATGACGCCGGCGTTGCCACTCGCCAGGAGGAACGTGGCCTTGTCCGAAGGGTGGGCGGCGGAGAAGGCCGTGACCGCCGTGGTGACCGCGCGGAGGGTCTCGGCTTTGTGATCGCTGAGGAAAATCATGACGGGCATCACGCTGGCGTCGCGATTAAGCAGACCGGTGGCGGTCTCGATCGGCGAGGCGGCTTGGGAGAGCGCCTGCGGGTTGCGCGGCAGGACGCGCCATTTGAGCGAGCCTTCGCTGAAACCGGCATTGACGATTTTGGCCATCGACGGAAGCGAGATCACGGACTGGACGCCGGGCACTTGGCGGATCTGACCTTCGAAGCGGTCCATCAACGAAACGACGTCGTAATCGACACTGCCGTTCGGGACGGTTTCGACGATCACGGAGAGGACGTCCACGCCGATACTGAATTTTTCCGCGATCACGCGCGAATCGATATTGTAGCGGGAATTTTGCCGGAGCTCGGGCACGCCGGCCTGGGTGTCGCCGATCCGGATTTCTCTCGCCTGCCACTCGCCCCAGAAACCGAGAGCGACAAAAAGAAGGATAATGAGCATGGACGGCAGCGGTTTCATGCCCTTGGCCAGCCGTGCCCAAAACGCGTCGGTCTTCGCGCGGCGGTTGACGACCCACAGGGCGTAAGAGGCCGGCAGGCGCAGATACGAGAGCAGGATGGGCAAGAGGAAGAAATTTGTGATGATGATCACCGCCACGCCAAAACTGGCGGTGATGGCGAGTTCGTGAATCGTCGGGATTTTTATCACCATCATCGTGATGAAACCGACGACGTCCGTCATCAGCGCGACGATGCCGGGGATGATGAGGCGCTTGAAGGCGAACAGTGCAGCCGTCGGGCCGTCGTGACCGGCAAAAACCTCATTGCGGAAGGTGCAGATTTTTTGGACGCCGTGGCTCACGCCGATCGCGAACACAAGGAACGGCACCAGAATCGAAAACGGATCGATCCCAAAGCCGAGCGCGGTCAGGCCGCCTAGTTGCCAGACGACGGCGACCAGGGAGCAAACGACGGGGGCGGCGGCAAGTTTCCAGCGCCCAGCGTAGTTCCAGACGAGCAGCGCGGTGACCAGAATGGAGACGCCAAATAAAAAGAGGACGCCGTGAGCGCCATCGCTGATGTCGCCGATGACTTTTGCGAAACCGATGATGCGAACTTCAATCGTGCCGCCGGTCTCTTTTTCGATGCGTTGACGAAGCGCCTCGAGGCCGGCGGCGACGCGCAGGTAGTCGATTTTTTCGCCGGTGCGTGGATCGATTTCAAGGAGCTGCGCGCTGATGATCGCGCCGGTGAAATCGTTCGCGACCAGTTGGCCGAGCTTGCCGGACTTCAGGATATTTTCACGGACCTGAGCGAAATTGGCCGGGCTCGGGGTGAAGTTGGCCGGGATGACGTTTCCTCCCGAGAAACCGTCCTCGACGACTTCGATGTAGCGGACGTTGGGCGTGAAGAGTGACTGAACTTGGGTGCGGTCGACGGCGGGTAAAAAGGTGACTTCGTCCGTGGCGCGCTTGAGCTGGGTGAAAAACGGGGCGGTGAAAATATCGCCCTCGCGAACCATGAGGGCGACGAGCACGCGATTCGCGCCGCCAAATTCACTTTGGTATTTGGTGAACGTCCGGATGTAGGGATGCCCGAGGGGGAGCGACTTGTTGAAACTCGCATCGACGCGCAATTGGCTCGCGAATACCGCCATCACAGCAGTCAGCGCAGCAAACCCGATCACGAGAGCCGTGCGGTGGCGGAAAATCCAAGCGGCAAATTTATCGAGCATGGTGCAGGGAAGGCGCCGGCGAGGTTAATCTATCCGGATCGCGGAGCACGCACCTCGGCTGGCAGCGGCATTCATCGCGGTGCCGCGAGCCGAGTGGCCCCGGCTTCGCCCAAGGCGACGATACTGCCGTCGGGGGCCGCGATGAGTTCGGCGACGGCGGTGGTGAGCGGGGTCGCCCATGTCTGCAGGGACTTGCCATCGTCGCGGCTGACCAAGAGCACGCGGGCGTGTCCGGCGAGGACGACGACGTTGCTCTTGAGCTGGAGGGAGGCGGCGAGCAGGACGGGCTCGGGGGTCACGAGGGGAACCCACGTATCGCCATCATCAATCGAGCGAAAGGAACGGCCGCGCAGTCCGTGGGCGATGAGGGTGCGTTTATCGAGGGGCAGAATGCCGTAGAACGAGCCTTCGTAGGCGGCGGGGATGCGTTGCCAGGTCGCACCGTTGTCAGCGGAGCGCAGCAACGTGCCGTGTTCGCCGGCGAGGTAGAGCGTGCCGGTGGGGCCACGACTGAGGCGGTTGAAATGATAATCGGCGTCGCTGATTTTCCGGCGCGTCCAGGTTTTGCCTGCGTCGCTGGTGGTAACGCTCAGACCGTAGGCACCGACCGCGAGGGCGCGGTGCGCGTCGAGAGCGAGGACATCGAGGAAAGAGTCGGCGAGGTTTTCGCCCTGCCATTGTTGCTGCCACGTCCGGCCGGCATCCGTCGTGGTCAAAATGAGGGCATCGTGGCCGACGGCCCAGCCGCGAGTACCATCGGCCGCGAACGCGACACCGGTGAGTGTCGCGGTAGCCAACGACGCGGCGGCGTGCCACGTCAGGGCGTTGTCGGACGAGCGGAAAATGGCGCCGCGTTCGCCCACGGCGACGATGTCGGATCCGACGACGCTCCCGTCCAGCAGGAGCACACGCGGGTTGGCGACGGCGGCACCGAGCTGGCCGACGGCGAGGGCGGCGACGAGGAGAAGAGGCCGAAAACGCATCGGTCATCAATCAGACCGGGCACTGCCCGGCCTGATTTTAATCAACGCACACCGTCGCGACGGAGGGAATCGGGGGTGAAGTCGGCGGGGGTGCGCTTCAAAGCGAAGTTATACATCGTGTTCTCGTTATCCAAGCCGATCGCGAGGTAACGGCCGTTTTGGAGATCGACGTGAACTTCGAGGGTGCTCCAAAAAGCTTGGGCATCATAATAGTTGATGCAGTGGGCCTCGGAGACCCGCCAGAGTTGACCGCGCGCGTCGTAGTGATCGGCGGCCAGAATTTGCCAGCTGTCTTCATCGATATAGAACGTGCGACGGGCGTAGAGGTGCGACGTACCGGGCTTCAGGGTGGCATCGAGCACCCAGACCCGGTGCAGCTCGTAGCGAGCGAAGTCTTGGTTGATGTGTCCGGCCTTGAGGATGTCGGAGTTCTTCAACGTATTGCTGTGAAGTTTATAGGCGTTGTAGGGGACGAGCATTTCTTTTTTTCCGACCAACGTCCAATCGTAGCGGTCGGGGGCGCCGTTAAACATATCGAACTGGTCGCTCGTGCGCTGACCGTCGGCAGCGGTGCCGGGATTGTCGTAGGCGACGTTCGGCGCGCGGGTGACGCGGCGGCGGCCGGCGTTGTAAACCCAAGCGCGGCGGGGCTCTTTAATTTGGTCCATGGTCTCTTGCGCGAGGAGAATGGTGCCGGCGAGGCGAGCGGGCGCAACGACCGCTTGTTTGAACATGATCAGGGTATTGTCCTTTTCGAGTTCGGCGGCGGTCATGTCCGGGAGCGTGTAGTTGAAAATAAATTCATCCTCGAACTTCACGAGCTGGTAGCCACCGCCCCGCTCGACGGCTGCTTGATCGATCTGCCGGGAGGCCGCGGAGCCGCGGAAGCGCGTCAGATGATTCCAGAGCACTTCGAGACCGCTCGCCGGGATGGGAAACGGGACGCCGATGACCGCGCCGCTGATACCATTGCCGCCGGTGGTGAGTTGGGCGGTGGTGGCGTTCTTTCGCGTGGCATCGTAAACCCGCTGGGGATTCGAGACACTGCGCCGCGTGGGGTAAACGACGAGTTTGTAAAGGGGATAAGCCTTGAGCATCGCGAGTGCGCCGGGGGTGAGCCTCGCGCTGTGTTGCGCGGAGTTGGCCGCCGTGACGGTGAAGAGCGGCTGGTCGGCGGCGAAGGGATCCGGGTGGTGTTGGCCGGGCTTGTAGCCGGCGGGTGGGGTGAGGATACCACCGTTCCATGCGGGGATGGAGCCGTCGGCGTTGGCGGCAGTCTCTGCTCCGAGCGGTGTCAGGTCTTTACCGAGACGCGCGGCGGTGCCCTCGGGAACGGCCGCGCTGAGCAGCGGTAAGGAAGCTACGAAACAGAGGGCCGGACACAGCCAGCGACGCACGAACAGAGAGGCGGGTGTTTTTTTCATGGCGGGAACGAGCGGAAGGGAGCGCGGGAGGCGATCGTCCGACGGTCTGCGACCGCCGGCCGTCACGTTAGAACGAGTATTTGACGGTCGTCGCGAAATAGTCGCGGTCGTTGAGGAGATTGAAGCGGCTGCCACCGAAAAAATTCACGTAGCGGAGCTCGACAGCCCACGTGTTGCGAAAGGTGAATTCAACCGAGAGATTCACGCTCTTACGGCCCTTGATGTAATTGCCGAGGGGCGCGGGCGTATTGCCGGTGACGTCATGGGTGAAGGCGACCGTGGGCTGCATGTTCACGTTGGGGAAGATGTTGTTGTAGTCGAGCCGGCCGAGCATCTGGTAGCCCCACGAAAAACGGTCCGCAAAAGCGTCGGTGGGCGTGGGCGCGATGGTTGGAAACGGCGTGGCTAACATGGCGGTCGGGCTGCCACTGGCGAACGTGCCGGCACCTTCGTAGCGCAGCGTGTCCTTGCCGGGCAGGTTGGCCCAAATGCCGCCGGCTTCACCGAGCAACGTGAATTGCTGGGAGCCCAACATGGGGCCGAAAACTTTGGTGACTGTGCTCTGGGCGGTCCAGACGTTGTGGCGGCGGTAACCTGTGATCTCGCGGTTGAGCTGGCCAAGAAAGTTGCCGATTTGATTGCTCGTGCCGAACGCGGAGCCGGTCGAATTCGTCAGCGAAGAAAGCGTCGCGAAGAGGAGTTCGACGTCGTCGACTTGCAGCGGGACGTCCTTCTTGAGGGAAAGTTCGCCCTGCCAAGAAATGCCACTGTTGCCGAGGGAGGTGTTGAAGCTGAGACCGTAGAGATTGAGGCCCTCCGGGTATTCGGCGAAGTAGCGGCCGGTGGCGGCGGCGGTGAGCAACGCGATCGAGCGGGCTCCCGAGACCGCGGCTTGGATGGAAGGGGACTGCAGGGTGGCGGCCTCAACGGGCGTGAGTGTCGCGGGTGCGAGGGTGGCCTTCACGAGCATTTGGAAAATCGCGGCGGCTTGCGCGGGTGCGGCCGCGGCGGGGACGCCGCCACGGATAAAGGCCATCGTCAGAGGACCCGTGAGGTTGGTGTCGATCGGCGCGCTCGGGGTGCGCGAACTGAGCAGCGGCGAGCGGCTGTTGTAACGCGCGTAATAGACGCCGAACTCGGTATTGTTCAGGCCGGGCGCCAGCACGCGCGTGGCGACACCGTATTGGTTGAAGTTTGATCCTTCCCGATCTTTGTCGCGCGGGATCGAGCCCAGCGTCCCGTTGTCGGCGAGGGTGCCGAAGCCGAGCATAACATTGCTGCCACCTCGGGTGGCAAAATCATTGGTGGAGAAATAGGTGCCGGCGGGTTCGAGTTCATTGCGACGGAACTCAAGAAGCCAAAATGGTTCGACGGTCACGTTTTTCGCCACGCCGATCGAGGCCTTCACGAGGTTGACGGGCAACAAGGCTTCTTTGAGCTCGGCACCGGGTGTACGCAGCTTGGAGAGATCGGCGGAATTGACGACATTGATGCCGTTGGGGATGAAGGTGCTTTCGCCGAGGCTCAGCACTTGGCGGCCAATGCGGAACTCGACGGGCATGGCCGCGCCGACGGTAAATTTCGTCCGCGCATACATGTCGAGGAACTCGGCCCCGCGGACCACGCGGTCTTTAGCCTGATCGGAAAGTTTTGTGCGCAGCGTGTCATCGCTCTTGAAGTCAGTGAACCAGTAGCCGCGGACGAGGGCGCCGAAGTTGCCGTATTTGAGCTCCAAATCATGCGAGCCCTTCAAGAGCTGCGAGGCCCAGCCCTTGCCGTAATTGAGATTGCCGTCGTCGGTGTTGACCGAGCTGAGCAACCCGGGGACACCATTGAAAACATTCGTCGTGCCGTAGTTGGTGTTCGCGGGGTCTTGGAGCCGGTAGATCGCTCCGAACGAGATCGTGGAGTCGAAGCTGCCGGTCAGGCCGCCATTCTTAATCTGGATCGCGTGCGTGGCGGGCGCGAGCAACGCAAGACCGAGTGCAGGGAGGAGCGCCGAGCGCCGAAGGCGGGTGACATTAAGAGACGTGATGGATTTTTTCATAAGGTTTGGAGCTACGGATGCCGTCTGGCGGTAAATTCGACGGCCGGTTGGAATGAAGGGATAACGACCATAGGGGGTTAGCGCACTGCCGCAAGAAACGGGGCGGCCTCGGGTGGGGCAAGAGTGAATATCTAGCCGCCCCGTGGCCTCTGGAATGGCCCTTGGAACGACGAAACGTGATTCGCGCTTTGACGCCTGAGACTTTTCCGCAAGCGTGCGCGACCGATCCATGCAGGCCGCGACTCACATCCACGTCAAAGGCGCGCGCGAGCACAACTTGAAGAATCTCGAGTTGCGCATTCCGCGCGGGAAACTCGTCGTGATCACGGGGCCGAGCGGTTCAGGGAAATCGTCGCTGGCTTTCGATACGATTTACGCGGAGGGCTACCGCAAATACATGGAGAGCCTCTCGGCCCAGGCGCGTCAGGTGCTCGACCAGCTCAAGCGGCCCGACGTCGATTTCATTCACGGCCTCTCGCCAGTCCTCGCGATCGAGCAGCGCACCGGTGTCGGCGGGCCGCGGAGCACGATCGCCACCGCCACCGAAATGGCAGACTACGCGCGCCTGTTGTGGGCGCTCGTCGGCGAACAGCGCTGCCCGCAGGACGATGGGCGCGTCGTGCAGCGCTCGCTCGACGACAATGTCCAACGTATCCTCACGGAGTGCGCCGGTGAACGCATCATGTTGCTCGCCCCGCTTCTGCGTGCGAAGCCCAGCGTGCTGCGCGAGGAACTGCCGCGGCTGCGCCAGCGGGGTTTTCAACGCGTCCGGCTCGCCGGCGAAATTAAAAATCTCGACGAACCCAAGCTCCTCGCGACCGGCGCGGGGGTGAAAGAGATCACGTTGGAGCTCGTCGTCGATCGGCTCGTGGCGGTCGCTGACCAGCGCTCGCGGCTCGCGGATTCCCTCGAGCTCGCCTTTCGGGAAGGCAAGGACCGCGTCGTGGTGCTCGCGCAAAAAAACGCCGAGGCTCCGTGGCGGGAATTCTCCCTGAGCCAGTCGCTCGCCTGCGAAGTGTGCGGCGACGTCTTTGCGAAACTCACGCCCAAACATTTTTCCTTTTCCCACCGCGACGGCGCGTGTGCCACGTGCGATGGTTTGGGCCGAAAACTCCGCTTCGCGCCTGAGCTCGTGATTCCCGATCCGGAAAAAAGTGTCCGCGATGGCGCGATCAAACCGTGGCGCATCGGCGGGAAAAATCTGATCATGAAACACAATTCATTGATCAAGCAGCTCGCCGAACAGCTGCCGTTCGACGTGGATGTGCCGTGGAAAAAGCTGCCGGAAAAAATCCGGAACGAGCTCTTGTGGGGTACCGGCGAGCGGCAGTTTGCCATCAAACTGCGCCGGATGCGCGAGGCGAAGGCCCAGACCTTTCCCGGGGTGATGGCGGATTTGGAGCACAGTTGGCGGCATACCGACAGCGAGGGCTTTCAGGCGCGGCTCACGACCTTCATGATCGCGGGGGAGTGCCCCGAGTGCCACGGCTCGCGCCTCAATGCGCGGAGCGGCGCCGTGCGTTGCGGCGGTAAATCGTTTCCCGATTTCATGGGGCTCGATATCATCGCAGCAGATGCGTTCGCCCGCGAACTCATCGCGGCCCACGGGACCAACGAGGCCGCGCGCGACGTCGTCACCGGCATCGGGCAACGCCTCGCGTTCCTGCTTGAGACGGGGCTCGGTTACCTGACGCTTGACCGGGACTACGCCACGCTCTCCGGCGGTGAAGCGCAGCGCGTCCGGCTCGCGACACAGCTCGGCATGGGCCTGATCGGCGTGATTTACGTGCTCGACGAGCCGAGCATCGGACTACACCCGCACGACAATCAGAAACTCCTCGATACGCTCGTCGCGCTGCGTGATCGCGGTAACACCGTGCTCGTGGTTGAGCATGACGAAGAGACCATGCGCCTCGCCGACGAGCTGATCGAGCTCGGTCCCGAGGCCGGCGTCGAGGGCGGGCAACTGCTGTTTCAAGGCACGCCGGCCGCCTGCGCTGCGTTATCGATCCCACAGTCGCGCACCGGTCCGTACCTCTCGCGTCGGCTCGCGGTCACGCGTGACGCGAAGCCGAAGGCGCCGGACGGTGCCTGGCTTTCAGTGCGCGAGGCGCGCGCGAATAATCTCCGCGACGTCGATGCAAAGTTTCCGATTGGCCTGCTGACGTGTGTGACCGGGGTGAGCGGTTCCGGCAAAAGCACACTGGTTAACGACGTCCTCGCCGCGGCCGCCGCGCGCAAACTCAACGGCGCGAAAACCATCCCGGGTAAACACCGCCAGATCGAGAATCTCGATTTTTTTGAAAAGCTGGTGCAAGTCGACCAAGAGCCGATCGGCCGGAGTCCGCGCTCCAATCCGGCGAGCTACGTCGATTTGCTCACCCTGTTGCGCGATCTTTACGCGCAGGTGCCGCTCGCGAAGATTCGCGGCTACAAGGCTAGCCGGTTTTCCTTCAACGTCCGGGGCGGGCGCTGCGAGCGTTGTCAGGGCGACGGTGCCATCAAACTGGATATGCAGTTCATGGCCGACGCGTATGCGCCGTGCCCGAGTTGCGGTGGGCGGCGCTATAATCGCGAGACCCTGGAGGTCTTGTTCCACGGAAAATCCATTGCCGACGTACTCGATATGACCGTGCGCGAGGCCATCGCGCTGTTTCGGAATATCCCGCGCGTGATGGATAAACTCACCACGCTCGATGCCGTGGGCCTCGGCTATCTGACGCTCGGCCAGTCGGCGACGACGCTGTCCGGCGGCGAGGCCCAGCGCATCAAGCTCTCGCTCGAACTGAGCAAACGCCAGCAAGGCGCGACGCTCTACATTCTCGATGAACCGACCACGGGGCTCCACTGGGTGGATATTCAGAAGCTGATGGACCTGTTGTTCAAGCTGCGCGATCAGGGCAACACGGTGATCGTGATCGAGCACAATCTCGACGTGATCAATCTGGCTGACTGGCTGATCGATCTCGGCCCTGGGGGCGGGCGAGAGGGTGGTGACCTGATCTACGCCGGTCCGCGTGCGGGCATCGAAGCGTCGGCGCGTTCGCTCACCGGTGCGGCTCTAAAACGGTGGCGGCATCCCGCCCAGATGCCTCGCTGAGAAATCCGGATCAGCCGGCTCGCGCGGTCAGCGTGGGGTGCCAGCCTCGGCCGGGTGCCGCTCTGGTAGCGGCGATTCCCTCGATCGATCGGTGACCGCCTAGACCCGTGCCTGCGCGCATGTGTGAGTAAATTATGGACAATCATCTTTTGGGTCGTCTTTCCTTTCACGCCGAGCCAGTCGGGGTCGCCTTTGTTGTGCGACGCATTGGACAGGAATGATATCGCTCGCGATATTTCCCACACATTTTTCCGCTTAAAAGATTCCATAGAAAACTCCATGAATCGCTCATGTCTTGTCGTTAAAACCGTCCGTCAGCGCCGCGCTGCCGTCGTGCTGAGTTGTTTATTGGCGTGCGCGTGCGCGGTCGGTGCACGCGCTCAGTTTATCCCGGTCCTTGCGGGTTCGTACGACTACAATACGGTCGCGAATTGGAATGCCGCGACCATCAACGGCACGTTTACTCAGACGCCGGCTGCGGCCCAGATCGTGACGTTCGGCAAGGACACCACCTTGACGACGGGGCTTAACTTCAACCTGGGCGGTGTATCTCCCGTGTTCAGCTTCACGGCGACGGGGGGCGATCGCACTGTCACCCTCGGCGGCAATGTGAGCGTCAGCGGCAACGCCACCCGTGTCAGCTTCGGCTCCGTCACCGTCGGCCAAAAACTGAACGTCAACCTCGGCGGGGCTGACCGCACCTTCACCGTCTCTGCGAGCAATGCGCTCACCGTGAGCAATGGCATCAGCGGCAGCAATGCGCTGACGAAGGCCGGTGACGGTGATCTCACGCTCGCGGCTCCCAGCACTTTCAGCGGGCCGACGACGATCAACGCCGGCGCGCTCAGCCTCACCGCCAACGCCGCGCTCGCCTCCGGAATTAACGTCGTCGTCAATGCCACCGCCCCTAACACCACGGCTCAGCTCGTGCTCGGCACGGGCGTCAGCCAGACGGTCGGCACGCTCACGTTTGGCGGCAGCGGCGGCCAGTCCACTGCGACCAATAACGTCATCCTCAACTCGGGCAGCATCCTGACCCTCAGCGGCACCGTTAATGTGCTCGACTCCGGCGAGCGCACAGGCAACTGGGGTATCCACGATATTGGCACGTTGAATTTAGGCAGCAACCGCACGTTTGCCATCGCTGACTCCGCTGGTTCGTTCAACGAGCTGAACATCTCCACGCCGATCACGGGAACCGCTACCCTGACCAAGACCGGTGCCGGCACCCTCTCGCTTAACGGTTCCGGCTCGTGGACCGGTGGCACTATCATTAGCGGCGGCGAACTCTGGCTCAACGCCAACGGCACCCTCCCGTCCAGCGGGCCGGTGACAATCAACCACACCGCTGGCGGCACGCGGGCCTACCTGCGTCTCGGGGACAATGTCAGCCAGTCCATCGGCGCGCTCGCGTTTGGCGGCCAGGGTGCGGGTAGCTCTTCGAGCAGCGAGCTGGAACTGCGTATCGGATCCGTGCTGACGCTTGGCGGCAACGTATCGGTGAGTGCTGCGGGCAATCCGTTCCCGGCGATGATTTTCGGCGCCGGCACGCTGGCTCTCGGGGGTAATCGCAGCTTCGACATCGGCGGCTCCTCGACCGCGATGACCGGACTGGCTGTTGCCAGCGTCATCTCCGGCACCAACCAGAGCATCACGAAGATCGGCACCGGTACGCTGAAGCTCGAGGCTCCCAATACGTACAGCGGTGGCACGACCGTCAGCGCCGGTGTCCTCGTAGTCAGCAACACGGCGGGTTCGGGCGTGGGCACCGGAGCCCTCGTGATCCAAAGCGGTGCCTTTCTGCGTGGCTCGGGCATCGTGGGCGGCGCCACGACCATCGAAGCCGGTGGCATTTTAGGGGCCGGTGGCATGAGTGAGACTGCGGGGAATCTGACCTTCACCAGCGGCCTGAAGCTGAATGACGGCGCGATCTTCAAATTCAAACTCGGCACCGCGAGCGACAAAATCAGCTTGCTGGGCGGCGTGCTCACCGGGGCCACGACCCCCGGTTCGTTGACGATCAACCTCGACGCGGGCACCGGTTTCTCCGCTGGCACTTACACGCTCTTTGATTTTTCGAGTGGTGGCACGACGACCAGCAGTTTCGATGTGGCCGACTTTACCCTGGGCACGACGATTTCCGGCTACAGCTACAACCTCGCGCTGAATGGCGGCAGCTCCATGCTGCAGTTGACCGCCTCGGCCGTCCCCGAGCCATCGACCTACGCCGCGATCGTCGGCGCGCTGGCATTGTCGGCGGCCGGATGGCATCGCCGACGGGCGCGTGCGACGAGGCCGAATTGAGCGCGGAGTGATTTCGGAAAAACCAAAGCCCGCCGAACTCTGGCGGGCATTTTTGTGGGCGCGCTGAGGAGGCGAGGCCCTCGCGGTCGAGAGCATTTCACCCCTCTGGATTCAGTCCATCGATTCCGTTCCTTTATCCAAAATAATCGCTCCACGGATCCACGGAGTCCATCCCGAGTTTCCCGCCTATTAATCGCCCAAAGATCCAGACTGTGATTTGCCGGGTAGCCGCGAGCGCCAGCGAGCGGTG
>CANIJN010000166.1 GCA_947467625.1 Opitutia bacterium | reverse complement strand
GTTGGCCGGGTCGTCCGCGGCCGCGGGTCATTTGGCCTCCACGTGCACGGTGACGCGCATCTCGCGGTCGCCGCCGCCCCAGTAGCTCCCGCTGATGGGCGTCGCGTCGCGGTAGTCGCGTCCGACCGCCGAGGCCACGTAGGCCTCATGGATGACCCTCTTGTTTGTCGGATCCACGCCGAGCCACCCGTAGCCGGGAATCCAGATTTCGGCCCACGCGTGGGAGGCATGGCTGCCGATGACGTCGCCACGCTTGGCGTCGTAGACATAGCCGCAGACATACCGGGCCGGGATCCCGATGGAGCGGCAGAGGGCGAGGAGGAGGTGCGCGTAGTCCTGGCAGACGCCTTGCGGCTTGGCGAAGAATTCCTCGGTCGTGGTCCCGATGTGGGTCTGGCCCGGCACGTATTTACAGGTGGTGTGGATGTAGTCCATCAGCCCCATGATGACCGCGAACAGATCGCCCCGGTTCTTTTCCGCGTCGACCGCCGCGCGCCAGATCTCTGGCGTGATACGGATCGGGCCGTCGGAAAGCAGGTAAGGCTGGAAGCTCTCGATGACCTCTTCCGAGCGCACTGCCGCGATCGGGATATCCGTCGGGATGGCGGAGACTGGGGTCGGGAGGGTCTCGACGATGCTCGAAACGTCGATGACCAGCTCGCGGTGCGTTTCCTCGATCTCGAAGCGGTGCACCGTATTGAGATAAAGGTCCGGATAGCGTCGCATGCGGACCGCCGGGAGCACGCGGACCAGATGCAGGCCGAGTTTCTGGCGAAGGTTCGTGAGGGGGGTGACGCGCAGCTCGTTGGTATTATTGCGGACGGGGAGGGCGTAGCGGTATTCGGTCCGGTGGAGGATGCGGAACTTCATGGGCGCGGGGCGTCCTTCATTGCTGCTGCTGTTCGCGCTGCCAGTCGGAGAGGGATTCCGGGCGGGTGCCACGCGGGAAGTGGCGGTCGACCTCGCCCGGCAGCAGCACGTAGTTTTCAAAGACCGCCTGCCCGGCGGCGTTGAGCTGCACCTGGAGCTCGTCGATGTAGGCGTGGAGGCCGCGGGCCATCACCTCGGGTGGACCGGCGAAGCTCAGGCGGGCGAGGAGGGCGCCGGTGATCTTCTCGCAGCTGTTGGAGTAGCGCCCCGTGGGTGTGCCGGAGATGTCGTGCAGGACTGCGTCGGCGCGCCGGATGCAATGGCGGACCGACCGCGGGAATTCGTTGGAAAAGAGCAGCAGGTCGACGACACCTTCGACGCTGATTTCGCCGCCGTGGACCCGTCGATAGCCGGCATGGGCGCTGCAGGCGCGCAGGACCGCTCCCCACTGCAGGGATTCGAGGGCCGAATCTCCATCGGCGGTCTGCGTCTGCGAGCGGATGTCCAGGAAGCGGCTGGTCATGTCGGCGCGTTCGAGCAGGCGCCCGAGCTGGAGGAAGTTCCAGCCCTCGTCGCGGGTCAGCGTCGAATCGGTGATGCCGTCGAAGAGCATCGAAGACGCGATGATCTTCTCGTAATAGGCCTGCGGGAAGCGTTCGAGCAGCTCGAGGCCTTCGGGCGAGGTCACGAAGAGGTTCAGCGCGTTGATCTCGGACCACATCTCGTCGGAGATTTTGTCGCGCACCGAGCGGGCGTTCTCACGGGCGAGGCGGATGCACGAAAGGATCGAATCCGGGTTGCGGAGGTCGAGGGTGAGGAAGCTGGCGACGTCGCCCAGCTTGGGTTCAGGGTAGAGCGAGCGGAAGGCGCCTTCCATGGCCGTGGCGGCGAGGACGGGCGTCCAATACTCCTGGGCCGTGCCGCGGCCCAGCGATTCGTCGTCGAGCAGCATCTCCTCGGAGACGCGCACGAGGCGTGCGAGGTTCTCGGCCCGCTCCATCTGGCGGGCCATCCAGTACTGGTGGTCGGCGACTCGGGAAAGCATCATGGCGGTGAGATCAGGCCGCGAGGACCCAGGTGTCTTTGCTGCCGCCGCCCTGCGAAGAGTTGACGACGAGGGAGCCGCGCGTGAGGGCGACGCGGGTGAGGCCGCCGGGGAGCACCTTGACCGTGTCGCCCCAGAGCACGAAGGGGCGCAGGTCGACGTGACGTCCTTCGAGTCCGCCGTCCACGAGGGTGGGGTGCTGGGAGAAATTGACGACCGGCTGGGCGATGTAATTGCGCGGGTGATGGGACACCTTCTGGCGGAACTCCTCGATCTGGGCGGCGGTCGCGGCTGGGCCGATGAGCATGCCGTAGCCGCCGCTTTCGTTGGCGGCCTTCACGACGAGCTTCGGCAGGTTCTCTAGGATGTATTTCTTATCGGCGTCGCGCCAGGCGAGGTACGTCGGTACCTGGTCGAGGATCGGTTCCTGGCAGAGGTAGTAGCGGATCATGTCGGGCACGTAGGCGTAGGTGACCTTGTCGTCGGCCACGCCCGTCCCGATGGCGTTGGCGAGGGCGACATTGCCGCGGCGGACGGCGTCGACGAGGCCGGGGACGCCGAGGCAGGAGTCCTTGCGGAAGACCTGCGGGTCGAGGAAATCGTCATCGATGCGGCGGTAGATGACGTCGACCTGGCGAAGTCCGCGCGTGGTGCGCATGTACACGAAGCCATCGAGGGCGATGAGGTCGCGGCCTTCGACGATCTCGATGCTCATCTGGCGGGCGAGGAAGGAGTGCTCGAAATAGGCGCTGTTATGAACGCCAGGCGTCAGCAGCACTACGTTCGGGTTCGGGTTCTCGCGCGGGGCCACGTGGCGTAGCGTCGCCAAGAGGTCGGCGGGATAGGTGTCGACCGGGCGGACGCCGCTGGCGCCGAAGAGCTGTGGGAAGACGCGCTTCATCGCGGCCCGGTTCTCAAGCACGTAGGATACGCCGGAAGGGCAGCGGCCATTGTCCTCGAGGACGAGGTAGCGCCCGTCGCGATCGCGGATGAGGTCGGTACCGCAGACGTGGATGTACGCGTCCTTCGGGACGGAGACCCCGACGAATTCCGGCCGATAATGCGAAGCTCCGAAGACGACCTCGGGCGGGATGATCCCGTCCTTGAGGATGCGCTGCTCGTGGTAGACGTCGTAGAGGAAGAGATTCAGGGCCGTGATGCGTTGCACCAAGCCGGCTTCGATGTGCTCCCATTCGCCAGCGGGTACGACGCGCGGGAAAGGGTCGAAGGGAAACACCCGCTCCGTCCCCTTTTCGTCGCCGTAGACTGTGAACGTGATGCCTTGTTTAAGGAAGAGCAGTTCGAGGCTGCGGAGCTTTTGGCTGAGTTCCTCGTTGCCCAGGCTGGAGAGCTTGTCGGCGATGTTGCGGTAGTAGGGGCGGATCTTGCCTGCGACGTCGACGAGCTCATCGAAGAGGTTGGCCGCCTTGTAGTCGGTAAGGATCATGCTGCTGAGTAAGCAAGACTCCTGCCATCCCCCGCTCGGGTTGGAGATGATCAAAGAAACCCTCCCGGACCGATCCCCTCGAAATCCAGTTTCGTAGGAGCGGCAACCACCAGCTCAGCGACGGCACCCGGCCGGTCTGCAACGGGCTGGCGACGGCGCTGCGCATGGCCCCGCACGCGCTGAACTGTGGGGGGCCCCGCTGGGCGACTGGTGTAAGACGCGCGCGGCCTTCGATCCCACCACGCTCGGCAATCGTGCCCGCATGCACCAACGCACGGAGCGTGCTCTGCGCAAGCCGGGGGGGGGCTCAACGGCTACTCACGCCGATCGGCCCATGCAGGTGCTGTTGCAGGTGCTGGTGCTTGAGCGAGGAGCGGCCCCTCGTCACGCCGTTTTACTCCCTTCAATAATATGACCGCCTCCTTCGTGATGAAAACTATGCTGATCAGAACTTTACAGATGCTATTTCTTGAGAGTTATTCAGTGAGGTTCTCGGTAGCGTCTTCCCCCAAGTTTCAACCATGATTTTACCCCACGTTTCCCTCCGCGGCATCCGCCGTTTTCTTCGTGCTGACTATGCCTCCGCCACCCTCCTCGCGCTGCACGGCCTACTCGGCTCCGCGGGCGCGGCCACAGCTCCGACGGCGACGGGCGCCAAAGCGGAGAGTGAGGCGATTGCGCTGAGCCCATTTGAAGTGGTCGACGCGCGCAACGACGGGTATGGAGCCAACCGTTCATCGTCGGTAACGCTGCTGAATCAGGACATCGCGATGTTACCGGTGACTTCTGAGGTGATTACGGAAACGTTCATGCGCGATCTTAATCTCAACGGTGATATGTCCGCGCTCGTGGAAAATTTCGGAATGAGTGCGGGCTTTGCATCGAACCAGAACCCGGACGCTGCCTTTGGGAGCGAGCCCGGCTCACGCCAAGCGAATGCCGAGATCAAGTTGCGCGGCCTCGGCACCGGTGGCATCCGGCGCGATGGGATGATCGGCCTTACTGGGACCAGCAGCGCAGATGCTTTTTCCACCGAGCGTATTGAGATTTTGCGCGGGCCGAATGCACTGCTTTATCAAGACGCGGGGGGCGGCGGAATCATTACCGCAGTTTCCAAGCAGGCGCGCTTCGATACCAAGGCGAGCCTGAGCTTTTCCCTGCGCACGGATTCATTTGGGTCGCAGCGCGGCGAGGCGGATTTTAACCAGAGTTTTTCGACGGGGCGGGCGTGGCTGCCGCGCATCGCGGTGCGCGGTGCCAGCTTCCTCGCGGAGACTCATTATTGGCGGGACAATGTTTTCCGGAAGGCTGGCGGAGGCTACCTGCAGGTGGCGCTGCAACTCCCGCGTTCGACCGTGCGTATCTGGTACGAGCAGACCCACGAGAATAACTACGCCGGGATTACGCCGAGTTTTGCCTATACGGCGGCCCATGTCGGCAACGGTTGGGTCCCGCCGCCAGAGGTCATCAACCGCCATATCGGTTACAACAAGGCGGTGCCCACGCTGGGTCTGCGGGACTTCCTTGGCGAAACCACCGCGAACGGCGCCAACGCCGCCGCCTCAATCCTCAACGGCCAACTCAACCTGCGCAATGTCAGCTCATGGCTCGTGCAAAAAGAGTGGACCCCGCTGACCGGTACCTTCGGATCAAGCTTCGAATCCCGCTGGACGCGCGCGTTTTCGACGCTCGTCAAATATATGTACCGCGATGAACAGCGCGATATGGATTACAATCGGGGTGCCACGCTCTACCCCGCCGGTTACCGCCTGACTGATATCAACAACAACGCGGTCACCACCGACGATTGGACGGTGGTGATGCAGGCCCCTCGGCTCTACAATGTTTCTCAACGCTACCACTCGTTCCGGGCGGCCGGTGCTCTGGAATGGAGCATGTGGGGCGGGCGCATCCGTTCGACCTTCGTTCCGGGCGTCGACTATGCCGCGTCCGTGCAACACGAATGGTACGCCGATTTCTACGAAGCGGATGCCAACGGCGCGCTGCTCACGACGACCTCCGCGGCGAACCTTTACCGGTTCCCCATGCCGAATACGATTCTCTTCAATGCCGCCAGCCCCACGCGGTATTTCCGCCCGGAATCCGACGTCAGCCGTTTTAGTTACGCCGGCCGCAATTGGGTCTCCCAAGATACGGCTCCCGAATTTTACGTACCGGCCGGGGCGGCCAATCCGTGGGGGCTGCCCACCAACGCGATCACCACCAACCGGGGCAACTGGGGCCGCTATTTCAAGTGGAACCGCGGTGCGTTCGGAACGATGTATAACGACTGGTTCGATGGTCGCTTCACTTCGATGTTCAGCCTACGCGCCGATCACAGCGCCAAGCGTCAGTTTACGGCTGCCCGCCTCGATCCGCTCGAAGTGGCCTCAGATAAAATTTCCTACAATACGGGCCTCACGGCCCGGGCTTATGGATCGTGGCGGGCGTTTGTAAATTTCTCGGTCGCGCAGAATCCCGCGGTTAACATGTTCCCCGATCCGCTCGGTGAGCCGCTCAAGGATGCGGAAAATACTGGCGTCGAGTTCGGCCTGAAAGGCTCGTTGCTCAATGATCGTATCCATATTTCAGTGTCGCATTACGCGACCACCGCGAAGAATGAATTTCTCAATCTCGGTATCGGTGGAAGTATCAACCCGGCCGGGCTCAACGGCAGTGTCGCGGGTCGCGGTAGTTGGTCGAACATCGACCGGCGATCGGATGGCCACGAAATCAGTCTCGATGGCTCGCCGACCCGCCATTGGATGATGCGCCTGACCGCTGGATTCCAGCAGGGCCGCACCGGGACCGACCTCACGTATCCGATTTACTACAACGACGAGTTTTATACCGATGCCCGCGGGGGCGTGACGTGGGCGGATGGCGCGCCGTACCTTGTCAAAATTAACCCCGGGGATAATGCCGCCACGGCGCCGCTGCAGCAACTCACGGTGGGGATTTTGAATAACGGAGATACCAGCGGGAATTACCGCGCCATTCTCAATCCGGTGAACGGCGCCATCACCAATCGCGGCGATATTTTTGCGGTCACGACGGATAAAGTGCACGGCAACGTGGGCACGGGGCGCACGGGACTGCCTGTGACCGCCAATAAACTCGCGTGGGATGATCCGCTCGGCTACCGCGGGATGTACATCGCGAGTCGCGCCGGCATGCGTAATCTCGGGGTGCCCCGCTACACCGTCAGTTTTACCAACAGTTATAATTTCTCTGGCGGTTGGCTCAAAGGGGTGCGCGTCGGCGGGCTCGTTTCACTGCGCTTGCAACAAGCCAACCAAGTGGTCCGCTGGCCGATCGAGACCTACGTGATCAATAAGGCGGGGGCGCTCGGGGTGAAGAAAAGCACGGATAATGCGTCGGCGGCAGAGATGCCGGTGGTCAACGTGCCCGGGCGTTGGCTCTACACGGATCGCGGCCTCATCTATGGGCGACCCGATCTGACGACGACGACCGCGTGGCTCGCTTATTCCTACAAGTTTCGTCGCGTGATGTGGACCACCCAGATCAACGTCGCGAATGTGCTGAATACCTATCAAGTGCTCCCGCAGCCGTTCAGTGGTACCCTCTACGGCGAGACGCGCGGCCAGTATTATACCGCGGAGCCGCGTTCGTGGGCTTGGCGCAACGATTTTAAATTCTGAGACGGTGTGGTCACGGGGCGGAGCGGTCGCACGGCGAAGTCGTTCGGGTCTGGCTTTGGGTGTTGGGGGAGGCCCGATCCGCAAGACGTCGGTCGCACTTCTCAGCGCTCTGTCCCGAAGCCGCTCGATTCGGTTGGCCTACGGATTCTCACCGAGACTCGGCCTCCCCGCGCGCGCCACGATTCGTTCGTCATCGTTCAGTCGCAGCCGACCGCCTTTTCTCGGTGCGTTTCGCGGTCGCGGCGCGATTGGGAGGATAGGGGCGTGCTCGCGGTGAAGACGTGACGTGTGCTCGCTGCGGCGGTAGCCGGTTGGAGTGAGCCCGGCTCGGCTGCTTATCTGTCGTCGTCGCCGTCGGGTGTGACGGCCCATTCTGGATACGGGGTGCGGCTGCCTTTCATGGCGCGCCAGAGGATGCGGTTGAGCGGGTCCTCGGGGGCTTTATCCCCTTCGCGAAAATTCATCCGGGCGGAGGCGACCGCGTCTTTGCGCAAGATTGGATCGGTGATCGTCACGGGGTCGGGGTTCATCTGATCCAGCGGGATATTTGCGGCCAGGGCAGTGAACGGCGTGAAGTCGGGTGTTTCCGTGAAGCAGTCGGCCATCGGCGTCGCGCTGGCATCGAACTGGTTCATCACTGGGAGGCCGAGGATTTGCTCCAGGGTGCGGATGATGCTCGTCGTGTTGTAGTGGGTGCTGACGACGTTCTTTCGCTTCGCGTACGGGCTGATGACGTAGGCGGTGGTGCGGTAGCCGCTGACGTGATCCCAGCCGGCCTGCGGGTCATCCTCGATACCGAAGATCGCCATTTCTTTCCAGAAGCGCGAATGGCTCAGGCCCTCGACGATGCGGCCGAAGGCGAGGTCGTTGTCGGCCATGCAGGCGGCGGGGGTGGGCGCGCCTTTTTTCGTGCCACTCGTGTGATCGTTGGGCAGGCAGATAATCGTGAGGGCGGGAAATTCGCCCTTGGCTTCGAAGTCGCGCAGCTCGCGCAGAAAGACGTCAGCGCGGTATTGGTCGGGGACATTCATTTCCCAGCCGACGTAGTGGGGTGGCGAGATCGCGCGGATGGTCTCGACCATCGGGTAACTCTTAAACACGGCCGCGTCGCTCGTGCCCTGCCAGGTGCGAAAACAGGTGGTGAAATCAGGCGTGCCCTTGCGGCCGTCGCGCCACGTGACGGCGGGGGCCATGAACTCGCCGTAGTTGCGGATGCTGACGCGGTGCTTGAGCGCGTTGTCCCAGATGAAACCGGCGGGCGAGTAGGCGAGGGCATCCTGGCCGTCTTCGCCCATGCCGTCGGGATAACTGCGGGGAAAGCCGGCGAAACTTTTTTCCAGGTAATCGGTCGCGAAGGCCGTCGTGCTCCACTGGTGGCCATCGGCGCTGAGGATGCCAGCGCAGTAGGTGTTATCGAGCAGCACGAAATCGCGCACGAGCTGGTGCTGATTGGGCGTGATGCGCTCGCCGAAGATGCAGAGCGAAGGATCGCCGTTGCCGGCAGGGATGTCGCCGAAGACCTGGTCGTAGGTGCGGTTTTCTTTGATTACGTAGACGACGTGTTTGATGCGACTCGGCTCGCCAATGCGCTCGGGGATGGCGCGCGGGAGTTGGCCGGGGCGGGCGGGGAGGCGGGCCGCGATGACGGCGTCGCGGCGGAGATTCCGCCAGACGGTTTCGGAAAGTTTCGGCAGGTCGTTCGCGGTGGGCACGGGCACGAGGGAGAGCGAGCCGGAGTAGTGTTTTGAGTTGAAGCCCATCGCGCCGGTTTCGGCCTGGCGTTTTTTAGTTTCGGGCAGGCCCTTAATATTCGCGACGGCGATCGTGCGTCGCGGTGCGTCGAAGACGAGGGCGCCGGGGAACCAGCCGACGGGGAAGAGGCCCTCGAGTTTGGATTCGCGATCGGCAGGATCGAAGCGGACAACGGCGATGGCGTTCTGGGTGCCGTTGGCGACGTAGAGTCGGCGGCCGGACGGATCGAAGGCGAGGGCGTTGGGCGAGGCCCCGAAGAGATCGCTGGGTTTTGGTTTTACCCAAATGGTTTCGACGACCGTATCGGTGCGGGTGTCGATGACGCTCACGGTATCGGCGGCGGCATTGGCGCAGACGACGTAGTGGCCGTTTGGTGACACGGCGAGGGCACTCGCGTGGAGGCCGGTGAAGATTTCGGTGGAGCGGGTGGGCGCGGCAGTGGTGGTGGCGAGCGGGATCACGGTGACCGAGCCCTCGCTAGCGAGGTGTTTTTCGGCATCGATGCGCACGACGGTGCCGCGGCCGGCGGGGCCGCTGAGATCGCCGGGGCCGGGGCGACGGCCGCCCCAGTTGCTCACGTAGGCTTTGGCGCCGACGAGGACGACAGCGTAGGGCGCAACGCCGACGGGAAACGTGCGGAGGACTTGGCCGGTGGTGGCATCGAGCTCGAAGAGCTGGTTGGAGAGATTGCCGCAGACGTAGAGACGCGCGCCGTCGCGGGAGAAGGCGAGGCCGCCGGGGATTTCTTCTTTGCGGCGCGGGGCGTTGGCGAGGGGCAGCGGCACACTGTGCGAAGGGGTGACGGTGCCGTCGGGGGCAACGGCGAAGACCTTGAGGCTGCCGTTGACATTGCTCAAGACGAGGCGGCGTCCGTCCGGTGCGAATACCAGGCCCGTGTAGCTGACTTGGCCCTTGGGGTCGGGCTCGAGAATTTGGGGTGAGACGACGGCGGGTTGGGGCTCGCCTTGTTTTTCGTTCGGCAGAGCGACGCGTTGACGGACGGTGCCGGTGGCGGGATCGACGACGACGATTTCGCTGGTTTTGCCGGAGGTGACCAGAATGCGGCCGTCGGGCGAGAGGGCGAGGGCTTGGGGGCGGAGCCCGGGGAGTTCGACGGTGCGACCGAGCGGGGTGAGCACTTGATTGACGGGAGTGACGGTGCGATGGGCGCCGCTGCGGCCCACGCGCTCGGTGGTGGCGGGTGTGGTGAAGGTGTCCTGGGTGACAGCGGGGTGGACGCAGCTCGCGAGGAGGCCACCGAGCGTTAAGGCGGTGAGGCCGGTCAACGTGGCAGCGATGTAAGAGCTCGGATGAAACGCCATGCAGGAGTGTGGGACGAAAGGGATGGGGGACGGCAAGCTTGGGCCGGCGCGTCGCGGGTTTGGCTCAATTTTCCTGCGGATGGTCCGATGAATCGAAGAAACCAAGGTCCCGTTAACTAATCCGCTAGGCAGTGTGATTACTTTGCTTGCGCGGTGCGCCCAGGGTCTTCGAGACCGAGTGAGATCGCGGCGCGGTTCAGCAGCGGACAGTCGATTTCATCGCCGGAGACGGCGAGCATGCCACGGATGTCGCGCAGGTGTTTTTCGCTGCCGCCCTCGCGGTAGAAACGGAGTTTGTGGAGGGTCACGGCTTCAGGAATTGCAAACCACAGTTTTCGCCCGCCGATCTCCAGTGTGCGACGACGGGAAAACCATTCCGCTTGGCTGGATGACAGAGGACAAAAATCGGCCTTGGTCATACTCTCCAGCGCGATGACGTTGCTGTGTCCGCCGTGGGGGCGACCGAGCTCGACCGCGATGACTTCTGCGGACGGCACGTAAAATTATTCGGACGGAATGGCGTGCACACGTTTCGCGGCGTCGTCGCGGCGACCTTGAGCGTGGCGGTCGGAGACCTCGCCCCCAAGGGCTCAGGCGAGGCAGGCCTTGAAGGCTTCGGTCAGCGCGGAGCGGTCGAGGTTTTTGCCGATGAAGACGAGCGTGTTGGTGCGGGGTTCGGCGGACTTCCACTCGCGGTCAAACTTGGCGTCGAAGAGCATGTGGACGCCTTGGAAGACGAGGCGCTTGTTGCTACCCTTCACGGCGAGCACGCCTTTCATACGGTAGATGTCGCCGCCCTTTACGCGGAGGAGTTCGCTGATCCAATCGTTGAGTTTCTTGCCGTCGAGGTCGCCGGGGGTGCTGATGCCGACGCTCGTCACGGCGTCGTTGTGCGTGTGCGCGGCGTGATAATCCTGCTGCCAGCAGGGCTTCGCGGTTTCGCCCATCACCTGGATGTGGAGCGGGTGTTCGCCGCAGGCTTCGAAGACTAGGTAGAAACCGGGAGCGTCGAGCTTGAGGATGAACGTGCCGTTGCCCTCGGTGAGGAGGAGACGGTGGAGCGTGGCACCGGGGACGACGGTGTCGCCGTCTTTGAGGCGGGCTTCCCAGTCGGCGAAGACGTGGACGGCAGCGTCGCGCGCGGTGGCGATCGCGGCGAGGGCGGAGGGGGTGGTGAAGTCGCCGTTGGCGGTCAACTTCACGGGCATGACGACGACATCGAGTTCGTTTTCGTTGCCGTGGTGATGGTGGTGGTGCTCGTGGTCGCCGTGCGCGTGAGCGTGGCCTTCGTGGGAGTGGTCGTGACCAGTGTGGTCGTGACCAGTGTGATCGTGGTCGTGATGGCCGATGATGAGTTCGTGAGAGCCGACGGGGAGGGCGTAGGCGCCGGCCCATTCGAAGGGATATTCGGGTTCGAGGAACTTGGGGTCGACATCGATGGCGCGACCGAGGTTGAAGCCGCCGACGTTGAGGACGTGATCGAGGGGGACGTCGGCGTTTTGGGCGCGGTGGATTTTCGCGACGGCGTTAATGGCGCGTATCCGGAATTCGAGGGCGTCGAGTTCGGCGGGGGCGACGAGGTCGGTTTTGTTGAGAATGATGATGTCGGCGAAGGCGAGTTGCTTGACGGATTCGTCGTCGGTGCCGAGGTGTTGGAGGATATGTTTGGCGTCGACGACGGTGACGATGGCGTCGAGGCGGAAGTTGGCCTTCATCTCGTCGTCGGTGAAAAACGTCTGCGCGACGGGGCCGGGATTGGCGAGGCCGGTGGTCTCGATGAGAATGCCGTCGAGCTGGTCCTTGCGCTTCATGAGACGGCCGAGGATGCGGATGAGATCGCCGCGAACGGTGCAGCAAATGCAGCCGTTGTTCATCTCGAAGAGCTCTTCGTCGGACTGGATGACGAGCTGGTTATCTACGCCGACCTCGCCGAATTCGTTTTCGATGACGGCGAGTTTCTTGCCGTGTTGTTCGGTAAGGATGCGGTTGAGGAGGGTGGTTTTTCCGGCGCCGAGGAAGCCGGTGAGGACGGTGACAGGAATGGACATGGGCGGGGAGCGTGAGAGTGAAAGTGAGAGTGAGAGTGAAAGTGAGAAGCGGGGTAGAGGCGCGGCGCGGTGGGCGCTAGTTGTTCATTTTTAAGAGGCCGTCGCCTTCGAGCTCGTAGATCGTCGAAAGCAGGCCGTCGTCCCACTGGGCGCGAACGCGCAGGCGGCCGGCGAGGAGAATGGGGACGTCTTGGACTGGCGGGAGGCCCTCCTTTTTCATTTTCACGGAAATCCACTCGTTGACGATCGGCGTGACGCCGTAGCAGCACAGTTGGGAGCTGCTAAGAAAAAAGAATTCGGTGGCGAAGCCACCCTCGAGTTTCGTGGGCAACATGAAACCGGTGAGCACGACTTTCTTGCCGTCGAGGCGGCGGATGGAAGCGGGGACTTGAGCGAGGACGTCGGGGGGCGATGTGCCGGCCGGGAGGGGCTGGGGCGGAGCGTTGAAGGTGAACCCGGCGAGTTGGCTGAAGGCGATTTTTATGTAGCCGCTTTGGG
>CANIJN010000165.1 GCA_947467625.1 Opitutia bacterium | reverse complement strand
CGGACTGGATGAGGCGATTCCGGACAGTCGCCGTCACACTGAGCTTGCCGTCTTCGATTACATCGAGACGTTCTACAACCCGACGAGGCGCCACAGCTCGCTCGGCAATATATCCCCTGTGGTATTCGAAAAACAACATACACTAAACAATAGCAAAGCTGCCTAAATCAGTGTCCATTTTTTCGCGGCAAGCCCACCAAAAGTAAAATGTTATTATGAATACGCTCCGAACGACAGGAAATCGAATTTTCAGCGGGAGCGGTCCAGCAAACACGCCTCCGCTATCGCTGGCTTTCGCGACGACCGACGAAGAGCGCGAACGCATTTTTCGCTTTCGCTATCAGATCTATGTGACCGAAATGGGCAAGCGGCCCAAGGACGCCGACCACGAAGCTCAAACGCTCCGCGATGAGCTGGACAACGGCGAGGCCGACCTGCTCTACGCCACGAGCGAGGGAGAGATTGTCGGCACGCTACGGCGCAACACGCTAGACATCCTGCAGCTGCCCGCATCCTGGCGAGACCGCTACCGCTTGGACGCGTTTGCGGACTATCCCCCGCAGGCCCTCAGTTACACCTCGCGCGCCATGGTGGCCGCGGAGTGGCGCGGCTCGACACTTTTTTCAAAGCTGCTGTCGCAGATGTATCTCCGCGGCCAGGAAAAGGGCGTCCGTTTCGACTTCTGTAACTGCGCGCCCTCGCTGATCGAGCTCTACGAGCAACTGGGCTATCGCCGCTACGCCGATGCGTTTGTCGAGCACGACGTCGGCTACCGCGTGCCACTCGTCTGGGTCGTGGGAGACCTCGAACACCTGCGCGCCGTGCGGTCGCCGTTCCTGCGAAACGCGATCAAGTTCCCTGACGACCCGGACGCCCGCGCGCGCTTTGCGACGAGCTTCGCGACACACGCGAGCCGCGTCAATCGGCGCATTGTGGACGCGGACCTGTTCTGGGAAATCCTAGCCGAGAAACTACATCGCGAACCCCGGCACGCCATCCCCCTGCTCGACGGCATGACAGAGGAAGAGGCGCAGCGTTTCCTGCACAGCGGCACCATCCTCCAGTGCAAACAGGGCGAGTCGATCCTGCGGCGCGGCGATGTGGGCGACGAACTGTTTGTCGTACTCGAAGGATGGCTCGAAGCACAGCGTACCGTGGGTACGCTCGCCGCCTCAATCGCGCTGTTCGGCCCCGGCCAGGTATTCGGCGAACTCGCCTTTCTCAACCGTCGGGCCCGCACCGCCGATGTAATCGCTCGCACCGACGCGAGCCTGCTCGTGATCACGCAGACATTCCTGCGCAAGTCATTGCTCCAGTCGCCGGACATCACGGCCCGCTTTCTGCTCAACCTCTCACTCGTGCTGTGCGATCGGCTGGAAATCAGCACCACTCAATGGGTGGAACGTCTGCAGAACGAAGACCTTGAGTCCACCCCGCCGCAACCCGCGCCGACCGCGCCAGGCACGGCCGCGGGGTCCTACGCGTTTGGTGAGTTTCGGGAGAATGCCGCCGAGCTCACACGCCTGAAACAGCAGGGCCGCGTGGCCGAACAGTTGGAACTCGACGGCATGCGGCGCGCGGGCCTGCAGCCCGGCATGCGTGTGCTGGATCTGGCCTGCGGCCCCGGCGTGGTAACGATGCAACTGGCACGCCTCGCGCATCCCGGCCTCGTGACCGGCGTCGATCTGAGCGAAGATCTGCTCAGTGAAGCCCGAAAATTGGCGCGCGAGGAAGGCGCGGTGAACGTCGAGTACGCATGCGCCAACGTCTACGAACTGACGTTGCCGGATCACACCTACGACTTCGTCTACGCCCGCCTGCTCTTCCAACATCTCGAGTTCCCGGACCGTGCGCTCGCGCAGGTACGTCGCGTCCTCAAACCGGGCGGCATTCTCTGCGTACTCGACATCGACGACGGCTGGCTCACGCTCGAGCCAGAACCGAAAAGTTTCGGCCCGTTTACCCGAGCGGCAGCCGAAGGCCAACAGCAGCACAGCGGAGACCGTTTCGTCGGCCGCAAACTATCGGCCCTGCTCACGAAGGCCGGACTGGAGGATGTCGCGGTTCACATCAGCTCTCTGACCAGCCACGACATTGGGTTGAAGAACTTCCTCGACATCACCACCGGTTTCAAACGCGAGCAGATTGCCGCGGCTCCAAGCGTGGTCGCCGACCAACTGAAAGACATCTATGGGATTCTCGAGGTACCGCACGCGTGGGGCGCGGTGGGCGTGTTCTCCGCAACCGGCCGCACACCCGTGGAGGGCAGACCAGAACCGAAAATGACCCGCATCGATGGAAATCCCTCCCGCTGAAAATCCAATTACCGGTCCGTTGCTGACTCGACCTTAGCCGCGATTGCCGCCCGCTCGGACCTCCACCCACCGGAAACAGCGGGGAACCACAATATTCTAAAAAAACAACGAACCCACCTCCAGACCGCCTACGGGTTGGCGGCAGACTTCGCGGAAGGCTGATCGCCGTACCACGCAGGCGACGGTGGCCGACCGGAAAGCCGTCCCTCCTGCGCGAACCGTCAACCAACCCTTGCCCCCACCCTCGTCACGCCGCTCACAGAGACCGCGACTTGACGCCGCCGAATGCGGAAGAAAGCAGCGGCACCGATCCCGCCACCCTACTCGGACGCGCGTCGCTCTCCGTTGCGTCCCCCCTTTTTTTTCGTCCGTCTCTGCGCTTCGCAGCCCCCGCGCTCGGCACCCTCCGCCTCGTGCCGGTGGCACCCGCCGCGACCAACTCATGCCCGCAAAAGAGGTCCCGCTGCCCGCGCTCAATCAAGCGCGTTAACCCACGCTCCGCCCCCGCCGATGCTCACGTCCCTTCTGCGCAATCTCGCCCGCTGCCCGCTCTCCGCGTTCACCTGCGCCCTCGCCTTTGACGCGGCTCCTGCCACGTCGCCCACCTCGCCCGACGGCCGCACACGGCCGGCTTGCACCGCGCGCCAAAATTTCACCCCATTCACTACCCTCATGCACTTGCCCCTCCGTCTCCCTTGCTCCCTTTTTCTCCTGCTCTTCTTCTTCAGCGTCGCCGCCTCCGCGGTCCACGCCGCCGAACCCACCTCGCCGCGCCCGCCCAACATCCTCTTCGCCATCGCCGACGACTGGGGCGTCCACGCCGGTGCCTACGGCACAAAATGGGTGCGCACTCCCCATTTCGACCGCGTCGCCCGCGACGGCATTCTCTTTAAAAACGCCTACACGCCCAACGCCAAGTGCGCCCCCTCGCGCGCCGCCATCCTCACCGGCCGCAACTCGTGGCAACTCAAAGAAGCCGCCAACCACCTCTGTTATTTTCCACCCGAGTTTAAGGGCTGGGGCGAAGCCCTCGCCGAAAACGGCTGGACCGTCGGCCACACCACCAAGGGCTGGGGCCCCGGTGTCGCGAACAACGCCGCCGGCCAACCGCGAGCCATGACCGGGAAAGCTTTCAACGAGCGCAAAGCCAAGCCCCCCGCCTCCGGTATCGGAAATTCGGATTACGCCGGCAACTTCGACGACTTCCTCGCCGCCGCCTCGCCCGACAAACCCTGGGCCTTCTGGTATGGTGCCGTCGAACCACACCGCGGCTACGAGTTCGGCTCCGGCGTCGCCAAGGGCGGCAAGAAACTCACCGACATCGACCGCGTGCCGACCTTCTGGCCCGACAACGAGACCACCCGCCACGACCTCCTCGATTACGCCTTCGAAATCGAACACTTCGACACCCACCTCGGCCGCATGTTGGCCGCACTCGAAACACGCGGCCTGCTCGCCAACACCCTCGTCATCGTCACCTCCGATCACGGCATGCCCTTCCCCCGCGGCAAAGGCAGCGCGTATGAGTATTCCAACCACATCCCGTTCGCCGCCATGTGGCCCGCCGGCATCGCCGGCCGCGGCCGCGTCGCCGACGACTACATCAGTTTCATCGACCTCGCGCCCACGTTTACCGAGGTCGCCGGGCTCGCGTGGGCGAAGACCGGCATGGCCGAATCTCCCGGCCGCAGCCTGACCGATATCTTCCGCGTCAATCGTTCCGGCCAGATCAACCCCGCCCGCGACCACGTGCTCATCGGCATGGAGCGCCACGATATCGGCCGACCCGGCGACGTCGGTTATCCCATCCGTGGCATTGTTAAAGGCGGCCAACTCTACCTAGAAAACTACGAGCCCTCGCGCTGGCCCGCCTGCAATCCCGAGACCGGTTACCTCAACGTCGATGCCAGCCCCACCAAGTCATTCATCCTCGACGCCCATCGCGCCAACACCGCCGATCCCTTTTGGGCGCTCTGCTTCGGCCGCCGTCCCGCGGTAGAATTCTACGACCTCAACACCGATCGCGACTGCGTAAAAAATCTCGCGACTAAGCCCGCGACCGCCGCCCGACGCGCCGCGCTCAAAGCGACTATGGAAACCGCCCTCAAAGCCCAGGGCGACCCGCGTATGTTTGGCCAGGGTGCGATCTTCGACCGCTACCCACACTCGAACAACGCCAACATCAATTTCTACGAACGCTACATGAAGGGCGAAAAAATCTCGGCCGGCTGGGCACTCCCCACCGACTTCGAAAAAGCCCCGCTCGACTAATCAGAGCAGTATCCCGGCCGCTCCGCCCTTGGGGGATGAGCACGCAGCACGGGCGTCCCTCCCCTGAGAATCAGGGCAGTCCGCAAACATGGGCACGATTTCCCGATCACCCCAGACAACCGGACAACTCGACTCCCCGGCAACTGCCATCGTCGCCTCAACCGCGCTTGCTCAAGGCTCCGCGTTATTTTGCAACCACGGATCTCCCGTTCCGAGCGCTTTTTTATCCACGCATTTTTCTTGGCTCGCTGTCGACACTCCCCTCGGCGCACGCTTCACCCAAACTCGTAGCCCCATGAAAACTCCCGTCCTCCTCCGCACCCTCGCTCTCCTCGCCGCCTCCTCACTTCCGGCCATCGGCCAAAACGGCAAACCCGACGCCGACGGCTTCATTCGCGATTGGCTCGTGCTCGCTCCCCTGCCCATCGCCGAAAGCTCCGGCGCCGACGCCCTCGACAAAAAACAATTCGCCGAAGAGGCCTCGCCCGCCGCCAAGGAAGGCGCCGTGCAAAAGTTGGCCGGCAAGGAACTCGCCTGGGCCAAAGTCGCGTCGTCGACCTTCTACGTCGATTTCAAGGAACTCCACCCTTCCAAAAGTGAACAGGTCATCGCGTGGGCGGTTGCCTATGTCGTCGCCACGACCGAAAAATCCGGTCTCACGCTCAAGATGAACAGCAACGACCAGGGGAAAGCGTATCTCAACGGCAAGGAACTCGTGAAATTCACAGACGCCCGCACCTTGGAAAAAGACGCCGAGGACACCGCCACCGATGTCACTCTGAAAAAAGGCGTCAACGTCCTCGTCCTCAAAGTCGTCAACGAAGAGAACAACTGGCAGGGCAGCGTGCGTTTCCTCGATAAGGCCGGCCAGCCCGTCACCGACATCAAGATCGAGACCAAGCCGTGAGCGCTCGCGACACCGCGAGCGGCCCAAGCCCGCAGAATCGGACGTCTCTCCGAGGCGCGCGAAGGGGCGCATCTCAGTTGTTTGCTTTTCGTTTTCCTGTCATCGCGCCCGGCCGGCCGTGCACGATTGCCACGTCGAAAAAACCGGCGGCTACCATGAACCCAGAAAAGGCAGTGGAAACGCAGAGCGCGCGGAGGCAAGCACTACGTTGGGTGCTGCCCAGAAGCGCGACCCGTTAGGTGAACCGCCCGGCGCCCCGCGCCAGCTCCTCACACGTCGCAAATCCGCACCGCCTCGCTCAGCGAAGCCACCTTGTCCCGCAGCGGAATAAACTCCTGCCCGACATAGCCGCGATACCCCGTATCCACAATCGCCTGCATGATCGGCCCGTAATTTACTTCCTGCGTCGCATCGATTTCGTTGCGACCCGGTACGCCCGCCGTGTGGTAGTGGCCAATCCAGTCCTTGTGCTGCTTCACTCGCCGGATCACATCCCCGTGCATGATTTGCACGTGGTAAATATCGAAGAGCACCTTCACGCGCTCCGATCCCACCAGCCGACAAATCTCCACCGAGCGGTCGATGTCGTCGCAGAAATAATCCGGGTGCCCCTTCATCTCTTCGCTCACCTTCGAGTTCAGCATCTCGAGACACAACGTCACTTTTTTCTCCTCCGCGTAACCGGCGATTTTCTTCAGCCCCTCGACCATATTCTTGGTGCCGACTTCATCGGAAATTCCACGGCGGAAACCGGAAAACGTAATCACAGAGGGAAACCCCGCCGCCGCCGAGGCGTCGATCCGCTCCCGCAGCACCTGGAGGCATTCCGCGTGTTCCTCCACGTGCGCAAAGCCCTTCGCGAAGCCGTGGCTGCTCGTCAGCGCACACACGAGGCCATGTTGCTTGAGCAAAGGAAAATTATTCGGGGTGGTCAGTTCTACCGAGGGCAGACCCAGCCGCACTGCGACCACGCACAGTTCTGCCAACGTCATCGGCTTGAAGCACCAGGGCACCACCGATTGCCGCACCTTCCCGTTTTTCGCGCGGTACACTTCACCCTCAGCCGCCCGCCCGGTCACCCCTCCCGCAGCCAGGCCCACTGCTCCCAGCGCCGCCACCCCGCGCAAGATTTGTCGACGGGACAGCGCAGCTTCTGGACGGGGCACCTTCGGGGTCGTTTTCATCCCGACCACTCCACGCCCAAACCGCTGTCCAACTCAAGCCTTCCCCACGTCGCAAAAAAGATTCCCCTCACTGCCCATTTCTCCGCATCCTGGCCAAGACATTCGCGTCTTCCCTGAGAGCGTCGTCCCGCCTCACTCATTCCCCACCCCCACACGACCGTACCTAGCCCGCCGCGCAGCTCATCGACAAACGTTGCGCCAATCTCCATTTCGGTTTTCGTCCCGCTCTTCCTTCCTGCCGTTTCACCCAACATGCTATCCTCACTCCGCCCCTTCACCGCGCTCATCGCGTTCTCCGCCGTGACGCTCTCCACCCTCGCCGCCGGCTCCGACTGGCCGCAGTGGCGCGGCCCCGACCGCACCGACGTATCCAAGGAAACCGGACTACTCAAATCGTGGCCCGCCGACGGCCCCAAACGTCTCTGGCTCTTCGAAAACGCCGGCCAAGGCTATTCCGGCCCAGCCATCGCCAAGGGAAATTACTACACCATCGGCACCCGCGACGGTTCCGAAATCCTTCTCGTTCTCGATGCCAACACCGGCAAGGAACGTTGGACGGCTAAACTCGGCAGCATCCTCGATAACGGCTGGGGCGGCGGCCCGCGCGGCACGCCCACCGTCGACGGAGACCGCGTCTACGCCCTCAGTGGCCTCGGCGATCTCATCTGCGTGAACGCGACCACCGGAAAAATCCTCTGGCAGACCACCATGAAGAGTCTCGGCGGAAAAATCCCCAACTGGGGCTATTCCGAGTCTGTCTTGGTCGACGGCCCGCACCTCCTCTGCACCCCCGGCGGCGCCAACGGCACCGTTGCCGCCCTCGACAAACTCACCGGTAAAGTCGTCTGGCAGTCAAAAGACTTAACCGAACCCGCCCACTATTCCTCGATCGTCCCCGCGCAAATCAACGGCCAGCCCCAGCTCGTCCAACGCAACGAAAAATCCATTTTCGGCCTCGCGCCCAAAGACGGAAAGCTCCTCTGGCAAACCTCCTTCGCCGGCCGCACCGCCGTCATTCCCACGCCCATCGTCCGCGGTAACGAGGTCTACGTGACCGCCGGCTACGGCTCCGGTTCTAAGCTCGTCCGCATCGCCGCCGGCAACCAAGTCACCGAGGTCTACGAAAACAAAGTCATGAAGAATCACCACGGCGGCGTGGTGCTCGTCGGCAACCACGTCTACGGTCACAATGACAACGGTTGGGTCTGCCAAGACTTCGCCACCGGCGCCGAAATCTGGATGAACAAGACCCTCGGCAAAGGCGCGGTGAGTTCTGCCGACGGCATGCTCTACTGCCTCGATGAACGCACCGGTACACTCGTCCTCGCCGAGGCGTCGCCCACTGCGTGGAAAGAAATCAGCCGCTTTACCCTTTCTCCTCAGACGAAAATCCGCAGCGAGAAGGGCCGCATCTGGACGCACCCCGTGATCAGCCACGGCAAACTCTATCTCCGCGACCAAGACTTGATTTACTGCTTCGACGTCAAGGCCCCGTAAGTTCCCCCGCACGACGGCGCAGCGGTTTCCCCACCGCCGTCACCCAGCCTTCTCCCTCACCTTGGGCTCAGCGTAGTCCTGCTCGCGAGAGCAGCGCTTGGTGCGCTCGCTGATTTCAAATCGTACGCGACCACGTGTGTGTGAAGTAAGTCGGCACGTAAACGATCCGCTTCGCCCCTTCGTGGCCGGTGTCGGCCGCGTACCCGTTCGCCCGGCCCGTATCGAGCGCCCCCTGCTTTTACTTCGTCGCCTCCTTCAGCTGCGGACCCGCTGCCACCACGGGGTATCTGGCGGATGGGGGTGGACTTGAGTCTGGCTGACACGAAGCGGGGCGGGGCTTCAGTCCCTCCGCCGTCCTTGCAGGGACTAAAGCCCCTGCCACTTTCTTTGCGGAACCAACCACTCGGCCACGCTGCCACCACCTCCCGCCGCCACCATTCGATGCCTCTCCTCGCCCGCGAAGTCCGTCCCGCTCCCCTCGCCCGCCACGTCCTCAACGAGCACGGCATGCTCGAAGCCGTGCCGCCTGACTGGATACTCGTCCCGCCCGGCGACGCCGCGTTGAGCCGACGCATCAAACAGGAAGGCCCCTCCCTCACCGTCATCGAAATCAAAGGCCGCAAACGTTTCTCGCAGGGCATCTGGGCACCCGCCGCCCGCATCGAGGTCCTGCGCGCCGCGCTCGTTCTCGAACGTGCCAGCCCCTCGTATCAGCGAAAACTTGACGCCGGTCGCCAGCGCCGCGCCGCTGACGAGGAGGACTACGCGGTAGATTTCCGCGACGCCGTCGTCCGCTTCCTCAACTTCCACGCGACTCTCCGCCTCGAAGCCGCGACCCTCGCCAACCTCATCACCGACCACGCCACGCCCGTCGGCAGCGGCACCGTCGCACGCACCGAACGCATCCCCCTCGAGCAACGCGCCGAGGCCGCCACCATCGCCTGGCTCCGTCACCAAACGACCGGCTACGATACAATGGTCATCCCCCGTGAAACAGGCCGCCGTCGCGAAATGCGCCGCCTACTCGCGCAGCGCTCCGTACAACTCCTTGTAAAGTATCGCAGCGGCCAGCCCATCGACCGCGCTCAATGCCCCTTGCACCGCGCCCTCCAACCGTGGTTGCCTACCCGCACCGTCGGTTGATCACGCCTCTGCTTTCCCCATGAAAATCCCCCTCTGCTCGCCCGTCAGCTTTGCAACCCTCGTCCTCGCGCTCGCCGCCGGCGCACTCTCTGCCCGCGCCGATGTTTCATTGCCCGCCATCTTCTCCGACCACATGGTCCTCCAAAGCGACGTCCGCGTCCCCGTCTGGGGCACCGCCTCGCCCGGCGAGAAAATCACCGTCGACTTCGCCGGCCAATCCGTCGCTACCACCGCCGCCGGCGACGGCACCTGGCAGGTCGCCTTCACCCGTCTCGCCACCAGCCCCACCGCCCGTTCGCTGACGATCAAGGGCACCAACACGATCACCATTCAAGACGTGCTCATCGGCGAAGTCTGGCTCGGCTCTGGTCAGTCCAACATGGCCATGACCGTCAACCGCGCGAAGAATTACGAGGCCGAAAAAGGCGCCGCCAATTTTCCGCTCATCCGCCACTTTAAAGAGGAATCCCCTAATGCCGATTCCCCGCAGTCCGCTAGCAAGGGCCGTTGGGTGCTCTGCACCCCCGAGAGCGTCGGCACCTTTTCCGCCGCACTGTATTTCTTCGGCCGCGAACTCCACCACACGCTCAGCGTCCCCGTCGGCCTCATTAATTCTTCCGTCGGCGGCACCCCGATCGAGGCGTGGATCGCCGCCGATGCGCAGAAAAACAGCAAAGAAATCCAAGCCGCCATCGCCGCCCTCCCACCGGCTCCACCCACCGCCGACGCTGCTCTCAATCCTCCGAACCCTGCGCCCAAAACCGCCGCCGCCGAAAAACAAAAAAACGCCAAGAAAACAGCGAAAGCCACCAAGGCCACCGCATCTCGCAGCACCACCGGCGGTCTCTTCAACGGCAAGATCGCACCCCTCATCCCTTACGCGATCCGCGGCATACTCTGGTATCAAGGCGAAGCCAACACCACCGCCGCCAAAGCCTCGCTCTACGAACACCAATTGGCTCTGCTCGTCCGCGACTGGCGCACGCGCTGGGGCACCGAGCTTCCTTTCGCGTGGGTGCAACTGCCGAACTTCGTGGGCGCCGGCCGCGATTGGCCCATCGTGCGCGAAGCGATGCTCAAAACCCTCGCCCTCCCGAAGACCGGCATGGCCATCACCATCGACGTGGGCGAAGCCAACGACATCCACCCGAAAGACAAACAGACCGTCGGCCACCGTCTCGCGCAGTGGGCCCTCGGTAGCGTCTACGCGCAAAAGGTCGCCGCCACGTCCGGTCCACTCCCGGCCGGCCATGAAATCCGCGGCCGCGAAATGATCCTGCGCTTCCGACACGCGGAGGGCGGCCTCGTCGCCCAAGGCGGGCCACTCACCGGCTTCGTCGTCGCCGGCGCCAACCGCAGGTGGTCCCCCGCCCAAGCACGCCTCGTCGGCGATACTGTCGTCATTTCCGCGCCCGACGTGCCCGCTCCCGTCGCCGCCCGCTACGCCTGGGAAAACTTTCCCACCTGTAATCTCTACAACGGTGCCGGCCTCCCCGCCTCCCCGTTTCGCACCGACGACTGGCAATAACACGCGCCGCCAGCACACCTTTCGTTCATCCCACTCATCGTTGCCGTGCGCTCGCGGACTCCGATGAACCCCCTCCATCCCACCCTCGCCGTCTGCGTAATTTTTGGCACCGCCGCGATCTCGTTCGCTCAAACCACGCCGAAATCGTCGGAGTTCTTAAAAACCTACGCGTCGAATGCCACGGTGCTGCGAAACCCAAGTCGGGCCTCAACCTCACCCGGATGATGGCGCAGGCCTCGGTCGGTCGACACGCGGACGATTGGGACAAGGTACTCGCGATGATGGATACGGGCGAAATGCCGCCTTCAGATGCCAAAAAAATTCCCACTGAGCTCGAGCGGACTGCGGCTGCCACCGATATCCGTACGACCCTAAAAATCTACGAGCGCGAGCATGCCGGCGAGCCCGGCCGGGTGACGGTACGGCGGTCGACGAGCGGCGAATATGCCTACGCGATTCGGGACCTCACCGGCCTCGATCTCAAGGTCGGTATCGACGCCTCGAGCGATTCGGTCGGCGGCGGGGCTTTACCAATTTTGGCGATGTGCAGTTCATGCAGGACGCTAGCGTCGAGCGCTACCTGGAGGCCGCCAAACAAGTCGCCGATCACGCCATCATCGGTGCGGGCCCCCTGCAGTCTTTTCCGACCCCGGCCGCACGGGCCTGGAACTCTCCGCACTCCACCGCATCAACGCCCTCTACACGGCCCACGGTTTTCGCGTGGTCTCCGGCTAGGGCGGGCTGCCCTTCGGGCTCGATCGCTACAGCAAGTCATTTTTCGTCGCGTGGTCGTTTCAACACCGCGCGGCCTTGGGCAACCCGCAGGCGACGCGAGTACGCGACTGGCGGGCTTGTAACGGCTCTCGGGACCACCGTCGGCTTCGGTCGGAAAAACGTTTGCCCGGCGGTGCGGAATGAGCCGAAGCTCATCGTCCGCTGCGGCCCCCCTCTACCGTCGTCCGTTGCGAATCACCCATGAACCTCGCACCCCGTCTACTCTCCTCTGCTGCTGCCTGCCTGACTCTGTTACTCGCTACTCCCCTGTGCTCCAGCGCCGCTGATCCCACCGCGCCCTCGACGACGCAGTCCTCAGGCGCGATCTCCGGCCGCGTCCAGAACGTCGCCACCGGCCAATATCTCAACAACGCCCGCGTCACCGTAAAAGGCACCGAACTCGTCGCCTTCACCGACCAAACCGGCAGCTATCGCCTCACCGGGGTGCCCAGTGGACCGACCGTCCTCGAAGTATTCTTCACCGGCCTCGACCCACTCCAGCTTCCCGTGAACATCCGTGCCGGCGACGTCGTTGATCAAGACATCAGCCTGACCAACAGCGCGCGCTACGGCACCGACGCCTCAGGTACCGTGAAACTCGATTCTTTCGTCGTGGCCACCGCGCGCGAGACCGACAGCGCCGCCATCGCCATCAACGAGCAGCGCTTTGCCCCCAACATCAAAAACATCGTGTCGGCCGATGCGCTCGGCGACGTCATGGACGGCAACGTGGGCGAGTTCCTCAAATTCATGCCCGGCATCACCGCCGAGTATGACCGTGAGTCCGGCGGCTCCGTCGCTTCGGTATCCGTGCGCGGTTTCCCGACGGCCCAAGCGGTCGTCTCGGGCGACGGTCTCCAAATGGCCAATACCGGTAACCCGCAGGGCTCGTCCCGCGTGTTTCAGTTCACGCAGGTTTCCATCAATAACATTTCGCGCCTCGAAGTGACCAAGGTCCCGACACCCTCGACTCCCGCCGACTCCATGGCCGGCTCCATCGACATGGTGAGCAAGAGCGCCTTTGAACGCAAAAACGCCCAGCTCCGCTACAGCGTCGGACTCTCCGGAAATCACCGCACCGCGAGTTTCCGCAAAGTCCCCCACACGACCGACGAGCGCGTCTACAAAGTTCTCCCGAGCTTCACCTTCGACTACACTCTGCCCGTCTCGAAAACCTTCGGCCTCGTCGTCACCGG
>CANIJN010000164.1 GCA_947467625.1 Opitutia bacterium | reverse complement strand
TCGAGCCGAAATTCAATCAGTTCAAAGCCCCGCTGGCCGGCCGCTACAAAATCCGTTTCAACACGTTTTCCGTGTGGGTCGGCCCCGGCAAAGCCGTCCCCGGCAAAGACGGCAAAATCCCGGCGCCTTCTGCCGTAAAGTGGTGGATACCCGACCTCGACGATGTCACGACTGGCCGCCGCTCCGAGCCCGTCACCATTTACTCCGAAACTCCGCCCCGCCTCCTCCGCCACCTCGGAAATTTCGACGCCCAGCCGACGCCCGCCGTCAACGAACTCGACGTGTGGCTCCTCGCCGGCGAAACAATCCGGCCGGACCCGTCCCGGCTCTTCCGCTCCCGGCCCGGCGCCACCCGCTGGCAAAATCCGCTCGCGGAAAAAGACGGCCAGCCCGGCGTCGCCTTTCGTTGGCTCGAAGTCGAGGGCCCGCTCGTCGACGAGTGGCCGTCGGCCGGACACCGTTTGCTCTTCGGCGATTTGCCGATGCAGCCGATCGAGAAACCCGCCGCGGGCACCGCGCCCGTCGAGGTCACGTCGGCGGACCCGGCCAAGGACGCCGCGCGCTTACTGAAAGCCTTTATCGAACAAGCCTATCGCCGGCCCGTCGCGCCGGGCGAGGTGCCGCGATTTCTCCCGGTGGTCGCGGGCGTCTTGAAATCGGGCGGCACCTTCGCCGATGCCATGATCACCGGCTACACGGCGGTGTTGTGCTCCCCCGAATTTATCTGCCTCGAGGAAAAACCCGGCAAACTCGACGACTACGCCGTCGCGTCGCGCCTCGCATTTTTCCTGACCAACTCCGCCCCCGATGCCGAGCTGCGCACCCTCGCCGCCCAAGGAAAACTCCGCCAACCCGCCGTGCTCCGCGCCCAAACCGAGCGCCTGCTCACCGGCCCGAAGTCGCCTCAGTTCGTGAATGCATTTCTCGATTACTGGCTCGACCTGCGGAAGACGATGGGCACCGCGCCGGACTCCGCCCTCTACGACGACTACTACCTCGACGACCTGCTCACCGAATCGGCGCTGGCGGAGACGCAGAGCTTCTTCGCCGAGCTCGTCCGCACCGATTTGCCCGCGCGCAATATCGTCGCGTCCGATTTCGTCATGGTAAACGGACGTCTCGCGCAACACTACGGCCTGCCCCCCGTCGAGGGCGTGGCGCTCCGTCGCGTCACCATCCCCGTCGATAGCCCACGCGGCGGCCTCATGACCCAAGCGAGCGTCCTCAAAGTCACCGCCAACGGCACGACGACCTCGCCCGTGATTCGCGGCGCGTGGGTGCTGGAGCGCATTTTCGGTCAGCCGCCCGCCCCGCCCCCTCCGAGTGTGCCCGCCGTCGAACCGGACATCCGCGGCACGACCACCATTCGCCAGCAACTCGCGAAACACCGCGACGTGGAATCCTGCGCCGCGTGCCATGACAAGATCGATCCACCCGGCTTCGCCCTCGAGAGCTTCGATGTCATGGGCGGCTGGCGCGACCGCTACCGCGCGACGGGCGACGGGGCGCCACCGGAAAAAGGTTTTGGCCACGGTGGCCAAAAATTCGTCTTCCATCAGGCCCTCCCCGTCGATCCCAGCGGCGAAATGGCCGACGGCCGAAAGTTTGCCGACATCCGCGAATTCAAGCGTCTCCTGCTCACCGACGAAGCCCAACTCGCCCGCAACCTCGCCAAGCAACTCACCGTTTATGCGACCGGTGCGCCCGTGCGTTTCGGTGATCGCGCCCACATCGAAACCATCCTCCAACGCGCGAGCGCGAGCCACTACGGCGTGCGCACGCTCATCCACGAACTCGTCCAAAGTGACCTCTTCCTGAATAAGTAAGCGTCCGCTTGCGGGCTCATCGCGCCGGCTCAACGTGCTGTCCGATTCATCGCCCTTAGATCCATCCCTCTCCGATACCTCGCTCTTCGATCCATCGCCCGCAAGCGGGCTCCTACCTCTGACGCCTCCCATGCCCTCGACCCGTCCTTCCGCCCACATCGCCACGCAGCGCGCCGTCTCCCGCCGGCATTTTCTCCGGGGCGCCGGCATCGTCATGTCGTTGCCCTTCCTCGACTCGATGCTCCCGGCCTTCGCCCGCGCCGCGACCGGCGGCGCCCCCACCGGAGCGAACGCGAAGCCGCGCCGGATGCTCGGCATCTGCAACAATCTTGGCCTCCTCACCGATCAATTCTTCCCCACGGACGCCGGTCGTAACTACACCCTCTCGCCCTACCTCCAAAGCCTCGCGGCGCATCGCAACGATTTCAGCGTTTTCAGCGGCGTCTCCCATCCGAACGTCGATGGCGGCCACCCGGCGGACATCTGTTTCCTCACCGCCGCGCCGCATCCCGGCAGTGGTTCGTTTCGCAATACCATCTCCCTCGACCAACACATCGCCGAACAGATCGGCGTCCACACGCGTTTTCCGTCGCTGACCCTCGGCGTCAACACCCGCTCACGCAGTCTCTCCTGGACCGGCACCGGCGTCGCCATCCCGCCCGAGGACAAAGCCGCCGACGTCTTCAAACAACTGTTCATCCAAGGCTCGCCCGCCCAGGTCGCCGCCCAGATCCGAAAACTGGATACCGGCCGTAGCATCCTCGACACCGTCGCCGGCCAGACCAAGGAGCTCCAACGCAGCGTGACCGCCCGCGACCGTGACCGGCTCGACCAATATTTCACCAGCGTCCGCGACCTCGAGCACCGCCTGCAGGCGTCGCGCGGCTGGGAAAGCAAACCGAAGCCCGTCGTCTCGGCCCCCGTGCCGATCGATCCGGCGAATCCCGCAGCCTACATGGAAAAAGTGAAAGTCATGTATGATCTGGCGCGCCTCGCCTTCGAGACCGACTCCACCCGCTCGATCACGCTCATGCTCGATAGCGTCAGCACGCCCGTGATCGACCTCGCTGACGCCGCCATCACGGATGGCTACCACAACCTCTCTCACCACGGAAAATCGGAGGCGAAACGCTCGCAGCTCCAAACCATCGACCAGTGGCACATGAAGCTGCTCGCTAAATTATTCTCCGACTTGAAGGCCGTGCGCGAGGGCGAGGACACCCTGCTCGATCGCACCATGGTGCTCTATGGATCCAACTTCGGCGACGCCAATGCCCACACCTGTTTCAATATGCCGACGCTCCTCGCCGGCGGCGGCTTCCGCCACGGTCAGCACCTCGCGTTCGACAAACAGCGCAACTACCCGCTCCCCAATCTCTACGTTTCGATGCTCCAGCGCATGGGCGTGGAATCAGACAAGTTCGCCTCCTCCACCGGTACGATGAAGGGATTGGAACTCGCATGAGCGCAGCGCCTTTTTCATCCGCCGCGCACCCGCTTGCCGGCACGCCGCCGCACATTAAGCCGCGGCGGTTATCATCGTGGTGGCATGACGGCTTGGCGACCAGGGCCGGCCCGGCCCGATCGCTGCTCACCGGCGTCGCCTTCGTCGTTCTCTTCACCCCCGCTTTTTCCTCCGCACCCGCTTTCGACGCGTCCCCCTTCACGACGAAATATTGCGCGAGCTGCCACGACGACGTGGAGAAAAAAGGCGGCCTCGACCTCACCGCGCTCACCTTCCGGGCCGGGGACCGCGTGAATTTTTCCCATTGGGTCAACGTCCACGACCGTCTCCAAGCCGGCGAGATGCCTCCGAAGGAAAAGAAAAATCGGCCCGCACCCGCCGAGCTCGCGGCCTTCCTCCAGAGTCTCGCCACGACCCTCACAACGGCCGAAAAGGAAACCGTCGCCCGCGAGGGTCGCGCCACCCAGCGCCGACTCAACGGCTACGAATACGAAAACGCCCTGCGCGACCTCCTCTCCGCACCGTGGCTCCAAGTGAAAGCCCAGTTTCCTGACGACGGCGAAGCCGCACGCTTCAACAAAATCGGCGACGCCCTCGACGTCTCCCACGTCCATCTGACGCGCTACATCGGCGCCGCAGACTACGCGATGCGCGAGGCGATGGCGGTCGCGTACGACCGCCCAGCCACGACGACCACCCGCTACTACGCGCGCGATCAACGCACGCTCACCAGCAAGTTCACCGGCAGTATTTTCAACTCCTCGCCAGATCGGATGACTTATCCCGTCGTCGGCCTCACCACCGCCCAGCCCGATGTGCGCTGGCTGCGGGCGCCGCTCTCCGACCCGCAGACCCGCGAGGAAGAGGCCGTGGCGTGGGTCTCGAGCAACTACGTGACCGGGTTCACGTATCGTTGGGACGGATTCCGCGCACCGGTCGCCGGCCGGTATCGAGTCACGTTTAGCGGCTACACGCTCTGGGTACCCCCGGGCGGCATCAAACAAGTGTTCTCCGGAGAAAAAGATAAAGTCGGCAAGCCCTCGGCCCCGAACCTGCGCGTCGGCAACTACGATCATCCGCAGCCCGGCCGCCGGGATGAACCCATCACCGTCTATACCCGCAACGGCCTCCTCAATCGTCGCGTCGGGTCATTCGATCTCACACCCGAGCCCGCCATTCACGACATCGGCGAGGTCTGGCTCAACGCGAACGAGACGCTCGTCCCCGACGCTTCGCGATTCTACCGCTCGCGGCCCAATCCGGCAGGAAGTTTCGTGAACCCGCTGATGACGCCCGACGGCGCACCCAGCGTAGCATTTCGCTGGATGGAAATCGCCGGCCCGCTCTCCGACGAAGACTCGACCGCGGGCTACCGGCTCCTTTTCGGCGATCTGCCACTGGCCAAGGCGAAGAGCGGCGCGCCCGGCGTTACGCTGTCCGTGGTTGATCACCTTGATAAGCCTGAGGAGGGCCGCAACGCCGGCCGCCGGGTCGCCGCGCTCCACGATGTCACCGTCGATGTCGTCTCGAAAAATCCGCAACACGACGCGGCGCGCTTGATGCGCGCCTTCGTCCAACGCGCCTATCGCCGCCCGATCGCGGATGCCGACGTGCAGCGGTTCCTCGCCCTCGTCCACGAGCGCCGCGCGGCTGGTCTGAGCTTCGCCGAGTCGATGCTCGCCGGCTACACCGCCGTCCTCGCGTCGCCGGGGTTCGTGTTTCTCGAAGAAAAACCGGGCCGCCTCGACGACTACGCCCTCGCCACTCGCTTGGCGCTTTTCCTGTGGAACTCACCGCCCGACGATGCGCTGCGCGCCCACGCCTCGCAGGGCACGCTCCACAAACCGGCCGTGCTTCGCGCCGAGACCGATCGCCTGCTCGCCGACCCGAAGGCGCAGCGTTTCCAGGAAGCGTTTCTCGACTACTGGATCGACCTCCGAAAAATGGAGGATTCCACGCCCTCCACCACTCTCTACAACGACTACTACCTCGACGACGCGCTCGCCGAGGCCGCGCTCTTGGAGACGCAGCATTACTTCGCCGAGATGCTGCGGCGCGACTTGCCCGCGCGCACCGTCGTTGATTCCGACTTCACCTACCTCAACGAACGCCTCGCCGTCCACTACGGCATCCCTGGAGTGAAGGGCGTCGCCATGCGCCGCGTGGTGCTCCCCGCCGACAGTCCGCGCGGCGGCCTCATGACCCAGGCCAGCGTGCTCAAAATCACGGCGAACGGCACGACCACCTCGCCCGTGCTCCGCGGAAAGTGGATCATGGAGCGTATCCTCGGAATCGATATCCCACCGCCGCCACCCGTCGCCGCCGTCGAGCCCGACATCCGCGGGGCCGTGACGATTCGCGAGCAACTCTCCAAACACCGCGAAGATGCGAGCTGCGCCGCGTGCCACCACAAGATGGACCCGCCCGGCTTCGCCCTCGAAAGTTTCGACGTGATGGGCGCGTGGCGTGATCGCTATCGAAGCGCCGACGAAACCAAGCCCGCGCTCAAGGGCCTCGGCAAAAACGGGCACCCCTTCGCGTTTCAGTTCAGTCTGCCGGTGGATGCCACCGGCGAGCTGCCCGACGGCCGGCCGTTTCAGGACATCCGCGATTTCAAGCGTCTCGTGCGCGCAGAAGACGCGCTGCTCGCACGCAACCTCACCCGCCAACTGCTGATTTTTGCCACGGGCTCACCGGTGCGGTTCGGTGACCGCGGCGAAATCGAAGCCATCCTCCAACGCACCCGCGCCCAAAACTATGGCCTGCGGAGCCTCGTCCGCGAGGTTGTGCAGAGCCCGCTTTTCCTCAACAAGTAACCGCGCGCCAGCGATCCGCGGCCCTCCGCCCACCTTCCCCAATCCATCGCCCGCCAGCAGGCTCCCCCTCCATCCAACCGCCGCCATGCACTCACCCTCGCCCCGCCGCTCCGCGTTTATCGCAACCCGCCCCACCCTCTCCCGCCGGCAGTTTCTGCGGAGTACCGGCATCGTCCTTTCGCTCCCGTTGCTCGACTCGGTGCTACCCACCTTTTCTCGCGCCGCCTCCGCCGCGGCCGCGAAAAAGCCGCGCCGCCTGCTCGCCATCTGCAATAACCTCGGCCTACTCCCCGATCAGTTTTTCCCCACTCAGACCGGCCGCGGCTACGCCCTCTCGCCCTATCTTCAACACCTCGCGCACCATCGCGATGATTTTACGGTGTTCAGCGGCGTGTCGCATCCCGACGTGGACGCCGGTCATCCCGCCGACGTGTGCTTCCTCACTGCGGCGCCGCATCCCGGCAGTGGCGGTTTCCGCAATACCATCTCCCTCGATCAATACATCGCGGAACGCATCGGCCACGAAACGCGTTTCCCGTCGCTCACCCTCGGGGTAAATGTCCAGCAGGGTCAGCGCAGTCTGTCGTGGACCGCTTCGGGCGCCCTCATCCCGTGCGAGGAAAAACCCTCGGACGTGTTTCGCCGGATGTTCGTGCAAGGTTCTCCGGCCGAAGTCGCCGCGCAGCTCCGCAAACTTGAGCGCGGGCAGAGCATCCTCGACGCCGTCGGCAGCCAGGCGAAAGACCTCCAACGCGGCGTGACCGCGCGCGACCGCGATCGGCTCGACCAATATTTCACCAGCGTGCGCGACCTCGAGCAGCGCATGCAGATGTCCCGCGCGTGGGAACACACCCCGCGCCCCGTCGTCCACGTCCCCGAGCCCCTCGATCCCGCCAGCCCAAAAGCCTACATGGAAAAGGTGAAGCTCATGTATGACATGGCGCGCCTCGCGTTTGAGACCGACTCGACCCGCTCGATCTCGCTCCTGCTCGACAGCGTCAGCTCGCCCGCGATCGAATTCGGCGACCACAAACTGAGCGACGGCTACCACAACCTCTCACACCACGGAAAATCCGAGGCGAAACTCAGCCAGCTCAAAACCGTCGACGAGTGGCATATGAAACTCCTCGCGGAACTGTTCACCGAGCTGAAATCGATCCAAGAAGACGGCGAGCCGCTCCTCGACCGCACGATGATCCTCTACGGTTCTAATCTCGGCAACGCCAACACCCACGTGACGACAAACCTGCCGACGCTGTTCGCCGGCGGCGGTTTCCGCCACGGCCAGCACCTCGGCTTCGACAAAGAGCACAATTACCCGCTGCCGAATCTTTTCGTCTCCATGCTCCAGCGCATGGGCATTGAAACCGATAAGTTTGCCTCCGCGACCGGCACGATGCGCGGATTGCAGATGACCTGAGGCCGTTTGCGGAAACCTTCGCCGCACGTCCGCTGGGGGGCGGCCTTGCCGCCGGCGCCCTCGGCGCTGTCTTGCGACGATCCCGCCAAAGGTCCTCGCTGAACGCGCGCCAGTAATCGTCGTCCCGCAACCGTTCCGCATGGACTCGCGCGCAGACCCGGACTGTTCTGGTCAACGAAGCACGCATCACTCTCACCGCCGTGCCCAACGTTTAAGCGCTGCCGAAAACCATCAATCCCACCCCCCCGTGAACCTGCGCCCTACCCTTCTGTTCATCGCGTCCCTCCTGTCGGTCTCTGCCGCCGAAATCCCCTCGGCCGAATGGCAGATCAAAACCGCCGTCCTCGCCGCGCCCAAGGCGCAACAAGACGCGGCCACCGTGCTCGGCTACGACTCCAGCGGCGCACTGACGACGCTCCGCCCGGGCACAAACAATCTCATCTGCCTCGCCGATGATCCGAAACAAAACGGCTTCAACGTCTCCTGTTATCACAAGGATTTGGAGCCGTTCATGGCCCGCGGCCGCGAGCTGGCGGCCCAAGGAAAAAAAGCCGTCGAGATCACCAAGATCCGCGAGGAGGACGTGAAGTCAGGCAAGTTGAAGATGCCCGACCGGGGCGTCCTCAATGTCACCACCGGCAAGTACGACGCCGCGACCGGCGAAGTGACCGAACTCTACACGCGCTACGTCGTCTACATTCCCTATGCCACCCCCGACACCACCGGCATTCCCCTCGCACCCGCCACGCCGGGCGGCCCTTGGATCATGGACGCGGGCACCCATCGCGCCCACATCATGATAAACCCGCCGAAGCCGAAATAAAGAACGGAGCACCTGTTTGTCGCCTCCTCAATTCGATGTCGCTGCGAGCGTGAGCGAATGGTTTCAGAGCACCTCGTTCGCAGGCTACTCACTCACACTCGCGGCTACGCTCACCGCGCCGATCCAAGCCGCAGCGCAGCGAACCGATCACTTATGAACTGGGAAGAAAAATATCAAACCGGGGAAGTGTTCTGGGATCGCGGCGCGCCCTCGCCGCCTCTGTCACACTACCTGGAGCGTCATCCCGTGCAGGGCCGCGCCTTGGTCCCGGGCTGCGGTCACGGGCACGAGGTGGCTCTCGCGGTGCAACACGGCTTGGATGCGACGGGCCTGGATATCGCCCCGACAGGGGTGGCCGCCGCCCGCGCGCTGTATCCGCTCCTCGCGGACCGCATTATCGTCGGAGATGTGTTCAATCCGGCGGCAGAACTGCGCGGGGGCTTCGACGTCGTACTGGAACACACCTGCATGAGCGGCCTGCATCCGTCGCTGCGCGCCAGCTACCGGCGCGGCATCGACCTCACGCTGCGCCCCGGCGGTTTGCTGATCGGCGTGTGGTTCATCAATCCCGATCTCGATCCGGGAGAGGAGGGCCCACCCTTCCCTTTCAGCGTCATCGCCCTGACCGCGCTCTTTGCAGATGGCTACGCCATCGTGGACGACTACGTGCCGGACGTGTCCTTCACCGGCCGCGAAGGCCGCGAGCGCGTGCGCGTCCTCCGGCGGTTAGCGTGATCACGGAGATGGATCGCAGTCGGGCTGGCGCTTACCGTCATGCCGCGTTTTTCCGTCGCGCAGCGGCACGTCAGCAAGCGACGGCCCCAGCGTTCGCCTTGACAGGGAACCACGTCGTCGTTTGGCCACACGCACTTCGTTCGAACCCAACCCCATCACTCGTCCATGATTCTACGCCGTCTCGTTAGTTGTTTCGCCCTCGCCCTGCTCGTCAACGCCTCGGCCGCCGATCCCACCCCGCGCCGCCCCAACATCCTCTGGCTCGCCGGCGAAAATCTCGCGCACGACCTCGGTTGCTACGGCGCGAAGCACGTGCGCACGCCTCACCTCGACCGGCTCGCGGTCGAAGGCGTACGTTACACCAACGTCATCGCGACCAATCCCACCTGCGCGCCCAGCCGCTCCGCGTTCTTCACAGGTATGTATCAGACGAGCACTGACACACACCCCATGCGCTCGCATCGCACCGACGCTTACCGACTGCCCGACGGCGTGCGGCCGGTCACCCACCGCCTCCGCGACGCCGGCTACTTCACCGCCAACCTCAAGACCCTCGAAGGAAAAGAAATCGGCACCGGCAAACTCGATCTAAACTTCGTCAACGAGGGCCCCATCTACCACGAGAACTCCAGCGACTGGTCCGCGCTGCCGAAGGACCGCCCGTTCTTCGCCGTCGTCAACGCCATGGAGTCTGAATACGACATCTACGACCGCCAGACGTGGAAACACGCGCGCGCCGAGTGGGTCGGCGAGCGGGAACACGAGAAGATCGCCACCCCCGCCAACGTCACGCCGCCACCTTATTACCCCGACCACCCCGTCGTGCGCGAGGAATGGGCGCGCTACCTAAATTCTGTTTCGGGCATGGACAAACGCTTCGGCGTCGTCCTCGAAAAACTCCGCGCCGAGGGCCGCGAGGACGACACCGTGATCATCTTCTTCGGCGACAACGGCCGCCTCGAGCCCCGCGGCATCCACTGGTGTTACGACAGCGGGCTGCGCGTGCCGCTCATCATCCGCTGGCCGAAGAATTTTCCCGCTCCCGCCCGCTACGCGCCCGGCACCGTGAACGAAGAAATGGTCAGCCTCCTCGACCTCACCGCCACCACGCTCGCCGCCGCGAACGTCCCGCGCCCGCTCTTGATGCAGAGCCACAGCCTCATCGGCGAGCGAACCACTCCGCCGCGCAGCTACGCGTTTGCCGCGCGCGATCGTATCGACGAAACCGAGCAGCGTATCCGCTCCGTGCACGACCCGCGCTTCCACTACATCCGCACGCTCAGCACCGGCCCGACCTTCGCCTCGCTCAACCGCTACAAGGAAAAATGCTTCCCGATCTATCCGCTCATGCGCCAGCTCTTGGCCGAGGGAAAACTCACCGGCGCGCCCTTGGAGCTCATGCAACGCACCGGCCCGGGCGAAGAACTCTACGACCTCCGCTCCGACCCGCACGAAATCAAGAACCTCGCCGCGTCCACTCAGCCCGAGCATCGCGAAGCGCTCATCCGCCTGCGCGCCGCCCTCGACACGTGGATGGCCGAAACCGGCGATCGCGGGCACATCCCCGAGCCCCGCGCAATCGTCGCGCCCTTCGCCAAAGAAATGCACGACTGGTTCGGCACCCCCGCGTGGGCGCAGTCGGGCGCGGCCCCGGCCCCGGCTGCCGCTCCCGCTCCCACGCGGCGCTGAGCGTATCCGCGTTCCCCGTCCGACGCCTTGCTCCCGCCGTGATCTTTGGCGGCCCTGCCCGCACCGGCCTCACGGCTTGACGCGATTTCTTTGTCTAACACGATGTTAGACATGAAGAGCGCCAGCATCCGCACCGTGCAGCATCAACTCGCCGCGATGATCGCCGAGGTCGAAACGCGCGGCGAAATTGTGATCACGCGGCATGGTCGTCCGGTGGCCCGATTGTCTCCGGTGGCACCGGATACTGGCGCTCCCGCAGTGGCCGGTTCTCCCGCCGCCATCCGCAGCTATTGGCGCCGCCGTCCGCTCCCGCCCGCCGTGCAATCGACCGTCACGCACGCCGAACTCGTCGCTGACAGTCGCGGTCCGGTATGAATGCGACGGCCTACGCCGACACCAGCCTGCTGGCTTCCCTCTACCTAGCCGATGCCAATACCCCAGCGGCGCTGGCGGCCGTCTCCGCCGCCGGCGCGCCGCTCCTGTTGACCTCGTGGCAGCAGTTCGAATTGGAAAACGCATTCCAACTTCGCCTGTTTCGCCGCGAATCCACCCGCGCCGACCTTGCCAGTGCCGAGGCCCATCTTATCCAGGATATTTCTGCCGGCATGGTCGCCGTCGTTGCTCTGCCCGTGGCGTCCGTCCTGCCGATCGCCCGTCAGCTGACCGCGCGTCATACGGCCCTCGTCGGCACCCGGGCCTTCGACATTTTCCACGTCGCCGCCGCGCTTCAGCTCAAAGCGACTCGCTTTCTCACGTTGGACACGCGCCAGCGAGCGCTCGCCCGCGCCGCCGGCTTGCGAACCACGTAGTTCGACCCGCGCCACCACTCCACCACAGGTCCCTTTACCCATCCTCCAAGCGCTGCTCCTCCCCATGTCCGCCTTTTCCGATCCCCTCCGCGATGCCCGCGAAAAATCCGGTGTCCTCAAATGCCCGTTCCACGGCGAAGACATCACCATGATCCTCCGCCACGGAGACGTGCGCCAGGCCGCGAAGGATTGGCAGACCTTCAGCTCCGATGCGCCTTTCCGCGTGCCGATTCCTTCCGAGGAGAAAGTGCGCTCCATGCGCCAGCTGCCCATCGAAACCAATCCGCCCGAGCACGGCGACTACCGCGCCATCGTCGAACCGTTCTTCGCTCGCGCCAAAGACCCCGCCGTCATCGCCCAGGTCGAGGCCCTGATCGACGGCCTCCTCACCTCCGTCCTCGCCCGCGACGCCGTCGAAATCGTCAACGAGTTCGCCCTACCCGTGCAGTCCCGCGCTCTGACCTATCTCCTCAACGTGCCGGCCTCCGAAGGCGAAATCTGGATCGGCTGGGGCATCCATGTGTTCAAGGTCACCGGCGGTGAATTCAAAACCGGCAACGTCCTCGAAGATTATCTCCACCGAAAATTCGAAGAGGCCCAGGCCAATCCCGGCGCAGATTTTTTCAGCGCACTCACGCAAGCCACCTACCGCGACCGCAGCCTCACGCGCGAGGAAATGATGGGCTTCGCCAACCTCGCCTTCGCCGGCGGCCGCGACACCATCATCCATACGATCTCCTGCGCCCTCGGTCATCTCGCCGAGCATCCCGAGGCCCTCGAGTATCTCCGGGCCGACCCCAAACGCATCACGCTCGCGAGCGAAGAATTTTTCCGCGTGTTCATGCCGCTCAATCATATCGGCCGCGTGTGTCCGGTCGACACCGACGTCCACGGCGTCCCCGTCAAAGCCGGCGAACGCATCTCGCTCGCGTGGGCCTCTGCCAATTTCGACGCCACCATTTTCCCTGCGCCCCACGAAGTACGCCTTGATCGGAAGCCCAATCCCCACCTCTCCTTCGGTTTCGGCACCCACCTCTGCCTCGGCGCCCCGCACGCACGTCTCATCCTTCGCACCCTCCTTCGTCTCTGCTGCGAGCGCGTAAAAGCCATCACGATCCTCCAAGCGACCCATCACGTCGAACGCGAAGCCACCTTCGACCGCACGCTCGGCTATGACGCGCTGACCGTAAAGCTCACCGCCCTCTAATAGCCGCCAACGCAGGATCACGCGCCCACATCTCTCGAAAAACTCCAAGAAAAGTGTCACGTATTACGTGACACTCCCTCTCAAAATGAGCATTTTTTTGGCAGACTAAATACCAGCGCGATCTTTCCCCGATCGGGACTTCCCCGCTTGCCGCTTGAAACCGCTGCGCCTCGCCTTTGTCATTCTTCCGTCCCGT
>CANIJN010000163.1 GCA_947467625.1 Opitutia bacterium | reverse complement strand
GTCGGGTCATTTGAGTGTCATTTCACCCGCCATCCGCAGCAGCAAGTCGGTAATTTTCGTCGCGGCATCGCTCTCGAGCACGTTCGTGCCGAGCCACGTTTCGTAGCCGCCGAGGCGATGCTGTCCAGCGGTCGGCAGATAGCCGTTGGCGAGCGCAATCGTGAATGCCTTGGCAAACGGCGCCCGCGCTTTCAGAACGAGCCGCATTTCCGCAAACGTCTCAGCGTGACGTTAATTGATTCAGGTAACCTCGCATTCCGAGCAATCGACGATCCCACGCATATCTGCCGGGACGTGACAAACCTCGGACGCCGGGGAAATGGAGATGTGGAAGTAAGTCTTACGGTCCTTGACGAGTTAACCTACGTCATGGGTTTGGTGCGTCAGTCTCTGGATAAACACCGTGGCGCTCTGTCGGAAGAAAACCTCACTTTTAAACTCTAGGACATCCCCTGCCCCGCCGCCGTCGGCCCCGGCCCCACCCCGAAATCCAACTTCACCTTCCCCGCTTTCTCATCGAGCACGAGCTTCGCCGTGTAGGCTTTGCCCGACTTCGCCGAGACCAGCCCCGCCACGTCGATCGGTGCGCCGTCTTTCCAGCCCTGGAGCACGGCCACGTAGTCCTCGGCCGCGAACGTTTTTCCAAACGCATTTTTCCATAGCCTCACTCCCGGCCAGCCGGGCGCTTCAAACCATCCGCCACCGTCCAGCAGCAGCTTCCCTGACTTCGGGCACTTGACGCCTTTCACCTTCGTCGGCTCGGGCGTGAAGATCACGAGCTTCTTCGTCCCTTCGTCGATCACGAGGTCCGCCGCGTAGTCGCGGTTGCCCGTCGCGGACTTCAGGCCCGTCGCGTGAAACGGCTTCTTCGCGAGCACACTCTCGAGCAGCGTAACAAACTCCGCCGCGCTCCACGCCTTCCCAAACGCGCTCTTCCATAACCGCACGCCCGGCCAGCCCGCCGCCTCGAAAAACGGCCCGCGGTCCAGCAACGCTTCTTGCGACTTCGGGCAAATCGCGTCAATCACCGGCGTCCCCGCCGTCACCGGAATCACCGGCTCGTTGATCCCCGCCCGCGTGCTCCCTTTGATAAACCCTTCCTTCATGCTCACGACGCTCGCGAGGAGTGCATCCAAAAATTCAGGACGCGTCATCGCCGTCGTATTGCGCTCCATTTTTTTCAAGATCAGCTCCCACTCGCCCGTGAGTTTCGCCGAGAGCATGGTCGGCGCGCGCGTCGCCAATTCGCGACACAAGAGCCGCCCGTTTTCCGTCGAGAGGAGCTTCGACTTCTCCCGCACCACAAATCCGCGCAGCAAAATCTTCTCGATGATGTTCGCCCGCGTCGCCGCCGTGCCGATGCCTTTGTCTTTCATCACCGCGACCATCGCCTCGCGCTGCTCCTCCGGGGTGTCGTCGTCAAAAGTCTCGCCGGCATACTTCATCGCATCGAGCAAGGTCGCGTCCGTGAAATGCTCCGGCGGCTTCGTCGTCAGTTCCTTCAACGTCACCGCCGCCAAAATCTGCTTCGCCGCAATCGGCGGCAGCGCCACCGTCGCCTTCGCGTCGCGTTTCACCCAACGGTTGAACCCCGGGAAATCGCTCTGCTCGCGCGTCGCCTTAAACACCGCCGGCGCATACGGACCCACCCCGCCTTCCTGCGTGTAGCGCCGCGTGACGCCCTTGTATTTCGCCGCCTCATCCAGCGCCATCAACGTCGTCTGCACCACCGTCAGATAAGCAAACAGGTCGTTGCCCGTGAGCTGGGCAATGCCGTTCACCTCGCCCGTCGGTACGAGTCCGTAATGGCCTTCCACTTGCTTGTCGTCAAAGGCCCGCGACGCCACCGCGATCTTCTTCGGCATCAATGCCTGCTGCGACAAATGCAGCGCCGGCCGCATCGCAACCAGGTGCGCGTGAACGTCCACCAGCGACGCGTAGAGCTTGTCCTTCATATCCTCGCGCAAATGGCGGCAGTCCGTGCGCGGATAGCTGATGAGCTTCGCGTCGTAGAGCTTTTGCAGAATCGCTAGCGTATCCGTCGCCGTACTACCAAACTTCTTCGACATGAGCTTTTGCATTTCCTGCAAATCGAACGGCAGCGGTGGCTTCTCCATACGCGTCGTTTTCTTTTCCGTCGCTCGATACGTTGGCGGGGTTTTCGCCGACACCCCGAACGTCTCCGCTTTCGCCTTGTCCCAAAACGCCTTCTTGTTCCGCTCGCTGCTCACCGCGGGCGCACCGAGGAGTTTCACGCGGTCCGTCGACGCTGCATACGCATCCAACTCCGCCTTCGCCTCGAGCCCGCCGAAGGTCCCGAAAGCCTCCCAAAATTTCTGCGGCACGAAATTTTCGATCAACAGATCGCGCGCCACGATCAGCGCGAGGGTCGGCGTCTGCACGCGGCCCACCGACCACACTTTCCAATCGCCGCGCCCACGCGGCAGCGTCTTCGTCGCCAGCACGGTCACGTTCATGCCGACGAGCCAGTCCGCCTGATCACGGGTGAAGCCCGCCTGCGCGAGACCGTTGTAATCCTTCAACGGCTTTCGCGCCGCAAACGCTTCCTGCAAACCCGAGACGGTCATCGTCTGCGCCCACATGCGCGAATAATTCGTGCCCGCCGGCGCGTTCACCCCACGCAGCGCTTTCCGAAAAATCACCTCGCCCTCCCGTTCCGCGTCGCAGCCGTTGACGATCTCGCAGCCAGCGTGGGCCTTCGCCTCCGCGCGCAGCACATCAAGCAAGTTCCCGCCATCGGCCCGCGGCTCCTCGACGAAATCCCAGAGCTTTGTCGGCACGATCGGCAAATCATGGACGTTCCACGCCCCGAACTTCGGGTCGTAAGTCTCCGGTTTCGCCAACTCGAACAAATGCCCGCGCGCCGATACCACCGTGAGCTCCGTCCCATCCGCCATTCTCCCGCGATGCGGCCCTTGTCCGTTGAAGTGCCCGCCCGTCAGCGCCGCCGCAAAGTCACGCCCGGCAGCGGGCTTTTCGGCAACGAGGAGGATCTTGGACATCGAGGGCCACTAAGACAGTCCGTGATTCCGCGACAAGCGCGCGCGTCAATTCTTCGCCTGGCATTTTTCCATCCTGCCACGCCCGACTTCTTTTCCCTCATTTCCGCTGCCCCCGCTCGCCTTTCCGTGCAAAGGCCCTTGCTTGGCCACATGGTCCTCGCACCGGCCGCACCGGCACTTTCCACCGCTCCCGTTCTGACCGTCACCGCCGTCGGCAAATCCTACGGCGCACGCGCCGTGCTCGCCGATGTGTCGTTCTCCGTTGCCGCCGGCGAACGCATCGCGCTGACCGGGCCCTCCGGCAGCGGCAAGACCACGCTCCTCAATTGCCTCGGCGGCGTCGATCGCCCCGACACCGGCACCATCGCCCTCCACGGCGAGCGCATCGACGCACTCCCGAGCGATGGGCTCGCCCGCCTCCGCCGCGAACGCGTCGGTACCGTGTTCCAGTTTTTCCATCTGCTCGCCACGCTCACCGCCGCCGAAAACGTCGAGCTGCCGCTCCAGCTCACCCGCGTCCCCGCTCCCGAGCGCGCCGCCCGCGTCGCCGCCGCCCTCGCGCGCGTCGGGCTCACCGCGCGCGCTGCCGCCTTGCCCTCCCAACTTTCCGGCGGCGAACAGCAACGCGTCGCCATCGCCCGCGCCCTCGTCCACCGCCCCGCGCTCATTTTGGCCGATGAGCCCACCGGCAATCTCGATTCCGCCAACGGCGAAAACATCCTCCGCCTCCTCCGCGAGCTCACCGACGAGACGCAGACCGCCCTCGTGCTCGTCACCCATAGCGAGGAGGCCGCCGCGATCTGCCACCGCCGGATCCACCTGCGCGACGGCCGCGTCGTCGCCTGAGCCCCGCGATGTTTTCCGTCGAAACACTCCTGCTGCGCCGTTTCGCACTCCGCCACTGGCGGCTCGCTCCGCGGCAATCCCTCCTCCTCGTCGGCATCCTCGCGCTCGGCGTCGCCGTCTTCGTCGCCGTGCGCCTCGCCAACCGCGCCGCCGTCGCGAGCTTTACCCATTTTACGGATACAATCACCGGCCAGAGCGATTGGATCATCCAGCCCGCCGCCGGCACCTTGCCCGAGAGCGTTCTCCCGGAATTGCGCGCCGCCCTCGGCCCGCGCCCCGTGCACATCTTTCCCGTCGTCGAATCCACCGCCGCCCGCGTGCGCCGCACCGATGAATCCGCCAACTTCGGCCGCACCACTTTCACGCTCCTCGGCGTTGATCTCATCGCCGTCGCCAATCTCGCCCGCGCACAATCGGCCGAAGCCTCCTACTTCGGTCAACCCGGAGGCACCGATGCTTCGTCCGATTTTTGGTCCGCCTTTCGCGCCGGTCCACAAATCTGGCTCAGCTCCACGCTCGCCACGTCCCTCGGCGCAGCGCGCACGCTCGATCTCGTGATCAACGAACAGGTCCACGCCCTCCCCATCGCCGGCGTGATCCCCACACCCAAGGACGCCCCGCGCGTCCCCGCGAATCTCATTCTCCTCGACCTCCCGCAGCTCCAGCGTCTCGCCGGAAAACCGGGTCGCCTGGATCGCGTGGAGTTTCTCATCGAGCCCGGTCCGCGTGCCGACGAACGCCGCGACGAACTCCGCAGCCTCCTCGAAACACTCGGCACCACCAGCGATGGCGAGCGTTGGACGGTCACTTCACCCGGCGCGCGCCGCGACACCGCCGCAACCATGACGCGCGCCTTCCGCCTCAACCTCACCGTCCTCTCCCTCATCGCGCTCCTCGTCGGCTTGTATCTGATTTTCCAGGCCCTCGACGGCGCGGTGGTTCGTCGCCGCAGCGAAATCGCCATCCTTCGCTCCCTCGGCGTCGAGGAGCGCACGATCCGCCGCGCGTGGCTCGCCGAGGCCGCCGTGCTCGGTCTGCTCGGCGGCGCCTTGGGACTGCTACTCGGTTGGGCCGGCGCCCAATTTTCCGTGCGCGCCGTCGGCCAAACCGTCAACGCCCTCTACTACGCGACCACCGTCGAGTCCGCCGGGCTCGACGCCGGTGAGATCGCACTCGGCCTCCTCCTCGGTCTCGTCGCGAGTCTCCTCGCTGGCTGGTGGCCCGCCCGCGAAGCTGCGCGCACGCCGCCCGCCCAAGTCCTAGTGCGCTCTGGCAGCGCCGCTCCCGGCCACGGCGCGCTGCGCAGCGCATGGCTCGGCGTCGCCCTCATCGCCGCCGGGATCGTCTGCACGCAACTCCCGCCGCTGCGTTTCGCCAGCGGCGGGCGTTTCCCGCTCGCCGGCTACGGCGCGGCGTTCCTCTGGATTTTCGGCGGCGGCGTGCTGTGCGGATTTCTCCTGCCCGCCCTCGCTCGCGTGACCCGCCGCGCCCGCGACTCTTCCGCGGTCGCCCGCGTCGCGTTGAGCCATCTGGCCGTTCCGTCCGGCCGCCACCGCCTCGCCGTCGCCGCGCTGCTCTGCGCCATCGGCATGACCGCCGGCATGGCGATTCTCGTCGCCAGTTTTGAAACCACCGTGCGCGGCTGGGTCCAACGCTCGCTCCAAGCCGATCTCTACATTTCCAGCAACGGCGCCCAGAGCGCTTCCTCGCAAAACCGCATCTCACCCTCCGTCTGGCGCGCCCTCGCTCACGATCCCGCCGTCGCCGATGCCAGCGTGCTGGCCGCGTATCCTATCGAGCTGGACCGCACACCCACCATCCTCACCGGGGCCGATCTCCGGGTCGTGCGCGCCCGCTCGGATTTAGCGTGGGTGCAGCCGCCCCTCGACGACGCCGTCTTCGACACCGCGCGCAACGCTACCCTCGCCCTCGCCAGCGAAAGTTTCTGCGAGCGCTTCCGTAAAAAACGCGGCGACATCGTCCGCGTCCCCACGCCCGCCGGCCCGCAAATGCTCACCCTCGCCGGCGTGTACGCCGACTACGGCAACGAGCGCGGCTCTCTGCTCGTCGAACGCGCCCGCCTCGTCGCCTGGTTCGGCGACGACTACGCCGCCAACGTCTCCCTCTTCCTGCGCCCGGGCACCGACGCCGAGAGTCTCCGCACCGCGTTGCTCGCGCGCCACCCCGGCCTCGCCATCTACACCAACGCAGCACTCCGCTCCGAAATTCTCCGCATTTTCCGCCAAACGTTTTCCATCACCTACGCCCTCGAAGTCATCGGCGTGGCCGTCGCCGTGATCGGCCTCGCCCTCACCCTCATCAGCGTCCTGCTCGATCGCCGCGAAGAACTCACCACCCTCCGCGCTCTGGGGTTTTCGCGCCGCGAAATCGCCCGCGCCACCGCCGTCGAGGGCACCGCTCTCGCCGCGTCGGCTGTCACGGGCGGCCTGCTCCTCAGCCTGGCCCTCGGCTGGCTCCTCATTTACGTGATCAACAAACAGTCCTTCGGTTGGACCCTCGGCTTTTCCCTGCCATGGGCCCAGCTCGCCGCCCTCGGCGTCACCGTCATCGCGACCGGTGCCGCGGTGAGTTACGCCGTCGGCCGCTGGGGCGCCGATCTACCCGCCGACCGCGAAGAATAACACCCCCTTCACCTTCCCGATGAATCCCATTGTTTCAGAGGTAGGAGCCCGCTGGCGGTCGATTCAGCACTCGCTGGCGTATCGGAAACACTCACACGTCACGCGCCTCCTCTTCGCCCTGCTCCTCGGCACACTCTGCCCGCACAGCCTCTTCACCACGCTGCGCGCACAAATCCCGCTCACCACCGCCGAGGGTTTTGCCGTCCCGCAACCCGGCCACCGCTTCACCTTCCCCCGCGAACACGGTAACCACCCCGACTTCAAAATCGAGTGGTGGTATGTCACCGGTCACCTCTACGCCGACGCCGGGCGCCGCTTCGGATTTCAAGCCACGTTCTTCCGCTCCGCGGGTCCGCGAGGGGGCGCCGAGGACTCCGCGACGTTCGGCTCCGGTCATATTTTCCTCGCGCACATGGCGCTGCTCGACACGCAAACCGGTAAATTCCTCCATCAAGAAAAACTCAGTCGTGAAGGCTGGGACGCCGCCTCCTCATCCGCCACCCTCGACGTGCGCAACGGCCCGTGGTCCCTCCGCCTCGCCGATCCCGCCGACGCGTCATCCACGCCTCGTCTCATTCTCACCGGCAGTATCCGCGCTGAAGCCGCGTTCACGCTCACGCTCACGCCCGCGAAACCACTCGTGATCTTCGGCGAAGACGGCGTTTCCCGCAAAGGTGCCGAGCCCACCGCCGCGAGCTACTACCTCACGTTCTCCCGCCTCCGCGCCGAGGGCGCACTCACCCTCTTGCCCCACTCGAATACCTCCACGCTCGCCGCCTCCGGTTCCCCCGCCGAAAAACTCCGCGTCACCGGAGAAGCGTGGATGGACCACGAAATCAGCAGCAGCCAGCTCAGCGGCGGCCAAGTCGGCTGGGACTGGCTCAGCGTGCACTTCACCGACGGTCGTGAACTCATGCTTTACCAACTCCGCCGCGCCGACGGCACCGCTGATCCCGCCTCCACGCTCACGTGGGTCGACGCCGCGGGAAAAACTCAGCGCGCCCCGTTCACCCTCGAAGTCCTCGAGCGTTGGAAAAGCCCCGCCACCGGTGCCTCGTATCCGTCCCGTATCCGTCTCACCACCACCGATCCCCTCACGCGCGCCCCCGTGCACCTCCTCATCGAGCCACTCGCCAAAAACCAAGAGCTCACCGGCGCCCTTGGTGGCATCCCGTATTGGGAGGGCGCCTGCCGCATCCGCGACGACTCCGGCCGCGAACTCGGCTCCGGTTTCCTCGAACTCACCGGTTACGCCCGAGCCCTCAAGCTGTGATCGGGCCGCTCACTGCTTTTCTGCTCCCCGCGCTCCGGCCCGCCTCGCAAATATCTAGCGGAGCGACCGCCTCGTAGTTGCGGTAAAACCAGAGGGGTCGGAAACCACCAATATTTCCCGCCGATTGAGCAAGCTGCCCCCACGTCCCACCACGGAAATATTTCCGTCCCCACCTCGCAAATTCGCCGCGACGCGTTTTCTTCGCCCGATGATCGTCATCCGCCGCATGGTCGACCGCCGCCGCGCCTACACGGCTATTTTTCTCCCGGGGGAACCGCCGAAAATTTTCCCCACCAACGACGCCGAACACGCTCGGATCCTCCAAGTCTACAAACAGGACCGCCTCCACACCGGTATCATCAACGACTTTTCGGAACTCGCATTTCCCACCCAGCCGGCCACGCCGACCTCGACCGCATCCACCGGCCCGCGCGCCGCCCCCGCCCCGTGGCCCCTCGCTCAACCGTCCGCGCGGGTCCCAGCGAAAAAGAAAACCCCCGTCGCCGCGCCGATCATCAAGGGGCTCTCACCTAAAACTCCAGCCCGCCCACGGAAGGCCACCCCACAGGCGCTCTGGCTGATCCCCGCCGTTCCACCAAGCTAGTTTTTCAACGGATTCGGCGCAGTTTCCAGCGGTTAAAATCCACGTCATTCGAGTTTTGACGGCTGTCTCGGCGAGGGTGCAACCGGCCGCGGGCCGTTTTCGTGTCCATAATCTCCTTACGGAAATCCCCCACCTGAAATCAGGCATTTCTGCACCCGTTTTCTAACCCCACCGCTCCGCCCAGTCGGGCGCGGGGACGCCTGCTACCGTTGTGCCGCTTCACTGCGCGACCGGCAGCCAGGCGAGCGCCTCGACTCCCGGCGCCAGCGCGTCCGCCCCCACCAACACTGCTACGCGTGAGCGGATTTGCCCCACCCACGCCGCCTGCATCGCTTTGCGCTGTTCGGGCGACAGCCCCTGCTGGGCCGCGATCTCCAGTTTGCGCAGCGTCCAATCGTTTTTGATACGCCAGAGTTCGTCGCCCGCCGCCGGCGGCAGGCCCTTCTCCGCCGCAAACCCGCGCATCGCGCCAAAACTCGGGTCGTCCGCATTCAGCCACGCCGCATACGCGGCGTCACTCAGCTCCGACCGAATTTTCTGCCGCAGGACATCCTGGACTTTCATTCGCTCCCACAGCGCCGGCGGGGACAGGTCAAACACCAGCGAGAAGCGGTCGTCGAACTCCCGTTGCAAACGATACACCGCGCGTTGCTGCTCGTCCGTCACCCCGGCTCCGGCGAGCCGCCGCTGCAGCGTCTGCCCGGTCGTGCTCTGGTGCAGCTCATAGTCCTCCAGCTCGCGCGGCGTGAGGTCCCGTGCGAAGTCCGCGTGCATCTCCCGCTCCAGCAGCGCGAGCTGTTTAAGAAATGCGCTCAATCCGCCTGGAAATTTGTCTCCCACCGCCGCGTAGTCCGCCGACATCTTCACCCGGATCTCGTCGTAGTCCCGCCGGATCTTGGCAATGCGCTCCCACTTATCCGGCGACAACGGGACCGCCGCCGCTGGCGCAGCTGCGCTCACGTCGGGGGCGCCTCCGCCAAGCACCTCTCCCGGGCCCGGCCCAGTCCGGAGAGCCAAGCCCCGCGCGCCTAGTACGTGATCCGGCAATCCGACGGGCGAGGGCGCGGCCCGCCAGCGGAAGGCGATGATCGCAACCACGATGATAAGTCCTCCGACGGCCGCGATGGTCGTTTTCTTCATGGTAGTGTCCGCATCGGTTCGATGCCCTATCTGCACACTCGGCCGGACCAAAGCGATCGCCAAACGCGACGCTCCGCTGCGCACTCCCGGACCCCGGCGGCCGAGTGCACACTCCCGATTTCGCCGCCCGGGCCCACCCCGCCACATCTTCCCCGCTTTGGCGTTGCGACGGGGCGGACGACCGCGCAATTCAGCTCGCTCCCGCCCATCCGCTTGCACACCGCCCACACCCGTTCCGTTTTTTTACTCATCGCCACCGCTCTGTGCTGGAGCCTAGGAGGGGTGTTGATCAAGTCCATCGACTGGCCCCCGCTCGCCGTCGCTGGCGGCCGGGGCTTCATCGCCGCGCTCTTCCTCCTCGCAACCAGCCGCGCGCTGCGCTTCCACTTTTCCCGCGTGCAACTCCTCGGCGCGCTCGGCTACGCCGCCTGCACCGTCACGTTTTGCGTCGCCACCAAACTCACCACGGCCGCCAACGCCATTTTACTCCAATACAGCGCGCCCATCTGGATCGCCCTCTTCGGCGCATGGTTTCTGGGCGAACGCGCCACCCGCGCCGACTGGTTCACCATCGCCGCCGTGCTCGGCGGCATGATGCTCTTCTTTGCCGACAGCCTCGAGTTCGCCCACGCCCTCGGCAATTCCCTCGCCGTGATCAGCGGCCTCTGTTTTGCGGGGATGACCATTGCCCTGCGCAAGCAAAAGGATTCGTCCCCCGTCGAATCGATTATCCTCGGCAACCTGCTCGCGTTTATCATCGGCCTCCCGTGGATCATCGGCGCCCCCGCGCTCTCCACCGGCGGCTGGATCGCGCTCACGCTCCTCGGCACCGTGCAGCTCGGCTTCTCCTACTGGCTCTACGCGCGCGCCATCAAACACGTCACCGCCCTCGAGACCGTTTTGATCCCCGTCATCGAGCCGATTCTCAATCCCGTGTGGGTCCTGCTCGCCACTAGTGAACACCCTTCCCGGTTCGCGCTCGGCGGCGGAGCCATCGTGCTTACCGCCGTCACCCTGCGCGCCATCGCCACGATCCGCGCCCGCCGTACCCTCGCGCCCGGCCCTCACGTCACCTGAAACCGCTCACAGCCCGATCACACTTCCGTTGCGTTTGATCCAGCGCTCCGCGTCCTGCCAACCCGGACAGACCTCAGCCACCCGCGCCCAAAAACGCGCCGAGTGATTCATCTCCCGCAGATGCATCAGCTCGTGATAAATGATGTAGTCGCGCACAAAATCCGGCGTCTGCACGAGCCGCCAATTCAGTGAAATCGTGCCGTTCGCCGAACACGAACCCCAGCGCGAACGCTGGTTGCGCACCGTCACTTGCTTCACGTCCATCCCCGTCAACGCGGCGAGTTCCCACGTGCGCCCCGGCAACTCGATCTTGGCTCGCCGCGCAAACTGCGCCTCGAGCGTCGACCGTAAATCCCCGTCGAGCCGCGCCACCCGAAAGACATCTGCCGCGAGGCAGACCTGCGGTTTGTCCCCTGCCGTCGCCACCCGGATCTCCGTCAGCTCTCCACGCCACAATACGCGCGCACCGGGCACCCAGACTTCTGCGGCGCGCGGCCGTGCACGTTGACGCGCCCGCGCGCGCTCCAGCCAGTCCTGATGCTGCTCCACAAACCGCAACGCCTCCCGCTCCGTACCCCGGGCCGGAATCGTCGCCACCGCCGTCCCATCGCGCCGTAGCGTCAGCCGATAATTATTCGCCCGCTGGCTGCGCTCGAGCACTACGTCACCCTGCGGCGTCGTGATCACCTTGGCCACCTGCTCGGGCCGCGCCGTTGCGGGCGGCTGCCGGTGCACGCCCGCCGCCGGCGTGAAAAACCCAAATAAATTTTGCTGCTGCTCTTGGTTCACAGTGGTCGCGAGTGAAGGGATTCGCCCCCGCAGCGCCAGCGCGTTGTGCGCTGCGTTCGCACTCAGGGAGATCGCCACCGTCTCGTCCAAGTAAGTGTACTACGCTGAGCCGCGACACTGCCGGCGATCGCCGAAAGCAAACGGGCAGCTCGATTTTCCGGCCTGCTACGCGTGCGACGACCCTGAAGATCGCTTCGTCAGCTCTCAGCTCTCAACGCTCCACTGAGTTTACACGGCTCGGCTTCACCGCCCCGCGCGCCGCAACCGCCACGCGTGCCACACGGTCGGCACTTCGCCCGTGTACTTGGGCACGAGCAACGCAATCGCCAACTCCTCGACCCCACAGGCCACCAACAGCGTCATCGCCACGTGAAACGGCGTCGCCGACCACTCGGCCAACAGCGGAATCATCGAAAGCCCGCACGCCACCGCGAAAACTTTTGACGCCCACGTATGGTAACAGGGCGCCCGCCCCAGCCGCACAAATCCGTAAACCACCACAGCGAAAAACGCCACGAGTCCCGTCGCCACCCACGCCAGCTCGCGCTGCATGATCGCGGGCCACAAAATCGCGATCCCCGCGATCCCCGTGAACATCGTCAGATAGTCCGCCCAGCTGTCGAGCTTCCGCCCGAGATCCGATTCGGCGCGCAAGCGTCGCGCCAAAAATCCGTCGAGCGCATCCGTCAGCAGCGCCCCGATGAGCAGCCCCACAAACCATCGCCGCGATCCGCCCACCGCCGTCAGCAGCACCGCTGGCATCAGGGCGATGCGCAGTGCACTCAGCAGATTCGGCACGTGGGATCGGAAGCTCATAGCGGAAATCATCCCCCCGCAGCTCACACGCGCACACGTTCCCAGCTCACGATTTTCCCGTCCGCCACCGTCAGCCACGCAAAGCTCGGCGACACCCCGCGCGGCTGCGAAATACATCCCGGATTCAGCCAGCGCACCCCGGCCACGACTTCGTCGCGCGGCACATGCGTGTGCCCATGCAACACCGCCGCAAACCCCGCCGGCCCGCGGTGCGGCGGAATATGCGTCAGATAAAATTTCACGCCCTCCCGCTCCAGCTCCAGCTCCAGCGGCCACTCCCCATGCTCGTCGCAGTTCCCCGCCACCACGTGCAACGGCCGTCCCAACGCCTGAAATTCGATCAAGACCGCCGGTTCGCACACGTCCCCGAGGTGCCAGATTTCATCCGCCCCTTTCAGCCGCGCCGGCAGCGTCGGCGGGAAACGATCATGAGTGTCGGAAATAACCGCGATGCGCATAGGAAAAATTCGGAGTCTCGCCAACGATTCCCGCCGATGGCAACCCCACGAAACGCCTTCGGCGCTCCCCGGCGCCCCCCCGTAGGGCGCCAGCTCGCTCGCTCTTTTCCGCTCCGCTGCACCGCAAACATTACTCCTCGCTTGCCAACACTTCATCACTGTTCATTTGAACAGTATGTCACCAACACCGTCTTCCGAACTCACCGCTCGCCAGCGCGAGGTCCTGGGTTTCGTCCGCGATCACCAACGCCACCACGGCCACCCGCCCACCACGCGTGAGATTCAGGCCCATTTCGGCTTCGCCAGCCAGACCGCCGCC
>CANIJN010000162.1 GCA_947467625.1 Opitutia bacterium | reverse complement strand
TCGAAGTTGTCGCGCCGATAGGCCAGCGTCGTGCGATTGCGGAAACCGGCCTGTTTGAGACTGCCGTCGGTGATGCCGCCGGGGTTGCCGAGACCGAACAGGATGGCATTGGGGCCGCTCGCAATCGTCACGCGCTCCGTGTTGTAGCTGTCGACCTCAAAGCTCGTCTCGAAGAAGCTGCGCAAAACCGTGACCGCGCCGAGACCGCGAATGCGGTTGCTGTTGTCGACAGTCAGCGCCCCGAACCCCGTGCCTTGGTCACCGCCCGGCGTATATTCCAAGTAGCCTTCGACATTGGTCGAGTAGAGGTAGATCTCGTCGAGGCTCGCTAGGCCAAGGTCGCTCATCAGCTGCGGGGTAAACACCGAGATTTGCGCCGCGACATCCTGCAGCGGGGTCTTGATGCGGCTGCCCGCCAGCGTGCTGCTCGCGTGGTAACCGTCGTCGCCGTCCGATGACGTGAGAAACGGAGACAGTTTTATCGCCTCGTCCACACCCTCGTCCCGAGTCGGGCGGGGGCCGGGTGCCGGGCGCTCCGCTCGATCCACGTTTGGGCCGGGCGTTCCTTTCCGCACGGCGAGTGCGCCCGTCGGCGAATCGCGCGTGGCGACCAAGCCCGTGCGGGCGACCAGTAGGTCGAGGGCTTCGCTCGCGGAGAATTCGCCGGAGACCGCATTGGTGCGGACGCCCCGCACCGTCGCCGGCGAGAAGATGATCTCGCTGCTCGCTTGGTCCGCGAAACGGGGCAGCGTCTCGGTCGCATCGGCTGCCGTGAGGTCGAAGCGGCGTTTGGCGTCAGCGGCGAAAAGCACCGACGTGAGCAAGGTTACGCAGACTGCGGTAAGGCGCAGCGGCTGGCAAAGGTGGGGTAGGATCATGGGGTAGTAAGTCGGACGACAAGAAAGACACGCGGAGTTGGTGTTTCCATTAACGCAGCCTGACATTTCCCGCCCTTCAACGCCATTCGCCCCGGGGGCAGGCTACCTGACCAATCGCAGCACAATGTCCCCATGCTCGCCGGGCACCGGCTGCACGCCGAAGTCGGACGCCAACAGCCGCAGGAAACCATCGACGTTGTCGGAGCGGAACCGTGCCGTTAGCCGCAGCTCACCCAGAGCGGCCGACTCCGCGCGCAGAACGACGGAATTGTGGCGGTTGAATTCGTTGAGAATGCTCGCCAGCGATTCGTCGGAGAAGCTCAGTAAACGTGGATGCCACGCGAGCCGGCGCGCCAACTCATCCGCGGAGAGCAGACCGACCGCAGGCGCTCCACCGGTTGCGGCCACCGGCACCCAGGCGCGGTGGCCGGCGACGAGTTCCGGCACTGCAACTGCCCCGACGCTGGCCCCGCCCGCCACGGCTACACGACCTTCGGTGATGATCACCTCGACCGCACGATCAGCGCGTCGCACGTTGAACGCGGTGCCGACCGCACGCACGGCCACGCCAGCGGCCACGACGACGAAGGGACGACCGGGGTCTTTGGCGACGGCGAAGGCCGCTTCGCCCCGCTCGAGGCGGACCCGCCGCTCGGTAGCTGAAAATTCGACGATAACGGCGGCTCCGCGGTTGAGGCGGACCACCGAGCCATCGTCGAGTGTGCGCTCTTCAATCGCAGCAATCGACGGCACTGCACGCGCGACCGGCGGAACTGCCCGGGGCAACGGCGCAGAGGGCGAGCCCCCCGGCCACAGCACCAGCGCAACGATGGCGGGCACCGCGAGCGACAGCGCTGCCCATCCGAAGCGGACGAGGCCGACGCGCGGTGGAGGATTCGCCGAGGGTGCGAGCAAATCGGGATCCGGCACCGCCTGCATCGACGACTGCAAACCGGCCAGACGGTCGAACGCGTCCCACGCCCCGCGTTGCCGGGCCAAGGCCTCCGCGTGCCTCGGACTGGCGGCCAACCATTGCAGAAACTCGTCTTGTTCGGAGGGCGAGAGACCGCGGTCCTGCCGCATCACCCATCTGGCAGCGGCCGCCACCACCGCGTCGGCACGCGGGACCGGCAATTCGTGGTCCGGAGAATTCATGGCTGGCGCGGCGAGGTATCGCCGTGGCGTTGAAAATAGTCGGCGCACTTGCGGACTCCGATGGCCCCATGGACTTCAACGGTATTTTCCGAAATGCCGAGTCGCGCCGCGATCTCCTTCTGGGACAATCCGTAGATCTTTCGCAGAGTAAAGACCTGGCGGCAACGTTCGGGCAGAGACTGGACGGCGCGGATGAGCAATTGGATATCCTCGGCGCGCGCGACCGTTTCTGGCACGCTTTCGCCCGGATCCAAGACACTCGAAACGGCGTTTTCCGTTAACTCCTTCGGATGAGTGTAGCTCCGATGGCGCACTTGGTTCAGCGCGATATTGCGCGCGGCGCGAAACAAGAACGCTTTCGGCGACACCACCGTGCCCTGCGCGCGCGCCCGAAGCAAACGCGCATAGGCATCCTGCACAATGTCGTCGATTTCCACCTGCGTCCCAAATCGGCCCTGCAACCAAGCGCGCAACAACGGCTCGTGGGGCATCACGTGCTCCACGAGCCAACGGGAGTGATCGGGGTGGTCCATGGACACGGGGAAGGTCGGACAGCGGGTCACCGGTTGAGACTAAAGATCCGCGAATCCGTGCATCCCATTGAGCGAATCGCGCGCGTCTCCCGGCATCTTCTACTCCGCGCCGAGCCAAGGCGCGGTGCGGAGCAAACACCCAGGCGTTACCGCGCCAGCGCGAGGCCCTTGCCTTCGCGCCTCAACTTGGTCAGGCGCCCGGTGGCGTTCCAATCCTGCACGAAAAGATTTCCCGCGGCGTCGAACGACAGGCCGTGCGGCGCGATAAAAATGCCATCCTGCCAGAACTCGGGCGCCAGCTTGAACGCCGCCCATTGTTTTTGATCAGGATTGTCGCCGAGCGTGGAGACGATCTTGCCGGTCTTGTCAGTGATGACCACGCGGCCTTGCAGTTCGGCCACGGCGGCAAATTCACCAAAGATCGAAATGGCGCAGGGCAGACGCAGATCCGTCGCGAGCACACCCAGCCATTTGCCGTCGAGATCGAGGTGCACGAGACGCTTGTTCGCGCGGTCGGCCACGAGGAGTCGCGGCGCGCCGTAACGGGTATCCAGCGTGATACCATGGCAAGTGGAGAACTGGCCTTCGCCGGTGCCCTTCGAGCCGATCACGCGTGTCCATTTCCGGTCAGCCGAATACTCATGGATCACACTCGCACCGTAACCATCCGCGACGTAGATCCGCCCGTCGGGTCCCACCGTGATTGCCGTGGGCTTGTAACCGTCGACGACATAGGTGCGGCCATCGTGGCCCACCACCGTGGCGCTGGGCTTGGCATTGGGCGTCTTGGCATTGGGCTTCCAGGCCTCGAGTGCGGGGTAGAGACCGCTTTGCGTGGGACAGGCAATCTTCCACTCGAGTTTTCCATCGAGCCCCAGCTTGACGACCTGGTTACCCTTCACGTGCGCCGCGTAAATAAATTGCTTACCACCCTCATCGCGGAGCATCAGGCCGTGAATACCGCTGAACTCCGGGGCGATGGTGCGGACCATGTTGCCGTCCGGTGAGAACACCAAAATACCCGAAGGACCGTCGGTGCTGACATAAATCAGGCCCGCACGATCCACCACTACGCCACCGTGAGTAGGACTGAGCGTCGCTGGCGAGGGAATCTTGGCCCAACCCGTCTCCACTTGAAAACGCCACGCCCCCGAACCGAGCGGGCCGGCAGGAATTGGCGCAGCCGCGACTTTGCGAACGGTCGAAGCAGGCTGGTCGTCCGGGTGGGCGACGGCAACGGAGGCGAAAGCACAGAATGCGAGGGCGAGGCGGCGGGAGGTGGACATGGGGAATAATGGACTGAGCGATGAGAGACTGGGAGAACGGGGAACAACTGAAGTAAACGGAACCGGATAGTTCATCCGGAAAACGTCCCGTCGTGTCCACCCAAAGCTGCGGAAATTTCGCGATCGTCGATTGCAGCCCAGTGACCGGTTGGTGCAGCGTGGGTCATGAGCCAATCCATCGCCACCGTTTCCCTCGTCGTCCGCGACTACGATGAGGCCATCGCCTACTACACCGGCGCCCTCGGGTTTCGGCTCGTCGAAGACCGCCCACAACCCACCGCGTCGCAGCCCGACAAACGCTGGGTGCTCGTCGCCCCGCCGGGCGACGACAGCGCGGGCGCGTGCCAGCTCTTGCTCGCGAAGGCGAAGAACGCCGCCGAACTCGCCGCCGTGGGCAACCAGACCGGTGGGCGCGTCTTTCTCTTTCTCCACACCGACGATTTCCAGCGCGACCACCGCGCCTTCCGTGAGCGCGGGGTCGAGTTTCTCGAAGCGCCGCGCGACGAGGACTACGGCACCGTCGCGGTCTTCCGCGATCTTTACGGCAACAAGTGGGACTTGCTGCAGCCGAAGTAGCCTCGCTGACCCAACGCTGGTTGCGCGAATCCAAACACGCGTCGCGAAGGCCGTTCAGCCGCCGGAGGCATTGTCCTGGGCGAGTATGCAGTGTCAGGGATTGGCTGCGCGAATCCGCGTAAACTCCATCTGCAGGCGAGCCACGAGTTCAGGCTCCGCCGCGATCACATTCTGTTCCTCAGGGAGATCGCGCTCCAGATTGAAGAGCTGCACCGGTTTCAATTTCGCGTCGAAGATCAGTTTCCACGGCCCGCGGCGCACTGCGAATTGTCCCGCGCCCGAGTGCAGCACGACGGCCGGGCGCACGGTCGCGTCCATCGTCGCTCCGCGCAGCGCCGGCAGCACGTTGAAACTATCCGGGGCCGCGCCCGCCGGCAGGCTTGCACCGGCCAAGCCCGCGAACGTGGCCATCAAATCGGTGAGCACCACGAGCGAGGCATTGGTCTTGCCCGCGGACGCCTGCCCGGGCCAGCGCACGAGCAACGGCACGCGGTGACCACCCTCGAACAATCCGCCCTTGGAGCCGCGAAGGTCGCCGTTGGACTTGTGCCCAAAATCCTCGCCCTCGTCGCTCTTCGGCACGGCGCCGTTGTCGCTCGTGACGATCACGAGCGTGTTCTTCGCAATCCCGAGTTCGTCGAGTTTCGCGAGCACGCGGCCAACGCTCCAATCGAATTCGTAAACCATGTCGCCGCGCACGCCCGCCTGGCTCTTGCCCCGGGCAAAATCGGGCGGCACGCAATTCCGATGCGGCGCCTGCGACGCGAAATAGAGGAAGAAGGGTTTCTTCATGGCCGCGCTCGCGGCAATGAATGCCTCCGCTTTCGCCGTGAGGGTCGGGCCGACGGCTTCGTCGCTCCACCCTTCCGCCATCCAGCCCTCGTGGACTTCGAGTCCGGAGGTGCCCGCCCGCGTCGGCGCGGCGTTCGCACGCCAGACGTTGGGTTGACCTACGGCGCGATCGTCAGCCAACCAGAAGTGCGGTTCGAGATTGATGCCACCGGGCAGCAGGAAGCTCGTGTCGAAACCGAGCGCGAGCGGACCGCCCTGCACCGGCTGCGTGAAATCCACCTCACGCGTGCCGCCCGCCCCGTTCATGTGCCCCGTCTTGCCGCGGACAAAACCGCCGCCGGGTTTCGCGAAGTTGAGTCCTAGGTGCCACTTGCCGACCGCGGCCGTGCGATACCCGGCACGCTGCAAGACCCGCGCTACTGTCTCCCGCGTCGACTCGATCAACGGGTCCTCGTATTCGGTCCAGAGAACACTGTTCTGCAAGCGCGTGCGCCACGAATAACGGCCGGTCAAAAAACCGTAGCGCGTCGGCGTGCAGACGGCGGCGGGCGTATGCGCATCGGTGAACCGCTGCCCCTCCGCCGCGAGCCGATCCATATTGGGCGTCGGGATTTTTGAGGCGGGATTGTAGCAATGCGGATCACCGTAACCCATGTCATCGGCGAGCATCACGATGATGTTCGGCCTCGGCTCAGCACCGAAAGCGGCCTGCGCAGCGAGGACCGAAAGCACGAGCCCGCAGAAAAGATTAGAACTTGATTTCATTTGTCCAAGTGAAGACCCGGGGTTGGTTGTCGAAGGTGGCGTTGAGCAGCGTGGGGGTCTGATAACCGCTGTTCGCGTTCGGGAGAATCAGGACATGATAGCGGTTGAAGAGATTCGCCACATTAAGCTGCGTGGAGAAGATGTAGCGGCCCAGCTTGCGGGTGTAGCCGGTGATCAGGTCGAACTGCACCTGCGTGGGATACGCGAACAGGGACCGCGAGATGCCCGGGACGATACCACTCGGGTAATAGTAGTAGTTGCGGTATTTCCAGCCGAGGCGCGTCGTGCCGCCGATCTTGAATCCCCGCAGCGCCCCCGCGCTGACGTCGTAGAGATTGGTGAAGCTCGCGCTGTAGAGGGGATAGCCAACGGTCTGTTCGCCACTAAGGGAAACGGGGATATTGACTGGCGGCGGACTCGCAGGATTGGGCGCGATCTGCAACGCCGAGATCGGCAGCCCCGCCACGCCCGTCAAAATCGGACCGTGCACCGGGTCCGTGCTGCGCAGAACGGTGGCGACCGCCGAGCTGGTGGTGATGGCGGCCGTGATTGCCTGAGGGTTTGCCCAGTAGGGACTCGTCGGCGTGTTCATCAGTGCAATCGTCAGCGGCACGGCGCCAGCCGTGCCGGCGGGCCGCGTGGGCGTGGCGGCTGAGGGCGTCGTCGGCACCCAGACGGCCGACCCATCGGCATAGGTCACCGCTCCGTCTTTGGCGTAGAATTGGTCGTTATACAGCTGCGGGTAGATGCGGGTGCTGTTGATCGTGCCGTCCACCGTCGAGGCGCTGAGGCGCATGCGCCAGTGGCTCGTGGGCGCAGCCGTGAGCATGAACTCGAGGCCTTTGGATTGCCGGTCGACGTTCACCCACACGCCCGAGGGCCCGCGGCCATTCAGCCCCACGGGGTTGATGTCCACCTGCAGCGGAGACGTAATCCGAAACTCCTCATTCTTTGAATCCACGCCGTAAGCGGCGATGGAACCGGAGAACGTGCCGGAGCGGTTCGCAAACTTCAGACCGACTTCTGCCCCGAGGCCGTGCGCCGGCTTCGGCACTTCGCCGGTCGGCCCAAGGGCCACGACTGCGGGCGGCTGATTGGAGTCGGAAATGCCGATATACGGCCGGAGCCAGCTCAGTAGTGCATAGTTGGCACCCAGGTTGAAATTCACCGTATCCGAAATCGCCTGCTTATGATTCACCGGTGCCTGCTGGTCGTAGCGATTGTAGTCGGAATAAGCGAAGCGGAATCCGGCCAAGGTGTTCAGGCGGTTGTCCAACCAGCTCGTGGTATTCGCCCCAAAGAGGCCGCGATTGACGAGGCGCGATACCACGTAGGAACTGCCGCCCAGCTGGATGCCGAGCGGGTTGGCTGCGGTGCGCAACGCGGGATTGGGCGGGGACGTTAGCTGGCGGACATAGTTTACGCCGTTGACCGTCGACGTTTGCCCGAACGGTTCGCCGAGCGGATTCAACACCACGCCGTCGGCCAGCGACCAAAACTGCGCGGGCATGATCGTGCGACCGTTGTTGGCGGCAATGGCGGGATTCACGACCGCGTTGAAATTTCCGTCGGCGAGAAAGGAGCGGTAACCGATTTCGCTAAGGGCCGTGCGCCAGAAGTCCGCGCCGACGATGGTCTGGCTCTTCCCCACTCCACGAAACAGGTCATGGGTGGCGAGGGCCGAAAAACGGGCGCCCTTGGAAATCGCGGGCAGCGTGAGGTCGGAGAAGAGGCCCGACATCGACCAGGAGGGGAGCGCATTTCCGTTGGCCCCGGGCCCGCGCAGGTTCAGGCCGCCATTCGTCACCTGATTCCAATAGTTGTTGTAGCCGACCGCGAACTGGGTCGAGAGCCAGCGGCTCCACTTCGTGTCCACCGTGAGCTGCACGAAGTCCGTGACCGTGAGATCGCTGCTCAACTTGCCGGCGAGGGAGTTCACATTGTCCCAATCCAACTTTCCGTTGAGCAAGGCTCCACTCGAATACGCCGCGCCCGTGACGGGATCGGTCGCGCCGGCCTGGTTCGTCGCGAGCAGATACTGCAGCGAGTACCCGTTGCGCGGGTCGTTGGTGCGCAGGTTGACGTTGAAATTGCTGTTCGCGATGCGGGCAAACTTGGTCTGTTCGAGCGACAAGCGGACCGTGGTATTGCCGAACAGGCTCGCCGCAAACTGGAGATACTGACCATTGATCCGGCCTCCGATGTTCAGGCGACGGCCCTGCTGCTCCTGGCGCAGAAACGCCGCACGCACGGCGAACGTCTTGCCGCCGTAGTTCAGGTCCAGCTCGGCCTGTTTCTGGCCGTATTGGTTCACCCGGAAGAGGGCGCTGCCGTTCCGGCGGTTGAAGTGCGCCATCTTGGACGTAATGTTGATCACGCCGCCGGCGCCACCGGCGCCGTAGAGCAAGGCCTGCGGTCCGCGGATCACCTCCACGCGCTCCACGTCAAAATTGCTGGTCATGCCCACGCCGGTCGATCCCGGGGCGTTGTAGGATCCGACCGGCATAAAACCGTCGCGCTGACTGAGCGGCGTGCTCAATCCGCGGAGCTGGATATACGAGGTGCCCACCAGGTCGCCGGGCTGGACCTGCGCGGCGTTGCCACCGGGATCGGACGTCGAGAAACCGGCGCCAGCGGAATACTCCTGAATCATCGCCTCGACCGAGGATGCCGCGACGTCGTCCATAAACGCCTTGGTAAATATATCCGCCGACACGGGCATCGTCGCGAGTTCGGTGTTGAAGCGGGTGATCGAGTTGGAGTTAAGCGCGCCATAGCTCGTGTCGGTTGAGGCCTGCACCTCAAACGCGTTGAGCTGGACGGCCTCGTCACGTTCCTGCACCGGATTTTTTTTCGGACGGTCATTTGGCGTCGTGGGCGCCGCCCAATCGGCGTTTGGGCGTTCATCACTCCCCCGCGTCACCGCCAGCGCACCGTCGGCCGAATTTTCCGTCACGATCAGCACGGTATTCGCCACGAGCCGACTCAGGGCCTCACGCGCCGTGAGCGTGCCCTTCACCGCATTTGTGGTCACCCCCTTCACGGCGTCGACCGAGTAGAGCAAGCGCGCGTCGGACTGCGCGGAGAACTGTTTGAGGGTCGCAAACGCGTCGCCGCTAGGGATGTCGAAGGCGCGCTTGACTGTTTCGGCGGCAAGGGCTGATGAAGTCACGAACGCGAGGAGCACGCAGACCGACCAGCCGAAGCAGGCCGTGGAGACGAACCGTTGGAGGGATTTCATAGGGGTTACCCAACACAACGTCCGGCCCGCGCGAACGCGCTAAGAGTTTTTTCACCGCAGGGCACCACGCGTCGGGCGGCCCAATGACTACGGCAGCCGAAGCACCGTCTCGCGTTCCCGGCGTTCGACGACGACGCCGAACGTTTTTTCGAGCAATTGCACGAGGGAACCGTAGTCGCCAGCGGGAAACGTGCCGCCAAACCGTCGCTCCGCCAGGCGCGCATCCGCGACCACGATTTTGTGCTGATTGTAGCGATTAAAGTCCGCGATGATTTCCGAAAGCGGTGCATCCGCGTAATCGAGCCGGCGCTTTTGCCACGCGAGCGCCTGATCAATTTCCGTCTCTGCCACGGGAGTAATGCGGGCCGGCACGGGCGCCACGTCGGGACTCGTCGCAATGGTTACACGCTCGCCGGCGACGAGGAGCGACAGATCCTTGGAAACAATGGCCGGCACCGCCTCCAAGAGCGATGCCCCGTGAACCGCATCATCGACGCGCACCCGGCCCTCGGTCACCAGCACGTCCACCGCCGAGGACTTCACCCGCACGCTGAACGCTGTGCCGACAGCTTTCACCGCGACGCCGGTCGCCTCGACCACGAAGGGCCGGGCGGAATTCTTCGCGACCTCGAAATGAGCCTCGCCCCGCAGCAACCGAATCCGACGTTCGGCCGCGGTGAACTGCACATCGACCGAGCTGTTCGTATTCAGGGTGATGAATGAGCCATCCGGCAGATCCAGCCGGCGCAGTCCGCCGACCTCCGTCGCCACCTGCTCGGCGAACTCCGCGCGGCCCATACCGAGCGAGGTGAGTCCCACCCACCCGACCAAGGCAATCGCAGCCGCCGCCGCCAATCCCACCGATAGCCAGGGCCCCCTACGGGGAAAACGCACCGTCGACGACGCCGTCGAAACCGCCCTCGCAGCCGGCGCTGCAACCAGCGATTGCGCCGCGCCGAGCCGACCCCAAGTGTGCTCGATATCCTCAAAGAGCGCGCGATGCCTCACGTCCGCCTCCATCCATTGCTCAAACGCCCGCGACTGGTCGGGTGTGAATCCGCCGTCACGCAGAAAAAACCATTCCGTGGCGGCCCGCTCAGCCGGCGCCGTCGAATCGCGCGGGGATCGCTCGCTCACGGCGCATGCTCCTTTCCGCGGGACGTCACTCCCCGTTGCCGCAGGTATTCCCGGCAGCGCAGCATGGCGATCACGAGTTGAGCGTTCACGGTGTTTTCGGCAATGCCGAGCCTGAGCGCGATATCCCGATGCGAGAGTTCCCGGTAGCGTCGTAACACGAAGATCTCCCGACAGCGCTGGGGGAGCGTCGCAATGGCTTCGGCGAGAATTTCGAGTTCTTGATCACTGCTGGCGGCTTCGGCCGCATCGGGCCTCTCTTCTACAACGGACGACTCGTCGATTTCAGCTAAAGACTGGATCGCGACGACGTTGGTATGGCGAATCGCGTCGAGGGCGAGATTGCGCGCCGTCACAAACAAATAGGCCCGCGTGAGTTTGGCCGTGCCAATTTCTCGCGCGCGCAAAATCCGCGCATACGACTCCTGCACGAGATCATCTACGTCGTGCAACGAGGGAAAACGTCCCCGCAAATAGGCCCTGAGCGCCGCTTCGTGCGGCTGAACTTCTTCGGCAAACCAGCGGGCTTGATCGGTGTGGGGAGGCATCGCGACGGAGCGCAGGCGACGGGAAACGTGCACCTTGTTCAAGCCCTGAATCGAAGGCTCACGCCTTTCCGCCGACAACCGATCCGCCTATTTTTTCTCGGTTGCCACCGCGGCGCTCGCGAGACGGACCACGGCGCCGTTCACCAATGAATCAGACGGATTCACTATCACACGATCCGTCGGACCAACCCCCGCGAGCACCTCGAGCGTCGCTCCGAAATCGCGGCCCAACGTTACCCCGCGCAGCGCCACTTTTCCATCCGTGCCGACGACGCCCACCTGCGGTCCTTCCGCCCGGAAGAGCAGCGTATTCGAGGGCAGCGTGAGCGCGGCATCGACCTTCGCCTGCGGAAAGCGGACTTGCGCGTAGCTACCCGCCATAATCTCTCCCTTGGGGTTGTCCGCCTCCAGCTCGGTCAATAACGTGCGCGTCGCGGGGTCCAAGGTGCCAGCCGTGCGCACCACCTTCACTGGAAAGACGCGGCCCGGGAGATCGGGCAGCATGAGTTCGGCGGTCTGGCCCATCGCCACCGTGCGCGCGACGGTCTGCGGCACGCGCACAAACACCCGCAGCGTTCGCGACTGGGCGAGACGAAACAGTTCCTTCCCTCCGGTCGCGCTCACGAGTTCGCCGACATCGGTGCGGCGCGCCGTGACCACTCCGGCAAACGGCGCGGTCACCCGCTCAAACGAGTGGAGCTCTTCGAGGCGGCGCACGTTTGCGCGGACGGCATCGAACGTGGCGGACTTGAGCGCGAAGTCGGATTGTTTTTCCGCCGCCTCCTGTGCACTGGCGCTCGATTGCCGAAGCAGATCAGCCCAGCGCGACGCCGTCACGCGCGACAAACCGAGCGCCGCTTCCGCCTGTACGAGCTCAGCGCGCGCCCGGACCAGTTCCTGGTTAAGCTCCGGCGAATCGATCTCGGCCAGCAACTGGCCCGCCTCGACAGTGCCGCCGAGGTCCACGAGCCAGCGTTTGAGGTATCCACTGGCCCGCGCGTAGATGGGCGCTTCCAGCAGCGGCTTTACTTCGGCGGCGAACGACGCCGGCGTGCTGGCCTTGCCCGCAACGGCTGACGTCACGAGCACCGTGGGCACGGCGAGTTCGCGCGTCTCAGCGGCGAGCGTCGCACGGTCCCGCCAACGGGGCAGCATTCCGGCCACTGCGGCCAGGGCGACCAGCACCACCGCCACGACGGTGATCCGCCCCAGTGGCACCCGGCGCGGGATTGGAGCCGGCGCGGCCGGCGGGAGAGCAGGAGAGTTCATGGGAATGGGTTCACGCACTAACCGGCGTCGTTGCCGGGATATCGGCCGATTTCGCTGCGGTCCGGCGATGCATCAACCGGAACACGACAGGCACAAAGAAGAGGGTCGCCACCGTGGCAACGACGAGTCCACCGATCACGGCACGACCGAGCGGAGCATTCTGCTCCCCGCCCTCGCCAAGCCCCAGCGACATCGGCAGCATGCCCACGATCATCGCCAGTGCGGTCATCAACACCGGCCGAAGTCGGCTGGCGCCGGCGTCCAACGCCGCGGCGAGTGAATCGGCATTCTCTAGGAAACGGTCACGGGCAAAGCTGACCACCAACACGGAATTGGCGGTGGCCACTCCCAAGCTCATGATCGCTCCCATCATCGCGGGCACGCTCACAGTGGTTCCGCTCAGGTGGAGCGCCCACACGACCCCGGCGAGCGCCCCGGGCAGTGCGGTAATAATGATAAACGGGTCGAGCCAGCTCTGGAAATTCACAACGAGCAGAAAATAAATCAGCACAACCGCAACCAACAGGCCGACACTCAGACCGATGAAACTGGAGTTCATCGTTTCCGCCTGGCCGCGGATCATGATGAAGCTCCCGCGCGGCAGTTCCTTTTCGGCTTGGGCAATCAGCGGCTGCATGTCCCGCAACACGCCGCCGAGATCGCGACCGCTGACGCCGCCGAACACATCGATCACCGGTGTCACGTTGTAGTGGGTGATCACCGGCGCGCCTTGGGCACGCTGGACGGAAGAGAGATTGGCGAGGACCTGGCCGTCGCCCTCGCCGGGGCGGCTGGCGTTGATCGGGATCGAATTGAGCGCCTCGAGCGTATCCAGAGCGCGCTCCGGCGCGCGGACGTTGATGGAATACTGGATACCCATCTGAGGATTGAGCCAAAACCCCGGCTGCACTTGGCTGCTGCCGCTCAGCGCGAGCAAAACGGAATTCGCCACATCGCGCTCGGTGATCCCCATC